>NZ_MSDP01000008.1:0-136409 GCF_001937155.1 Salinicola sp. MH3R3-1 | reverse complement strand
GTCCGCCGCTCGCCACCAGGGAGCAAGCTCCCCGCGCTGCCGCTCGACTTGCATGTGTTAGGCCTGCCGCCAGCGTTCAATCTGAGCCATGATCAAACTCTTCAGTTTAAAGTCTGATAGTCCTTACTTCTTTCGTCCCGAAGAACAAGAAGAAAAGCGGACCAAACTTGGTTCAAGGCCAAACGAATCTTGACGAGTCGCTTGCCTCGATATGTCGTGACTGGCTGTCACGCGAGAACAAGCGCCCACATCAATTACCTGATCGATTATTAAAGAGCGTCCCTACTTGAAGCGCTTCGCTTCTGCCGTCGAACCCAAGTGCTTGTCAGCGCTTGTTTTCTGGGCCGCCGTAAGGAGTGGCGTATTTTAAGGATCTGGGTGAGGATGTCAACGTCTTTCTTGTCGAATCCTGCCTGGCGCCGTTGCTGCTTGTCGGTGCCGATCCTTGAAGAACTGGGAAGCAATCTTACCGGCTTCACCGCTTTGCGTCAACCGATTTCTTCAATCAAATCAAACGCTTGGAATTCTTCTCACTGTCTCCGAAAACCTCTCTCGGCGGCAGCGGATGCGTACTTTACGTTTCTACTCTGCGGTTGGCAACCCCCGAAAGAACAAAAACTAAAGTCTAGAGTAGATCGCCACTATACCACCGTCTCGGGAACCGCCCTCTCGGGCGGGATTCGTCTCAGGCTATATAGCCCAGAGCTCCATGAAAGCATCGACCGGCATCGATTCGAGCTGGGCCGTGTCTTCATACAGAGCAAAGATCTGCTCACAGCGCTGCGCAGGAAAGCGCGTTGCCAGGTTGGACCGAAACTTTTCCTTGAGCTGCGGCACGCCCTCCTCCCGGCGGCGCCGATGGCCCAGTGGGTACTCTACGGCCACTTGCTCGGTCTGGGTCCCGTCCTTGAAGAAGATCTGAACAGCATTGGCGATGGAGCGCTTGTCCGCCTGATGATATTCCCGGCTGTATCGCTCGTCTTCGACGATCTCCATCTTGTCACGCAGGAGATCGATGACCGGATGCGTCAGGTGGAAATCGTCTTCGTAATGCTCGGCGGTCAGGCTACCGAATGCCAACGGCACGGCGATCATGTATTGCAGACAGTGATCCCGGTCAGCCGGGTTAGCGAGCGCACCCACCTTGGAAATGATGCGAATGGCCGATTCATGGGTCGTCACCACGATGCGATCGATCTCTTCCAGACGATCGCGCACCTGGGGGTGTAGCGTGACCGCGGCTTCCGCTGCAGTCTGAGCATGGAATTCCGCCGGAAAGCTGATCTTGAACAGCACGTTCTCCATCACATAGGTGCCGTAGGATTGAGAAATCCGAAACCGGCGATCCGCTTCAGGCTTGATCGCCTGATCCTTGTTGGTCTTACTGAACGACACATCATAGAAGCCCCACTGGGGCGCGGAGAGCACGCCGGGAATTCCCATCTCGCCGCGCATGGCAATGTCGGCCAGCCTCACCGCCCGCGAAGTTGCGTCTCCTGCCGCCCAGCTCTTGCGTGACCCCGCATTGGGTGCATGGCGATAGGTACGTAGACTCTGGCCGTCGACGAAGGCATGCGACAGTGCCGAGAGCATCTGATCGCGATCGGCGCCCATCAACTTCGCGACTACCGCCGTCGATGCCACCTTGACCAGCATGACGTGATCAAGGCCTACCCGGTTGAACGAATTCTCCAGTGCCAGCACGCCTTGAATCTCGTGGGCCATGATCATGGCTTCGAGCACGTCGCGCATGAACAGCGGTTCCCCGCCCTTGACCACGCGTCGTTGCGAGAGATGATCGGCGATGGCCAGAATGCCGCCGAGATTATCCGAGGGGTGTCCCCACTCCGCTGCCAGCCAAGTGTCGTTGTAGTCCAGCCAACGAACGATGCAGCCGATATCCCAGGCTGCCTTCACCGGGTCCAGGCGCAACTGAGTACCGGGTACTCGAGCACCGTGGGGAACCGTCGTGCCTTCCACCAGCGGCCCCAGATGCTTGGTACATTCCGGAAAGCGCAGCGCGAGCAAACCGCAACCCAGCGTATCCATCAGGCAATGGCGCGCCGTTTCCAGCGCCTCCTGACTCTCGATTCGATTCTTGAAGGAAAAGCCGAGCACGTAATCCGCGATGGCCTGAAGTTCCGGGTCGTAATCGGGGCGCTGATTGAGATCGACGTTGGCACTCATGAAATGGCGTCCTTGGCTGTGACGGTAAGGCTCCCTCGCCGCTCCCATCAGCGACGGAAAGACGTGGGACTATCGATTGATGAATTGTTGTCGATTGGGGAACTGTCGTCGATTGGCGAACTGTCATCGTCATGGCTACCGCTGTTCGATCGGTACCCAGTCGCGCTTTTCCGGCCCGACATAATCCGCACTCGGACGAATGATGCGGTTATTGGCACGCTGCTCGAAGACGTGAGCGCACCACCCGGTCAGCCGAGAGCAGACGAAGATCGGGGTGAACAGTTTCGTCGGTATACCCATGAAGTGATAGGCGCTGGCGTGATAGAAGTCGGCGTTGGGGAACAGCCCCTTTTCGCGCGCCATCACCTCATCGACACGTTCGGAGACGGCATAGAGGTGGGTGTCACCCACATCGTCTGCCAGCTGCTTGGCCCAGTGCTGAATGATTGCACTGCGCGGATCCGACTCCCGGTAGATCGCATGGCCGAAGCCCATGATCTTGTCCTTGCGCTCGAGCATTTCGAGCAGTCGACGCTCCGCCTCGTCGGGATTCGACCAGTGACTGATCATTTCCATCGCGGCTTCGTTGGCGCCGCCGTGCAGCGGCCCGCGTAACGAACCGATCGCCCCGGTCACGCAGCTGTGCAGGTCCGACAGCGTCGACGCGCAGACACGGGCGGTAAAAGTGGAGGCGTTGAACTCATGCTCCGCATACAGGATCAGCGAGACATTCATCACCCGCGCGTGAAGGTCGGAGGCGGGCTTGCCATGGAGGAGGTGGAGAAAGTGCCCGCCGATGGAGACATCATCCGTTTCGGTCTCGATGCGCTCGCCGTAGCGGGAATGCCGATACCAGTAGTTGAGGATGGACGGCATGACCGCCAACAGCCGATCGGCGTGGCGCTGTTGATCCTCCATGCGCTGCTCGGTTTCCAGGTTGCCCAGCGTGGAAGTTCCGGTGCGCAGCACGTCCATGGGATGGGCATCGGAGGGGATCTGCTCCAGCACTTTTTTCAGCGGCTCCGGTAGCGAGCGCGAACGCTGAAGCTGCGCGATATAGTCGTCCAGCTGCTGTTGATTGGGCAACGCTCCCTTCAGCAGCAGATAGGCGACCTCCTCGAAGCGTGCGTTTTCCGCCAGCGCCTGGATATCGTAACCGCGGTAGGTGAGGCCCGAGCCGCTCTTGCCCACCGTGCACAGCTCCGTGGTGCCCGCGCTCTGCCCCCGCAATCCGGTGCCTTGGGTCATTTCCGCCATGATCGTCTCCTCCGATAATCTCGTTGCTGGCAACGACTCAGCCTCGCCCTTTTTCCAAGGACTCACTCTCGAAAAGCGTATCCAGCTTGCGTTCAAAGGCGTGGTAGTCGAGAAATTCGTAAAGCTCGTCTCGCGTCTGCATCAAATCCACCACATCCCGTTGGTGCCCCTTGGCGTGGATGTCCTGATAGACCTTGAGCGCCGCCGCATTCATTGCCCGAAACGCGGAGAGCGGATACAGCACCATGCGGCAACCGACTTCCGCCAGCTCCTGCTGAGTGAACAACGGTGTCGCCCCGAATTCGGTGATATTGGCAAGGATCGGCGCATCGACGCCCTCACAGAACGCCCGGTAATCATCCAGGGTATGTACTGCTTCAGCGAAGATGGCATCCGCACCGGCCTCGACACAGGCGTTGGCGCGTTCGACGGCGACCGCAAGTCCTTCCTTCTGGAACGCATCGGTGCGCGCGATCAGATAGAACTCCGGGTCGCGGCGAGCGTCGGATGCCGCCTTGATGCGATCGACCATCTCAGCCTGGGACACGATCTCCTTGTTGGGACGATGACCGCAGCGCTTCTGCGCCACCTGGTCCTCGAGATGGACTGCCGCGACCCCCGCCCGCTCCATCTCCTTGACCGTGCGCGCAATATTGAAGGCGCCACCCCAGCCGGTGTCGATATCCACCAGCAACGGCAAATCGCAGGCCGCGGTAATCCGGCGCGCATCTTCCGTCACATCGTTGAGCGTGGTCATGCCCAGATCCGGCAGGCCATAGGACGCATTGGCCACACCGCCGCCGGAAAGGTAGATAGCCTGATGCCCCACCGACTGGGCCATCATCGCGCTGTAGGCGTTGATGGCACCGACGATGGGCAACGGGCGGTGATTGGCGAGTGCGGCGCGAAAACGCGCACCGGGGCTGGACTGCGTCATGGTTCGATCCTCGTGGTGTCGGAAGCGGGTTGATCGCCCAGCGTGCGCGCATAGTGGGCGGCGACGTTCTCGCGGGAAGCGCTGACGTGACGACGCATCAGCAGCTCCGCCAGTTCGGCATCGCCGGCCTCGATCGCATCGACGATCCGATGGTGCTCGACGAACGCTCGCTGCGGTCGAGAACCGTTGGCACTGAACTGGGTGCGGTAGAGCCGTACCAGGTAATAGAGGTCATCGCACAGCAGCGTCATCAGCATGCGATTGTGGCTGCCCTGCACGATGCGGTAGTGGAAATCGAGATCGCCCTCCCGCTGGTAATACGCTTCACCGCTGGCCAGATCTTCCTGGCGCTCGTGAAAAGCGAGAACGTCACGTAGCCCGGCAATCTCCTCAGCGGTCATCGATTGGGCAGCGAGACGCGCGGCCATGCTTTCGAGCGCCTCGCGAACATCGAACAGCTCCAGCAGTTCATCCATCGACAGCTTGACCACCCGAGCGCCGACGTGAGGAACACGCTCGATTAGCCGATAGGTCTCCAGGCGTCGCATGGCTTCCCGCAACGGGCCTCGAGAGATACCGTAATGGGCGGAAAGTTCCGGCTCGGTGATACGAGTGCCTGGAGGCAATTCGCCGCGAACGATGGCGCGTTGAAGCTGATGGAATACCCGCTCGGCCAACGTGCGAACCACGGGGAGTTCAGTATCGGCGTGCTGCGTGTCTAGAATTGACTGAGGCATGAAGTTGTTAACAATTGGAGAGCGAAGTCCTCATCATAGGCGCCACGTTTTTCTCGGGCAATGGGAAAAACGTCGCGGACATCGCACTTTAGTCGAGAGTTGAAAATGCCGTCGCTCGACATTGTCGACAACATTGTCGTTAACAATGCTTTTTCTGCCTATCAGACAGACGCCGAGCTGCCACTTTGATCAGGCCGCAGCCATCCTGTCGGCGCTTCAAAGGCCTCGCTCATTTCCATGACTCTCGATAAACTCGCCCCGTCGTCGAGCGACGAGATCCAATGATGACGATCGCCGCCGCCGCGTTGCCGCTTCACTGGTCAGGGAAAGCATTCATGGCTGACGCGAGAGCGTGGCTCGAGATAACCGACGTCCCCTATGCTCCCGATCCGGCAGCGTCATTCGAGCGCCTGCGTCATCGACCCGGTGCCGTGTTGCTGGATAGCGGCCGACCGGACGCCCCGGGTGGACGCTTCGACATTCTCACCAGCGACCCCCTGGTCACGTTGACCATCGCCGATGGCTCCCCGGTCTGCGACCCCGTCCTGCCATTGCCGTCCGAACCCTTCGCCGCTCAGCAGGCGCTGCTCGATCATGCCCAGGCTGCGCTACTCCCGTCGTTATCGGCAGCATTGGCGGAACGGGCAACGGAACTTCCTTTCCTCGGCGGGCTGCTTGGTTACTGGGGCTATCCGCAGTCGGCGACCCACGATCCTCGTCAACCGGCAGATCGGCAGCCGGGGCCAGCGCTACCCGATGCCAGGCTAGGGCTCTACGACTGGGCGCTGATCCAGGATCATCAATGCCAGCGCGCCTTTCTCATCGCCACCGCACAGCGGCGTAGCCAGGTTCTGACGTGGCTGCAGGCCGATCCGCCCCGGCGAGAGATCGATTTCCAGCTGACACGGCCCTTCACCGCGGATATCGACCGCGACGGCTATGCCCGGCGTTTCCAGAAGGTCATGGATTATCTCCAAGCCGGCGACTGTTACCAGATCAACCTGGCACAGCGTTTTACCGCAAGGTTTCAAGGAAGTACCTGGCAGGCGTATCGGCGCCTGCGCCGTGCCACCCCGACCCCCTTCGGCGGCTATCTCGCGTGGGATGAAAAGGCCATTCTGTCGCTGTCGCCCGAGCGTTTCATTCGCGTGGTCGACTCGCAGGTCGAGACCCGGCCGATCAAGGGCACCCGCCCCCGCGGCTCGACCACCGATGAAGACCGACGGCTGGCCACCGAGCTCGAGCAGAGTGCCAAGGACCGCGCCGAGAACATCATGATCGTCGATCTGCTGCGCAACGACCTGGGCCGTGTCTGCCGTTCGGGCAGTGTCACGGTGCCACAGCTCTGCGGACTGGAGAGCTACGCCAATGTCCATCATCTGGTCAGCATCGTGCGTGGCGAACTGGCGGTAGACGCGAGCCCCCTCGACCTGCTGGCCGCGGCATTTCCCGGCGGCTCGATCACCGGCGCGCCCAAGCACCGGGCCATGCAGATCATCGATGAGCTGGAACCCAGCCGACGTAGCGTCTATTGCGGCAGCCTGGGCTATCTGGATCGACGCGGCCGGATGGACACCTCGATCGCCATACGCACCGTCGTCGCCGACGATGACACCCTGCACATCTGGGGCGGCGGCGGTCTGGTCGCCGATTCAGAAGAAGCGTCCGAGTATCGGGAAACACTCGCCAAGATCGAGCGCCTGATGCAGGCGCTCGAAGCATCCGACGGCTACGAGAACGATTCCCAGTAACATCTCATTGGTTTACGCTGCGTGACGCCATCGCCAAACAACGACCCATGACTTGAAAGCCACGACTTTTTCGCCCTCTTCGGCCGACTCGACGTCTACCGTCGCCCGCTATCATGCGCGCCAGCGCCGCCAGCGCTGGCTAATTGCTGCGACCGCCCTGGCGACTCTGATGTCGCTGCTGCTCGATATCGCCACCGGACCCGGGGCCTACGCCTTGAGCGACGTCACCAAAGCGTTGCTGGCGCCCTCCGAGGTCTCCCGCGTCCTGCAGGTGGTGGTGTGGGATATCCGGCTACCGGTGGCCTTGATGGCCATCGTGGTCGGGGCCAGCCTCGCCATCGCCGGGGCGCAGATGCAGACCTTGCTCAACAACCCGCTCGCCGATCCGTTCACCCTGGGTATTTCCTCCGCTGCCAGCTTCGGTGCCGCCCTGGCGATCGTACTGGGTTTCGGCGTGCTGCCGGTCGCCGGCACTCTGCTGTTGACCGGCAACGCCTTCGTGCTGGCCATGCTCGCCTCGCTGATGATCTGGGGACTAAGCCGACTGCGGGGCGTCAGCGTGCAGACCATGGTGCTAATGGGCATCGCCATCATGTTTTTCTTCAACGCGTTGCTGGGAATGCTGCAGTACGTAGCCTCCGCCGAATCGCTGCAACAACTGGTGTTCTGGTCGCTGGGAAGCCTGAGCAAGGCGAGCTGGGGCAAGATCGGTCTAGCGGGGTTGGCACTGATGGTGACGATCCCCGTCTTCGTCCGCGCCCGCTGGCAGCTGACGGCACTGCGCCTGGGTGACGTTCAGGCCCAGGCGATGGGTATCGACGTCGGTCGGCTCAGGCTTCGCATGCTGCTGTGCTGTGCGCTGCTTTCGGCGACGGCGGTGGCCTTCGTCGGGACCATCGGTTTCGTCGGGCTGGTCGGCCCGCACATCGCCCGGCTGCTGGTTGGCGAGGATCAGCGCGCGTTCCTGCCGATGTCGGCGCTGACCGGGGCGCTGATCCTGTCGCTGACCTCGATTCTGTCGAAGACGCTGATTCCCGGCATCCTGTTGCCGATCGGCATCCTGACCGCGTTGATCGGGCTGCCGTTTTTCGTCTCGCTGATTCTGAGCTCGCGCAAGGAAATCTGGCGATGAGCCTGATAATCGACCAACTCAGCTGCTCCCTGGGAAAGCGTCGGGTCCTGCATGATCTGGCAGGGATGGAAGCCCGACCGGGCGAGATCACCGCGTTGATCGGCCCCAACGGGGCCGGCAAATCGACGCTGCTGAGAGCGATTGCCGGAATCACGATGGCCAGCGGCCATATGACACTCGATGGTCTGTCTCTCGAGACTCAGTCTCTCGGACAACGCACCCGCAAGCTCTACTACCTGCCTCAGGACACCAGTACCCAGGCGGCGCTGAGCGTCTTCGAAGCGGTTCTGCTCGCGCGCCGGACGCAGGTCGCCGAACCCAACCGACAGGCGCTGGCCGCCGTCGCGCAGGCGCTTCAATCGCTGGAGCTCAATCCGCTGGCCGAGCGCGAACTCGCCGCGCTGTCCGGCGGGCAGCGCCAGCGTGTCGCCATTGCCCAGGCCATCGTACGGCGGCCGAGGCTGTTGATGCTCGATGAACCCACCAGCGCTCTGGATTTGCACCATCAGTTGCAAGTGCTCGATTATCTCCACCGTCTGGCACGCCAGGATGACGTGATCATCGTCATCGCGATTCACGATCTCAATCTGGCCGCGCGGTTCGCCGACCACCTATGGGTGGTCAAGGAGGGGCGGCACATCGTCAGCGGCCGCCCCGGCGACGTGTTGACACCGCAGCGCCTGCGGGAGATCTATGCCATCGAGGCAGACGTGGAGTGGCCTCCAGGCTCTTCGCCCCGGATCACGCCGCGGTCGGCGACGCGCCGGCTGGGCAGCTGACAATCGCCGCGTCGGTCTTCTAGGCCAGGTAGAGAGCCGGCTCATATAACCATCTAACCAAAGGGTATTGGTCGACGTTCCGAGAGGATTGCTAGAGTGGCCGTCATTCCAAGCCCCGCCGGTTTCCGCCCCTCGCGGCGTGACCGTTCCGAAGGAGTCCGCCATGGCGTTCGATCTCGACGCTCTCAACCGTGACATCGGCCACGATCCGCTGGCCATTACCGAGTTCGCTCTGAGTCTGGATCAAAAGGCGATCTGCACGACCAACTTTCGTCCGTTCGAGGCGGTGATCCTGCACCTGGTCACCCGGGTTCGTCCGGACATCCCGGTCATCTGGATGGACAGCGGCTATAACACCCCGGAAACCTACCGTTTCGCCGAGGAGCTGACGCAGCGACTCGATCTGAACCTGACGATCTATCATCCCCGACGTTCGCGCGCCCATCGGGAAGCCGTCGAGGGTCCGACGCCGGAAATCAGTGACCCGCGCCACGCCGCGTTCACCGAAGAGGTCAAGCTCGAGCCCTTCCGCCGCGCGCTATCCGAAACGGCGCCGGACGTCTGGTTCACGGCACTTCGCGCCGAAGACACCCCGGAACGCTCGCGCATGCTACCGCTATCCCGCAACGCCGATGGCCTATTGAAGGTAGCCCCGGTTCTGCACTGGAGCGCCAAGCAGATGTATCAGTACCTTCAACAACACGATCTGCCCAACAATTTCGATTACTTCGATCCCACCAAGGTGGAAGACAAGCGAGAATGCGGCCTGCATCTGCAACACTGAGCCAGCGCCGCTATTAACCCGGTAGCCCTAACGCATGAGCCCCGCCAATGGCGGGGCTCATGCGTTTACGGATCATCGACGACTGCCACCAAGCACTCGTTCGTCAGCGCGCGCGGGGAATGCCAAGGCCCGTTACAGCACCGGCAGCTGGATCCCCTTGAACAGCTCGGCTTCGTGCCGCGGCCCGGCCGCCAGTGCCGCTTCGACGGTATCCCGGTCCAGATGCGGTGCCAGACGTTTGACGAAATCATACATATAGGTACGCATGAAGGTGCCACGGCGGATCCCGATCTTGGTGGTGGAACTCTCGAACAGATGAGAGGCGTCCACCGCCACGAGATCGCTGTCCGCCACCGGATCGACGGCCATGTGCGCAACAATGCCAATACCCAGCCCCAGCCGGACATAGGTCTTGATCACATCGGAGTCGGCCGCCGTCAGCACCACATTGGGCGTCAGATCGCGGGATTTGAAGGCATCGTCGAGTTGCGAGCGCCCCGTGAAACCGAAGACGTAAGTCACCAGCGGATGCTCGGCGACACGCTCGAGCGTCAGCTCGCCGCTCGCCAGCGGATGCCCCTTGGGCACCAGCACGCAGCGGTTCCAGCGGTAGCACGGCAGCAGCACCAGATCGTTGAACAGTTCGAGCGACTCCGTGCAGATGGCGAAATCCGCCGTGCCGTCGCTGACCATCTGCGCAATCTGCTTGGGGGTTCCCTGCTGCATGTGCAACGCGACATCCGGATACTTCTGACGGAATTCACCGATTACCCCCGGCAGCACGTAGCGCGCCTGGGTGTGGGTCGTGGCAATGGCCAGACTGCCGCGACGCTCGTCGCTGTGTTCCTGCGCCACGTGCTTGATGTCGTCGACCGTTCGCAGCACCTTGCCGGCCAACTCGACGATCGCCTCTCCAGCGGGTGTCACGCGGGTCAGGTGCTTGCCGCTGCGCGCGAATATCTCGACGCCCAGCTCGTCTTCCAGCAGCCGAATCTGCTTGGAGATCCCGGGCTGCGACGTGAACAGACTCTGTGCCGTCGCGGAAACATTGAGCTGATGCCGCGTCACTTCCCATACGTAGCGCAACTGTTGGAGCTTCATAGGCAACCTCGTGACTTCCGGACTCGACAAAAAAAGCATAAAAAACGGCGCGTAGATTACTTTACGCAATATGCGGCGGAGCGTGAAGGCAAAAATGCCAATCAACAGGTATGAGGAAACGCTCTTTAATAACCTGGGGCTATCGTTGCGATATGCCACGATATTTGCCAGCGCAAGGTGCAAGGGCTAACATCGCGTCCATAAGCTCGATAAGAGCGCAATATCCCCAGGAGTTAACGTCATGTCCAACAACGTCGATGTCACCACTGCCAACTTCGAGCAGGAAGTGCTGAATGCGGACAAGCCCGTGCTGCTGAAATTCTGGGCACCGTGGTGCGGCCCCTGCAAGATGATGGCGCCGGTGGTTGACGAAGTCGCCGACGAGAAAGCCGACGACATCAAGGTCGTCAGTGTCAACGTCGATGACGCGCCGGAAATCGCTTCCGAGCAAGGTGTCCGTGGTGTTCCTACCGTGATGCTGTTCAAGTCCGGCGCCAAGGTGGCCTCGTTGGTCGGTGCGCAATCCAAGTCCCAGTTGACGCAGTTCCTCGAACAGAACGGCTGATTCGCCATTGGTGGAATCGCCCGGCCGCACTCGATAGAGTGCGGCTTTTTTATATGCAACTTTCGCTATCTTGCTGTTTCTTTCCTGTTACTGCTCGACCTCTTCCTCAAGCTCGTCGAGGGCCTTTTGCGCCTTGCGTTGACGCCGCCGGCGACGCTCCGAAGGGCTCAGCATCTTGGCGATCCAGCGCGTCTCGGGATGACTGTCCAGCGCGATCTTGAGTGTCATGGTCAGCGGCACCGAAAGCAGCATTCCCACCGGCCCCAGAATCCAGCCCCAGACCACCAGTGACAGGAACGCCACCAGAGTCGACAGCCCCATCGTCCGGCCCATGATGCGCGGTTCGATGATGTTACCGAGCACGAAGTTGATGGTGAGATAGGCCCCTGCCAGGGTCATTGCCTTAGCCGCCCCGCCATCCGGCATCGCCAGCGTCAGCAATACGGGGGGAACCGCGGCCAGCACTGAGCCAATGTTGGGGATATAGTTGAGAATGAAAGCCAACGCGCCCCATAGCAATGCAAACTGTACCCCGACGAGCCAGGCCGAAATGGTGACCAGAACACCGGTAATGAGACTGATCGCCGTCTTGACCGCCATGTAGCGCTTGAGGTTGTAGCTGAACTCGGTGAACCGCTCCAGACTCGGACCGGGATTGGTCAGCGCTCGGGCCACTTTCTGACGAAAGTCCAGAGTCTCGAACAGCATGAAGTTGACCATCAACAGTATTACCAGGCTCTGGGATAGCACCAGGCCGAGCCCACTGATGAACCCGGAAATCCAGTTCTGATCGCCGGAATCGTCGACCATGTCGGACAACTCCTGCGGCGAGACGGAGAATCCTTGATTCGCCAGCCACTGCAACAGGGTGAGATAGTGACCTTCCAGCTGTTTCTGCATCTCCGGCCAGCTGTCCATGAACATCGTGAAGCTGTTGGCCAGCAGCGTGCCGAACAGGGCCAGCAAGCCACCCAGGATCAGCAGCGTGATCAATACCGCTGCCAGGGAGCCCATGCCACGCCGGTAGAGCCAGTGGACCGGCGAGGTGCAGATCACGGCGACGAACAGCGATAGCAGTATCGGAATGATGAGACTTTCGGCAGCACGTATCCCGGCAATGACGATGACCAACGACGCAAGGGTCAGAATCAAATTGACGGGGGTGGTCCGAAACGAGGGTTCCTGCCCGGGCGACATAGTGGTAATCCTAGTGACACATCCTGTGAAGCGAGACAGTAGCACGATCCCCGCGCGGGTTCGTTGCTGTCGTGCAAAGTGTCGAAAATATCGTCGCTGAGGGTTATCGAAGGACAAAACACGGATGCCCCCGAGCCGTGGCTCGGAGGCATCCGGTTGCGACGAATCGATCGGGTTTCGCGAGGTCAGGCCAGCGGCTCGTATATCCCCGCCTCCCCCTTCCGGCCCGGCGACACGTTTAGCCGTAACGACCGGTAATGTAATCCTCGGTCCGCGATTCGCTCGGCTGGGTAAATATCTTGGTCGTGTTGTCACACTCGATCAGGCTACCCAGATACATGAAGGCGGTGATATCCGAAATACGCGCCGCCTGCTGCATATTGTGGGTCACGATGACGATCGTGTAATCCTGCTTGAGCTCGTTGATCAGGTCTTCAATATAGCCGGTCGAGATCGGATCCAGCGCCGAAGTCGGCTCGTCGAGCAGGATCACCTCCGGTTTCACCGCAATGGTACGCGCGATACACAAGCGTTGCTGCTGACCGCCGGACAGCGCCTGCCCGCTCTGCTTGAGCTTGTCCTTGACCTCGTTCCAGAGTGCCGCCTTTTTTAGCGCCCACTCGACCCGCTCTTCCAGCTCCCGGGCCGACAGCTTTTCGTACAGGCGAATCCCGAAGGCGACGTTATCGAAGACCGACATCGGGAACGGCGTCGGCTTCTGAAAAACCATGCCGACGCGCGAACGCAGCAGATTGAGATCGACGCCCGACTGATAGATGTCGTAATCGTCGAGCAATATCTGTCCTTCGGTACGGATTCCCTCGTAGAGGTCGTGAATCCGATTGAAGCAGCGGATCAACGTCGACTTGCCGCAACCCGATGGCCCGATGAACGCCGTCACCTGACGCTCGGGAATTTCCATGGAGACGTTCTTGATCGCCTGGAATTTGCCATAGTAGAGATTCAGATCGTCGACGCGCAATTTGGTGGCGATCTGCGGCGCTGGCACCTCACCGGGACCGTCGGCGTCGCGTTTCTGCTTGAGTTGAAGTTCGGCTGTCATGGCAGTCTCGCAGCTGGAAATCAGGAACGCTGGCGCGAGAAATAGCGCGCCGCAATGTTCAGAATCAGAATGGCAGCGGTCAGGATCAACGCCCCGCCCCAAGCCAGCGCCACCAGGTCGGGAATGAAGGCGTTGATCGTCATGTTCTGGTAGATGGTCATCGGCAGGTTGGCCATCTCGCTACCCAGGTCGAAGAAGTTCCACTGGTTGGAGTTCAGCGAGGTGAACAACAGCGGTGCTGTCTCGCCACTGATCCGCGCGAAACCCAGCAGAATCCCGGTCAGGATGCCCGCACGCGCCCCGCTGTAACACACTCGTACGATGATCCAGTAGCGGTGGGCGCCGAGCGCCGCCGCGGCTTCACGCAACGAATTGGGAATCAGGCGCAGCATGTCCTCGGTGGAACGGATCACCACCGGCACGATGATCACCGTCAGTGCCAGTACGCCGGCCCAACCGGAGAAATTGCCCATCGGCACCACCACCATGGCATAGATGAAAAGGCCGATGATGATCGACGGCGCCGACAGCAGAATGTCGTTAATGAAGCGGATCACCTTGGCCATCATCCCCTTGCCACTGTACTCCGCCAGCCAGGTACCCGCCGCCACGCCGATGACCGTCCCGATCACCGTCGCCGCGCAGGTCATGATGAATGTCCCCCAGATCGCGTTGCCCAGGCCACCACCGGTCATCCGCGTACGCTCGACGAAGGTCGCAGGCGAGATCGCCCCCAACCCTTTGGTCACCAGGGTAAACAGAATCGCGAACAGAAAGGCGAACCCGATCAGGGTCGCCACCTGACACAGCACCATCACTAACTGACTGAGCCGTTTGCGGCGGCGATAAAGCGGCGTTTGACTGATATTCATGTTTCTCTCCTGCCGCTCAGGCATGTCGACCGGTGCTGTTGCGCAGCAGATAGCGCGCGAAAGCCAGTACCGCGAAGGTGATCAGGAACAGAATCAGACCCAATGCCAGCAGCGCCGAGCGCTGAGAGCCGTCAGATTCGGAAAACTGATTGGCGATCAGGGCCGCGATCGAGGTGCCCTGCCCGGTCAAGGTGGTGTTGAGGAACAGGTTATTACCGATGACGAACGTCACGGCCATGGTTTCGCCCAGCGCACGCCCGAGTCCCAGCACGACCCCACCGACCAGGCCAGTCTTCACTGACGGCAGGATAACGCTGCGGGTGACTTCCCAGGTAGTGCAGCCCAGACCATAGGCGGACTCACGCATGACCGCGGGCACGGTATTGATCACGTCCCGGCTCACGGCGGTAATGAACGGAATGATCATCACCGCCAGAATGATACCCGCCGTCGTCAGACCGGTGCCGGCAGGAAAGACCGTGGGGAACCAGGTGCGCAGCAGTGGCGCCAGCACCTCCATGCCCCACATGCCATAGATGATCGAAGGTATACCCGCCAGCAGCTCGATCAAGGTACTCAGCGGTTGGCGCAGAAATCCGGGGCATTGCTCGGTCAGAAAGATGGCAATGCCAAAAGAGATGGGTACCGCTATGACGATCGCGATGAACGACGTCAGCAGCGTACCGTAGATTGCCGGCAGCGCGCCGAAGACTTCGACGTTAGCCGCCCAGCGATTTTCCGTAAAGAAGTCCAGGCCATAACGTTGGATCGCCGGCCAGCTGGACACCATCAGTGACGCGATAATTGCCCCGAGCAACAGCAGCACTGCAAAAGCGAAGGCGAACAACATGCGCTCGAACCACACATCGATGCGGGCCTTGCGCTGAAGCCGCTTCTGGGTGGCATCGCTGAGATGCCCCAGGCCGCTGGCTTGAATCGCGTTGGAGGTGGACATCTTCATTCCTCATCGACTAGCCATCATGCCGCCAACCGGCGGCATTCGATACAGCGCCGCGACGGGGGCGGTTGCCCGCCCGCCGTCGCGGCATGTCATTCAGAGATTACTTGGTCCAGACAGCGTTGCCATCCGAATCCTTGATCTCGCTCCAGCTGTCACGAACCATGTCGGCAACATTCTCCGGCATCGGCACGTAGTCCAGCTTTTTGGCCATGTCGCCGCCATTGCTGTAGGCCCAGTCGAAGAACTCGAGCGCCTGACGAGCAGCGTCGGCGTTCTGGACTTCCTTGTGCATCAGGATGAACGAGGCACCGGTGATCGGCCAGCTCTTGTCGCCCGGCTGATTGGTCAGCACCAGATACATGCCCGGCGCCTTTTTCCAGTCGGCATTGGCGGCAGCGGCCATGAACGAGTCCATATCCGGCGCGACGACCTTGCCGGCCTGGTTCTTCAGGTGCACCAGGCTCAGATCATTCTGTTCCGCGTAGGCATATTCGACATAGCCAATTGCGCCGTTGGTGTTGGAAACCTGGCTAGCCACACCGGCGTTCGCCTTGGCGCCTACACCGGCAGGCCAGGCAACGGATTTACCTTCACCCACGGTGTTGGCGAAATCTTCGCTGACCTGCGCCAGATAATGGGTAAACAGGAAGTTGGTGCCAGAGCCGTCAGCACGGTAGACCGGCGTGATCTGGGTATCCGGCAGATCCATATCCGGGTTCAACTTGGCGATGGCCTCGTCGTCCCAGTTGGTGATCTTGCCCTGATAGATATCGGCCAGTGTCGGGCCATCCAGATTGAGCGAGTCGCCCTCGATGCCCTCGACATGGAACGCGGCGACCACGCCACCCATGACCATCGGCCACTGCATCAGGCCATTCTTGTCGAGCTCTTCCTTGGTCATCGGCGCGTCACTGGCGCCGAAGGTGACGGTCTTGGCAACGATCTGCTGGATGCCGCCGCCGGAACCGATCGCCTGGTAGTTGAGACCGATGCCGGACTCGTCCTGGTAGGCGTCTGCCCACTGCGAATAGACCGGATACGGGAAAGTTGCACCGGCACCGGTAATGGAGTCCTGGGCCTGGACACCGGCGGCGCCGAGAACCATGGAGCCGGAGATGAGCGCTGCGAAGACATGTTTAAGCATAGCGATATCCTGTTTCCACCTTGAATGCGTGAGCGATAACGACGTTGCGAAGGTTGCCAATACTCTCAGCGCACACCGTACTTCAGTGTCGTGACAGTTTTATGACACCCATGCAACTACGTTAGCGAAGGTCTCGAGATCGTGCTCGTCTCTAGCGAAAAAGCCATCGCGATCGCCTGAAGCTTCAGGCTCGCCAATGAGCATCAATATGGCTTGAGGCTTGAGTACTGCAACCTTCGCGCAGCCACGATGACAAGATTTGATGACAACAGGATGACAATCGTCAGGCCGGGTAACGATGATGTGGGTTCAGGTAACGGCTCAGGCAGTACTTTCGTCCTGCCCCACTCGCTGTTTGAGTGCCCGACCCGCCAGGACCCTGACCCCGACATTGGCCAGCAATGTGGCTCCCAGCATCGTCAGCACCGTTGGCCAGGCGCTGGCCAACTCGAATGCCCCCACCAACGCGCCGGAAACGGCGCCGCAGGTGAACTGGAGACATCCCTGCAGAGCGGTGGCGGTGGCGCTCATGTGAGGGAAATGATCGAGCATCGAGGACATGGCATTGGGGCTGATCAGCCCCTGCATGCCGACGAAGACCACCATCAGTGGCGCCACCGTATAGATGGAATCCAGCCCGGTTGCGACCATGGTGACCAGCAGTAGACCGGCGGTGAGCTGGACGCCGAGGCCCAACAGCAGGTTCTGCTGGGGCGTACGGATCTTCAGCAACCGGATGTTGAGCCGGCTGGAGGAGGCCATGATCAGAATATTGGCGCCGAAGACGAACGGATACAGCGTGGTCGAGAGACCGTAGTGCTCCATATAGAGATACGGCGAGCCGGTAATGAAGGCGAACATGCCGGCGAACGACATCGATACCGCACCGATATACCCCATCGCTTCGCGATGACGCAGTACGCTCCTGTAGTTACCCAGAATCTGGCGTACCGACGGCGCCTGCGGGTCGCGGCCATGAGTTTCGGGAAGATGCCGACCTAGCAGCCAAAGTACGAACGCGGCGTAGACCGCCAGAAACAGAAAGATCAGCCACCAATTCGCCAGATGCAGCAGCGCGCTGCCGATGGCTGGCGCGATCAGCGGCGCCATCATCAGAATCATCATCATGGTGGACATGACCTTGGCGGCCTCGCGCCCACTGAAGCGGTCACGCACGATCGCCGCAGAATTGACCACGCAAGCGCCGCCCCCCAGGGCCTGAACGAAGCGCCAGCTCCATAGCGAGGCCAAAGAGCCTACCTGCGTCAGCGCTAAGCTTGCGATCAGAAACACCACCAGGCCGGTCATCAGCACCGGCTTGCGTCCGTAACGATCGGACAGTGGCCCACAGACCAGCTGTCCGAACGCGAACCCGAGCAGAAACACGCTGAGCGATAGTTCCGTATGATGCACGCTGGCACCGATCGAAGCCGCCAGCGATGGCATCGCCGGCAGGTAGGCATCGATCGCCAATGGCGCCAGTGCCGTGTTGGCAGCAACCAGCAGAGCCAGACGGCGGGCGGTCAAGGTCGTCACACTGTCTCCTTCAGAACGAACCGGACATCATCGAGAACGCGCCGGCAAACCAACGAAAGCCATGCAACTAGCGCAAAAAACGCCTCACCGGGGCGGCAAGGCGTGGCGGGGATCAAGGGATCGCTGGCAACGTGGCAGTAATGACACCGCCCAGGCATGAACGCCTAGCGCCCTCAGCTGTGCGAAGAAGCCTTGGTCCGCTGTGATTCGAGCAGCTCGACGAACGGCTGAAATTCATGTCGATTGTGATCGCTCATGTGCATGAGGATCCGGTGGGCTTCGAGAATCCGCCGCTGTATGGCGCTCTCATCGGCCTCGACGTGCGGCAACACATCCAGCTCCGAGGGCTCGGTCAGCGGCGCCTCGAGCAGAGTGAAATAGCGGGCAAACCCCATCACATCCAGCATGCGGCGCACATCGGGATGTTCGGCAATGATCGTCGGCGGATCGTCTAGCCGCCCCTGCACCGCCATCGCCACCTTGGCCAGAAACCCCAACGCGGTCGAGTCGACGTTGGTCGCCTGGCGCAAATCCACCATCACTGCCCGCAAGCCGGGCAGCTCGGCCAGACGTTGCGCCTCCGCATCCAGCGTGGCGCACAGCGTCAGCCGCACGTCACCGCAAAGCTTGAGCACGAATACGCCCGACTCGAATGCCGCCTTGATCCGCCCTTCATTCATGGTCGAAACCGCTCAGTGTCATCATACTGAGATCATCCGGCAGTTGATCTCCCAGCGCCAACCCGTCCCTCAGGTCATCGACGCCGGTACAATGTGTCGTGCGGTGCTCGAGTTCCTTGAGCCGCGCGCTTAATGAATTCTCCGGCAGACATTCCAGTACGCCGTCGGAGCAGAACCAGAGCCGAAAGGACTCGGGCAGTGGACAGCCATAGATGGGGTATTCGACATCCGGAAACAAGCCCACTGGTGGGCCTTTTCCACCCAGATAGGTACTCCGTCCCTCGGCCTGAAGAATCGGCATCGGCAACTGTGCGCCGAGCGCATAGTGCAGAAAACGGCGCTCATGGTCCAGCACGCCGGCAAAGACCGTGGCGTGCTTGCCGATGCCGGTTTCCAGCAGCTCTCGATTGAGCTCGCCCAGCCACCGTGACGGGAAGGCTTCCGGCAGCAACGTGCGCCACTGGGCCAGCCAGCGATTGCACAGATATTTCAACAGCACGGTGACGAATGCCGACGACGCTCCGTGCCCGGCGACGTCGGCGAAATAGAAGAAGCTGTAACGCTCGTCGCAGCGTTGAAAATCCAGAAAATCCCCCGACAGATAGAGCGAGGGGGCAAACCAGTAATCGCAACGGACGCCAAGGTGGCGAATGCCGGACGGCGGCAGTAGCTTGCGCTGGACGTGCCCGCCCGCGCGCTGATCCTCGCGAAGCATCTCGAGATGTTTCTCAAGCCGGTCGTTCAGCGCCTCGAGCTCTTTCCGACTCTGGCTATGTTCTCGCGATAGACGATCCTGCTCCAGCGCCCGTTCCACCAGCCGTCGCAGAATATCCGCATGTTTCAACGGCTCGACCAGATAATCGATCAAACCGGCATCGATCGCCTTGTGCAGATCGCCGTCGCGCTGACTTTCGCTGATGACAATGGTGGGTTGCCCCATCGCCAGCTGCTGCCAACCGTCGTGAGACACCGCGCGCACATGCGCCACGACCAGATCGCAGTGTACCGGCAATGCCGCGATCGATGCCGCTGCGTTCAATACCACGTCGAGACGCGACAGCGCCTCGATCAGCCGCTCGCGATCCGGCCCGGGCAGGTCGATCAAACCGATCACGGGCAACTCATCCAGCGGCATATTGGACACGGGGCTACTCGGCGAAGTCGTCTTCACTGTATTCGAAATCGTCACCGAAACCGCCGCTGGCGAACGGATCTTTGCCCGCGGCTCCGTTGGTGACCTCGAACTGACGACGCTGCAGATAGGCATCGCGAATGAAGCTGTAGCGATCTCCCTGGATCAGCTTCTCCTGCTCGAGCAGGCCGGCTCGCAGATCCACGAAGCGCAGGAACGTGAGACCGTAGCGCCACTTGTCGTCCTCGACATAAGTGACCGGGTACGTGTAGGCGTCGACCGGCAAGCCGCTGGTATCGCGAACCGTGCTGGGCCCCAGCAGCGGCAGTACCAGATAGGGGCCTGAATCGAAGCCCCAGACACCCAGAGTCTGACCGAAATCTTCCGTGTTCTCATTCAGGCCCATTCGCGTTGCCGGGTCGAGCACGCCGCCCACGCCCAGCACGGTATTGACCAGGAAACGGCCGGATGCGACGCCAGCATTGCCCCACTGCCACTGCAGGACGCTGTTGAACACCGTGCGAATCTCGCCCAGGTTGGAGAAGAAATTACCCACGCCGTCCTGCACCGGATCCGGCGTGACGGTGTCGTAGCCCTGCGCGACCGGCTTCAGCGCATAGCGATCAAGGGTATCGTTGAACTGATAGACGCCCCGGTTGAAGCCTTCCCATGGATCTTGAGGATTGGAATCTTCCCCGGTCGAGGCGCAGCCGCTCAGCGCCGCTGCCATGCAGACGCCGCCCAGCCAATGGATCGATTTCATTAACACGCATTCCCTTTACGCAGTATCACACTGCCCGCACTGTAGCCCGCACCGAAGGAACACACCACCCCTACATCGCCCTCCTGCAGATCGTCGCGATGGAGGTGGAACGCGATGATCGATCCAGCGGAACTGGTATTGGCATAGCGGTCCAGAATTATCGGCGCCTCAGCCAGTGAAGGCTCGCGCCCCAGCACGCGCTGGGCGATCATATCATTCATGTGACGATTGGCCTGATGCAGCCACAATTTCTTGACGGAATCTCCCGTCAGTGACTGACTTTCCAGATGTTCGAGAATCAACGCCGCCACCAGCGGGCAGACCTCCTTGAACACCTTGCGCCCTTCCTGGACGAAAAGCTTGTCCAGCGCCCCCTCATCTTGATCCGCCAGACGATTCAGAAAGCCGAAATTATTGCGAATGGCATTGGAGAACCGAGTGGTCAGACGCGTGCCGAGCACCGTGAAATGTTCCCGATCCTGAGCGAGATGATCGGCTTCCAGCACGATGGCGGTGCAAGCGTCACCGAAGATGAAATGGCTATCCCGATCACGAAAGTTGAGATGCGCGGAACAGATCTCGGGATTGACCACCAGCACCCGCTCCAGGCTGCCGGCACGAATGGCATTGGTCGCCATGTCGATGGCAAACGTCGCGCTGGAACAGGCCACGTTCATGTCGAAGGCGTAGCCGCCGGCACCGAGCGCCGCCTGCAGCTCGACGGCCACGGCCGGGTATGGCCGCTGCAGATTGGAACAGGCGACGATGATCAGGTCGAGCTGGTCGGCACGGACCCCGGCCTCGTCCAGCGCCTGACGGGCCGCTTCCATGCCCATTTCGGCCTGCACCGACAGCGTATCGTTGGCCCGCTCGGGAATCCGCGGGCGCATCCGTTCGGGGTCCAGAATGCCGCTGGCTTCCATCACGTAGCGACTTTCGATACCCGACGCCTTGACGATGAAGGCTTCACTGGAGTGCGCCAACGATTCGCGCTCGCCGCGTGCGATGGCTTCCGCCTGACGGGTATTTTCCGCATCGACCCAGGCATTGAAGCTGGCGACCAGCTCGGCGTTGCCAATCGAATCCGGCGGCGTGAACAGGCCAGTCGCGGTAATCACGGCTTGCGTCATTGACTCTCATCTCCCGCGGCCTCTGCCGCTATTACGGTTTACGTGTTCCCACTTGCGGTGGATGCACTGAAGCGAATCCGGCCGCTCACACGGTCTGCCCGGTGATCTCCTGCCAGCGGCGTGCCAGACGTTTTTCCGATACGGTTTCGAGCGTGCCCAACTGCTGCGCGAATAGCGAGACGCGCCACTCCTGCAGCCACCAGCCGAATTCGACCAGCTCGGCATCGACGATACCGTCGCGGTGCGTACTCTGGCGGCGGGCGTCGACCCGGGCTTCCCAGGCCTGGACCTGCTGCATCGACAACTGATCGCGACGCAGATCGCGGGGCGCCTTCTCGAGCCGGAGCTCTGCCGCCTCCAGATAGCGCGGATAGTGCGACAACCACGCACCGGCATCACGTACGAAACCGGGGTAGACGAGACGCTGCATCTGCGCCTTGAGGTCACTGTAGGTGAGGGCGAGCGATAGCGTGACATTGCCTTTCAATGCCTTGGTCACCGCCAGATGCGCCTTGAGCGCCTTGTCGATATCGTCCAACAGCGCTTCGGCGTAGGCCACCAGCTCACCGCGCCAGGCCTCGAGGCGAATCTCGAAAGCCTCGCGGGAGCGCGGCAACGGATCGGCGGCCACCGTCTGCGCCAGACACGCATCGATCAGGTCACGGGCAAGCTGTTCCCGAGTCCCAACCTTGGCGAACAGCAGCGCGCACTGCTTGAGCGCGGGCAACTCACGCTGGATGTAGCGCAGGGTATCGGGGAGCCGACGCCGCGCCAGCTGAACGATACCGTCGCGATGGGCGGCCTCGGCGCGTTGCGCATGATCGAACCAGGCGATCTGCAGCCCATCCCCTTCTGCGACCATGGCAGGATAGACCTCGACCTGAATGCCGGCCTGGCTGGTGGTGCGTGATGCCGGCAGCGCCTTCTCGGGAAAATCTTCGAGGCGTTCAGCGGTCTCTTTCGGGGTTTCCGCCATCGCCCTGGCCCCTTCCGCAGCAGCCTCGCCGAAACGCGTCTGCAGCGCGCGCAGGTCGCGCCCCTCGCCCAGCACCTTGCCATTGTGATCGACCACGCGCAGGTTCATCACCAGATGCGGATCGAGCTGATCGCGGCGCCAGGACGATGCTTCCAGGCGTGTGCCGGTCTTGATTCGCAGAAACTCCCCCAGCGCCTCCTCGACCGGACGCTGATCCGGTACCAGGGTCGCCAGCGCGGCATCGACCCAGTCCGGAATCGGCACCACCTGCCGGCGCATGGCCTTGGGCAGTGCCTTGAGCAGTGCAATGCACTTTTCCCGCAACAGCCCTGGCACCAGCCAGGACAAACGGCCTTCCGGTAATTGGGCGAGCATCACCGCCGGTACGGTCAGCGTGACGCCGTCATCGCTGGCCCCGGGCGCGAAGTGGTAACTCAACGGGTAACGGACGCCATTGAACGTCAGCTCATTGGGATACTGCTCGACGCTGACGTCGTCGGCCTCTCGCGCCATCAGCGCGGCCTTGTCCAGCTTCAGAATGTCCGGCGACTCGCGCTCGGCGAGCTTGCGCCAGTTCTCGAAGCTGCGTCCGCCAGCGATCCCCGCCGGCACCCGCTCGTCGTAAAACGCGAAGAGCGTTTCCTCGTCGATCAGGATGTCGCGCTTGCGGGCCCGGTCCTCGAGATTCTCGACCTCGGCGACCATCGCCCGGTTGTGCTCGAAAAACGCGGCCCTGGTCTGATAGTCCCCTTCCACCAGCGCGCGGCGCAGGAATATCTCGCGCGCTTCCTGTGGATTCACCTTGGCATAGTCGACCCGGCGACCGGTGACGATCGGCAGTCCGAACAGCGTGACCTGCTCCAGCGCCACGACCTGGGCGCGCTTGCGCTCCCAATGCGGTTCGCTGTAGGTACGCTTGATCAGATGCGCCGCCTGCGGCTCGATCCACTCCGGCTTGATTCTCGCCGCATCGCGAGCGTAAAGGCGGCTGGTTTCCACCATCTCCCCGGCCATGACCCATTTGGGCGGCTTGCGTGACAGCCCGGATGCCGGATGAATCAGAAAGCGTCGATTCCGCGCGCCCAGAAACTCGCGACTCTCCGGCTGCAACTGCCCCAGGTTGGAGAGCAGACCGGCGAGCAGCGCCTGGTGCAGGCGCTGGGTATCGACCTTGGGCAGGCCCTCGGGCTCGCCGTTCGCGGTGGCGCCAGCAGTCTCCGCGACGCCGTTCGCCGTCGTCGTATCGCCCTCGGGCGGGGACGCCGGTGCGTCCTCGCGAGGCTGCATGGCGGATGACAGCTCGAGTTTCATCTCGCGGGTCAGTTGACGCAGCTGGCGGTAGGTATCGTGCCACTCGCGCAGACGCAGATAGTTGAGATACTGGTCGCGACACCAGCGTCGCAGCTGGCTGCCGGAGAGCGTCTCGCGCATGGCATCGAAGCCGTGCCACAGATTGAGCCAGGCTACGAAATCGGAGTTGGGATCCTCCCACTGCTTGTGGCGCTGATCGGCGGCCTGGCGCTTGTCCGCCGGCCGCTCGCGAGGATCCTGGGCTGCCAGCGCGCTGACCACGATCAGTACCTCACGCAGACAGCCGAACTGTTCTCCCGCCAGCACCATCCGCGCCAGACGCGGGTCGATCGGCAGCCGCGCCAGCTGTCGCCCCAGGTCGGTGATACGTTCACCACCATCGACCGCGCCCAGCTCGAACAGCAGCCGATAGCCATCCTTGACGAAACGCGCATCCGGCGCATCGACGAACGGAAAATCGAATACATCGCCGAGCCTGAGCGACAGCATCGACAGGATCACCGAGGCCAGGTTGGTGCGCTGAATCTCGGGTTCGGTGAACTCGGGGCGCGAGAGAAAGTCCTCTTCGCTGTAGAGTCGCAGGCAGACGCCCTCGGCCACGCGCCCGCAGCGCCCCTTGCGCTGATTGGCACTGGCCTGGCTGACCGGCTCGATCGGCAGCCGCTGGACCTTGGCGCGCGCACTGTAACGGCTCATGCGGACCAGGCCCGGGTCGATGACGTAGCGTATCCCCGGTACTGTCAGCGACGTCTCGGCGACGTTGGTGGACAGCACGATGCGCCGCCCCGCGTGGGACTGGAACACCCGATTCTGCTCGGCGTTGGAGAGCCGCGCGTACAGCGGCAGAATTTCGGTGCTCTTGAGCTCGGCTCGGCGCAAAAGGTCCGCGGTCTCGCGGATGTCCCGCTCGCCGGGCAGGAAGATCAGAATGTCCCGCGGCCCGCCGTACCAGCGTTTCTCGCGCTCGATGCGTTCGATCTCGTCGACCGCCGCCAGAATCCCTTCCTGTAGCGTCAGATCCTCTTCTTCCCGCGATTCGCGCACCAGCGGGCGGTAGTGCACCTCCACCGGAAAGGCGCGGCCGGATACTTCCACCACCGGTGCCGGCCGGGTCTCGCCGCCGCGCTCGATGGCGAAATGACGCGACAGCCGGTCGACGTCGATGGTCGCCGAGGTGATGATCACCTTGAGATCGGGCCGCCGCGCCGTCAGGCGTTTGAGATAGCCGAGCAGGAAATCGATGTTGAGGCTGCGCTCGTGGGCCTCATCGATGATGATCGCCTCGTAGCGCATGAGATCCGGGTCGTGCTGCGTCTCGGCCAGCAGAATGCCGTCGGTCATCAGCTTGACCAGCGTGTCGTCGCTACTCTGGTCGGTGAAGCGCACCTGATAGCCGACCTGTTCGCCGAGCGGCACCCGAAGCTCCTCGGCCAGGCGCGAGGCCACCGAGCGCGCCGCCAGCCGGCGTGGCTGCGTGTGGCCGATCATCCCGCGCCGACCCAGCCCCAGCTCCAGGCAAAGCTTGGGTAGCTGGGTGGTCTTGCCGGAGCCGGTCTCGCCTGCCACGACCACGACCTGATGTTCGCGCAGCGCTTCGAGAATGGTCTCGCGCCTAGCGGCGACCGGCAGCGATTCAGGATATTCGAGCGTCACCGGTTGGCGCCGACGCCGCTCGACGGCCTCACTGGAAGCTGTCAGGCGTGCTTCGATCTCCTTCAGCGATCGATCGATCGGCTTGCCGTCACGGGCACGCCGAGCCAGGCGCTCGAGCCGCTGGCGCTGTTCATGGGCGTCGCGAAGCAGGCAGGCGTCCAGGCGAGTTTGCAGATCATTCAGGGCTTGCAGAGACGGGGAAGCGATAGCGCTCAAGAGATCCTCTACGTCGGCGAAACAACGGCGAAAACGGGTTCGTCACCAAAGGCGGTGACGAACCCGTCATTGTAGCGCCGTCAGCGGATCAACTCACGTCCGAAGAGGAATGACCCGTTTTCGCCGGCTTTTCATCGGGTGTTTCACCGGGCTTTTTATCGACCTTTGCACCGCTGTTTTCACCGGCCCTGTCATCAAGCTTGCCGGATCGCGGAGAGGCGCCGTTCGATGACGCGTCACGCAGCTCCCGCCGCAGCACCTTGCCGACGTTGCTCTTGGGCAGTTCATCGCGCAGTTCCACGAACTTGGGCACCTTGTAGCCGGTCATCTCCTTCTTGCACCACTGACGAAGCGCTTGAGGATCGAGGCTGTCATTGCGGGCGACCACGAACAGCTTGACCGCCTCGCCGGTCTCCTCGTCGGGCACCCCGACCGCGGCGACTTCGACGACATCGGGATGGCTCGCGACGACCTCCTCGATCTCGTTGGGGTAGACGTTGAAGCCGGAGACCAGAATCATGTCTTTCTTGCGATCGACGATCTTGACGTAGCCATCGTCGAGAATCTGGGCCATATCCCCGGTGCGCAGCCAGCCATCGGCGTCCAACGTCTTGGCGGTATCCTCCGGGCGGTTCCAGTAGCCCTTCATGACCTGCGGGCCCTTGACGCAAAGCTCGCCCTTCTCGCCACGCGGCAATGCGCGACCCTCGTCATCAATGACCTGAATCGCGGTGCCGGGCACCGGTTTGCCGATGGTGCCGATCTGCGGGGCTTCCGGCGGGTTGACCAACGCGATCGGCGAGGTTTCGGTCAAGCCGTAGCCTTCGACGATGCCCAGGCCGGTAGCCTGCTCCCAGCGCTGCGCCACGGTGGGCGTCAGGGCCATGCCTCCGGAAATCGTCAGCTTGAGGCGGGAAAAGTCGAGCGCCTTGAAGTCATCACGCTGACACAGCGCATTGAACAGGGTGTTGAGTCCGACGAACACGGTGAACGGCGTCTTGGACAGCGTCTTGACGAAGCCCTCGATATCGCGCGGATTGGGAATCAGAATGTTGTGATGCCCGGAAACCATCGCGAACAGGCAGTTCACCGTGAAGGTGTAGATGTGATAGCACGGCAGCGGCGCAATGATCGTTTCCTCTCCTTCGACCAGCGTCTTGCCCACTACCTGCTGGGTCTGCAGCATGTTGGCGATCAGATTGCGATGGGTCAGCATCGCGCCCTTGGCGACGCCGGTGGTCCCGCCAGTGTACTGCAGCGCCGCCACATCATCGCCGCGGCTGGCCACGACCTTGGCCGAATGTCGGCTGCCGGCGGAGAGCGCATCTCGAAAGCTCACCGCGGCGGGCAGCGAATAGGCCGGCACCAGTTTCTTGACATGGCGTACCACACCGTTGACCACCAATCGCTTGGGCCACGGATGTAGATCCGCCATTTCGGTCACGTAGACATGGCGAATGTCGGTCTGATCGAGCACCTTTTCCAGCTTGTGCGCCATGTTGGCCAGCACCAGCACGGCCTTGACGCCCGCGTCACGAAACTGGTGGCGCATCTCGCGCTCGGTGTAGAGCGGGTTGGTGTTGACTACCACGAGACCCGCGCGCAGGGCGCCGAATACCGCGACGGGGAACTGCAGGACGTTGGGCAGCTGTATCGCGATTCGATCGCCGGGCTCCAGGTCGGTCTCCCGTTGCAGCCAGGCGGCAAAGTGGCCCGAGAGCCGATCGATGTCACGATAGTGCAAGGTATGACCCAGACAGCTGAAGGCAGGCTTGTCCGCAAAGCGGCGGCACGCTTCGGCGATGATATCGTTGATCGACTCGAACGCCTCCATGCCCTCCAGCGGCGCTCCCGTTTCGATGCACGGGCTGACGCTATCGCTCATAGGATCTCCTTGATTCGTGACGGTTATCGTCCTTATAACAGGATCACGACGGCAAGGCGCTGCCACCAAGGTGGTAGGCGAGCGGCAGCGCTGCCTAGCGGAGCCCGATTCACATCGATCTTGCCATCAGGTCCGAGCTTCGATCGAGCTGGCGATGGGTGCTCGAGCCCGACGCTCAGATCGATGGCTCCGAGCGTCGAGCCAGCCGGCGGCGCTTGACCGCGCCCCGCCAGCGTAGCAGCACCCACAGCAGCAGGATGATCGCGATGACGATCCACGTTACCGGACGCTGCGCGTAGGTCTCCAGGTAAGGTTTGGCGATCCGCCACCCCTGCCGAGTCTTGTCGACCGCGATGTCGGCCATCTGCGAGGCGGTCAGGCCATCGAGAAAGGCGTCACTCTCCTCGTCGCCGCTGCCCACGCTATCGTCCTGCTGGCGAGATTCGCTGACGATACCGCGATCGAGATCCGCACCGCTCAGACCGACGGCGGCGTCGGGATTGAGCCGCACCACCGGCAGATCGAAGTGCAGCGTGCGACCCTCGACCTGCGCCTCCGCGACGATCTTGACAGGCAGTGACTCGTTGGGATCTGTCTGAGGCACGTCGATCGTCCACTCACGATCCCCGGTCTGGCGCACGTCGAGCGACCGGCCGGTGAGACTCGCGCTGAGCTGGGTGTTGTCGACGTTGAGATCCGGATGATTGGCGCGAACCACGATTTGGGTGCCATCCGGGCTCAGCACGGCACTCAAGGCCGCCACCACGTTGACCGTTTGCACCTGCTGGCGAATCATCTGGTCGCTGCGGGCGGTAATGGTCAGGCGCGCGTTGCCGAGCTGCTCGACGCCCGGCAGCTCTCCACGGAAATGATCATCGGACGCCGACAGCGGCGTCTCGGCGAGCGAGGCGCCATCGAGATCACGTAGCTCGGCGTTAACGCTCAGCCCCTCGGGACGCGCGTCGGCGTCGAGCGTCTTGCCGTCGGCTTCCAGCCATACCTCCAGCGGCGTCGAGAAACCGCGATACAGCGTTGCCGGGAGCTGGTCGCCACGCAGCACGGTGTCGGCCTGAATGCCGATACGGCTATCGGCACCGATATCGCCCTCGATCTGCCATTGGCCCGGCGTCGGGTCGGGTACGGTGATCAGGTCGTAGCGGTCGCTACTCTGCCACTCCACGGAACCCGGGTGATCATCGCGCGAGTAACGTCGACCGTCGGGACCGACCAACACCGGCGAATCCACGCCCGGCGCGTGAAACAGCAAGGCGTTGAACTCATCGATATCGTCATCGACGCTGAAGCGCTGCTGCTCGTCGAGGGGTATCTGATCACCGGGCAGAATCCGATCGAGCACATCGAGGAACGCCCGCAACAGCTCCTCGGGCGTATTGGCGACGGCTGCCAGCCCGCCGGTGGTCTGGGCGACCTGCTCGAGCAGCGGCAAGTCGACATTGTCGGAGAGCGCGATGGGATGAACGACGACGCCGCGCGACGCCAGTTCCGGCGACAGCTCGCGGATGATTCGCTGGCGCGACGCGTTGTCGTGGCCGGCCTTGTCGCTACCGGAAGCCGGCAGATCGACCATGCCATCGGTCAACAGGATCAGATGGCGATTGGCGCTATCCGGGCCGGCATCCGCTACCTGACGCAGCGCGCGTTCGATATCGGTGAACTGCTGATAGTCGGTCAGTTGCGGCGCCATGTCGCTGGCACGCTGACGCCAGGTATCGGCCACATCGCCGCTGGGCAGCGGATTGGAGACCGTCGTGCCGAACGTCCAGATCGACCCCCGGGCGCTCGGCGGCAGCAGCGTCGCGGCAAGCCCCAGGGCTTCGGCACGAAGATTGTGGGGGTCGTTGTGCTTCATGCTGCCGGATACGTCGACGACCATTCGCACGTCCGGCGCGGACTGCGCCGACGCCCAGGTGGGAAGAAGCCCTGCCATCAGAGTCACGATCAACAGCAACGCCCGCATTTCTCGCATCCTTGTCGAAACCCGTATCAGAACGCGACGAGAATCGCCCCGTCCGCTCATTCATCGTCTTGCGATCAGTTGACGACCGGCTCGCGCCGACCGGCCGACCTGCCTCGTCCCGCATCGCGCCGGCCGGGCGCGCGCTTCGCGTCTGTCCTGGCCCGCGCGTCGGCATGCCGGCGCTGTACCGGTTTGCGCCGACCGCCCGGGCCGGCGTCGCTATCGTCGTCATCGCGGCGGCGTAGCAGGCGCCACGCCAACAGCCCCAGCGCGCCGCCGATAACCGCGCCCGCCAGCAACAGAGGAGAGGCGCCGGCAACCTGCCCGCCGTCGTGCTGAACCACCCCTACCGCCATTACCACGATAGCCGGCGCCAGACCGGAGTAGGTTTGGCCCGGCTCGAGTAGCGGCAGCGAGAACGGTGCCACCATCCACAAGCTACCGGCGACGACGCCTACCAGCACCAGTCGCGGCAGCAGCGGCAACAGCCGTACGCCCAGATAACCGGTGACCAGAACGATCAGAGACAGTACGCCGTAACTCAGCCAGAGTTGCGGCAGGGAATCGGAAAACAGCATGGTAGTGACTCTCGATTCATACGATTTGTGCCATGGTACACTTCAGGCCGAAAAAGCACAGCTCAAGCCAGGAAGCACGGTCGCACAGGCGCCCCGCCCGGTCCTCGCGTCGACGCGCCGCCTCCCTGACCGGTGGTAAACTCCTGGCTGTCGTGAGGCAAAGCTTTCTTTCCGATCGATGCTTCGAACGTCATCGCGGCACGGGCTTGTCATCGCCCGAACTCATCGCCGTCCGAACTCTTTACACACGCCGGGTTCGCCGCACCCCGCTCGCAAGGATTCTGCCCGATCATGACCCGCTCGCAGACGACATCGACGCCTCCCGCGATTCACTTTCGTCGCAGTGACGACCCCGATTGGCACTGGCTGGAGTCGCGCGACGATCCTCAGGTCAAGGCTTTCCTCCGGGCTGCCAACCGTGAAAGCGATGTCTTTTTCGCGCCTCTGAAGGCCCTTGAAGAGGCGCTCTATGAAGGCCATCTGGCACGGCGCGAGCTTCAGGTCACCGGCTTGCCGACGGCGCTGGAACGCTTTCGCTACTGGAGCGAGATCGCCAGCGATGCCGATTATCCGCTGTGGTGGCGCCAGACGCTGGACAGCACCACCGCTCCCGAGCTGCTGCTCGATCTCGAGGCCCGCTCACAGGCCCACGATTTTCTCGAGCTCGGCGACATGGCGATCTCCTCGGACGAGGAGTGGCTGGCCTGGACCGAAGACGCCAGCGGCAACGAATATTTCGATCTCTACCTGAAGCGCTTGCCGGACGGCGAACCGCAACGACTGCGCCGACGCATCGGGCCGGACCTGGTATGGGCGGAAGACAATCGCACCCTGTTCTTCACGCGTTACGACGCCACCCAGCGTCCGGCCAGCGTGTGGCTGTTGCGCCCCGAGGACGATCACAGCGTGAAGATCTTTGAGGAGACCGACGTCGAATTCTGGGTCGGGCTGGGCAAGACCCGCTCGCGTCAGTGGCTGATGCTGGAGACCGCCTCGAAGGACACCGCCGAATGTCATCTGATCCCGGCCCATGCCCCGCTGACGCCGCCGGCATGCGTACGGCCGCGAGAGACCGGGGTCGAATATGCCCTCGAGCATCGTGCCGATACCTTCTATGTGCTGCACAACCGCGACGGCTCCCATTTCCGGCTGGACAGCGCGCCGGTCGCGCGTCCGGATGCCTGGACGCCGCTGATCCCGCACCGCGATGACGTCACGCTCGAAGGGGTCGACGCCTTCGGCTGGGGCCTGGTCGTCACCGAGCGCGACCATCACGAGGCACAGGTCTATCTGCGCGTGATCGAGCTCGCGCACGATGCCGAGCCCTCCAGTGAAGAGCCTGCCAGTGTCGCGCTGACGGCGAACGAAACGCCCGGTACGCGACTCCCTTTATTCGATGCGCCCTGCAGCCTGGCGCTCGGCGACACCCCGGATTTCCATACCCGCAAGCTGCTTCTGCGCGAGGAGTCCTTCACTCTGCCGGGGCGCTGGATCGAGCACGATCTCGACAGCGGCGAACAGCGCCTGCTCAAGGCTCAGCCTCTGCATGGCGACCTACGGCCAGAGGATCTGGCCTGTCGCCGGCTCTGGGCAGAGGGCCACGACGGCGAACGCATACCCGTTTCGGTGGTTGCAAGAGCCGACAGGCTCGGCCAGTCACCGATGCCGACGCTACTCTACGGCTATGGCGCCTATGGCGAAGTGCTGGATCCCTGGTTCTCGATTGCGCGTCTAGAATTGCTCTCACGCGGCGTCGCGTTCGCCGTCGCCCATGTCCGCGGTGGCGGTGATCGTGGCGAACCGTGGTATCTGGCGGGCAAACTCGAGCATAAGGAAAACAGCTTCAAGGACTTTCTGGCGGCACGCCATGCGCTGGTAGGAGAAGGGCTTTCCGACCCTGGTCGAATCGCGGCCTACGGCGCCAGTGCCGGCGGTCTGCTGGTCGGGGCGAGTCTCAATATCGAGCCGGAGGCATTCTGCGCGGCCGTACTCGACGTGCCGTTCGTCGATGTACTGCGCACCATGGAAAACCCCGATCTACCGCTGACCACCGCTGAGTACACCGAATGGGGCAACCCGGACGAGCCCGCCGCGCGGCGACGCATTCGCGACTATTCACCGCTCGACAATCTCACCGCCCAGCCCTACCCCAGCGTACTGCTGCAGGGGAGCTGGCACGATTCGCGCGTTCCGTACTGGGAGCCCGCCAAGCTCTACGCGCGCATGACCGAGCTTGGCAGCGCCAGGGGGCCGATCGTTCTACGAACCGACATGGCGGCCGGACACGGCGGCGCCTCGGGTCGATTCAAGGCGTGGCGGGATAACGCGCGTCAGGATGCTTTCGTGCTGTGGGCCCTGGGATTAGGGATTAGGGATTAGGGATTAGGGCAGAGACTGGATGCGGCATCGCCTGGCTCGCCCGAAAAGCCGGCCGCGATCGCCTAGCGGAACGATCGCTAACCCCATCATGGCCCGCGTGGCCGAGCGCAGGCGGTTTTCAGACAAAACCTAGGGCCGTTCGTCGAGCGGAATGATGTCGATAATATGCGCCTCGTAGTCGGCCTCATCGACCTCGGCCTCGCTGACGCCAAAGTGGCGCACGCTCATCTGACGTTCGTGCATGCGGCGATCATTGCCGCTGCGCAACGGATGCCAGCTCGCCAGCTTGCGTCCCTCGGCAAGACGTCGATAAGCGCAGCTGTGCGGTAGCCAGTGGAATTCATCGATATTATCGAGACTGAGCTGAGTGCACTCCGGCACCTTTTCAAATCGGTTGTCGTAGTCGCTGCAGCGACAGCTACCGATGTCCAGCAGTCGGCAAGCCACATTGAGCGTGGCGACATCGCCGGTATCCGCGTCTTCCATCTTGACCAGGCAGCACTTGCCGCAACCGTCGCAAAGCGCCTCCCATTCGGGTTGCGTCAGTTCCTCGAGAGAAAAGCGCTCCCAGAATCGTTCGCGCATATCGATTTCCTCACAGGGCTTGTGAACAGGGCTTGTGAACAGGGCTTGTGAACAGGGCTTGGAAACAGGGCTTGGGAACGGACCTTTGGCACCAGGCGTTGCAGTGAATCTGGGCCAGATCCCTCAGGATCACCCATCTCGCGGAGTGAACAGGTCCAGCATTACCGGATCCTTGGCCGGCGGCATCTGCAGATAGAAGCCCCGCTCGCGGATCGCCGCCAGCACGTGGACCACATCGACGCGAGCCAGCGGACGCTCGGGCCGCAGCAACATCGTCATTACGGCAATCGGCGGACCAAACTGCTCGCGCAACGCCGGTGGCACCGGCGTCATGCCCTGGGCCTTGTCGAGATAGAGATACATCTCGTCGCGTCTCGGGCTCTTGACCACCTCGCAGATCAATCGATCCGCGACGCTTGGGTCGACATTGGAGTCGTTGACGCCCGGGTGCGAGTCGCTCACGCCGTGGCCTGCTCGGCGAGCGCCTGCTGCCATGGCGCCGAAAGCTGCTCTCCGCGCCAGCCACTCGGCAACGGCAACGGTGCCTGGCTGATATGAGCGCCGACCAGCGCTTCCATTTCCGCCCGATTGGCGAGACGCTCCGGCGCTACACCCAGCGCCTCGGCGCGCGCCTGAACCACCTGTTTCAATGCCTTCAGTCGGCGCTTGAACGCAGAGGTGGTCGGCACCGGCAGCGGTTCGCCAAGATCGGATTCGTCACGATGATGAGCCGTCTTCACCAGCGCCAGCAGAGCGTCGCCCTCGCGCTTGATCAGACCAGGTGTCATGCCGTCGATGGCCGCCAGCTCATAACGATTCTGGGGCATCGCTTCGGCGATCGCGAACAGCAGATTGTCTTTGACCAGCCACCCGCGCGGCACGTCGCGACGCCGCACCTCAGCCTCGCGCCAGAGCGTGAGTTCGCGGTACGCTTCGACCTGGCGCGGCGTCAGGCGCCATAGCTGACGATGCCGGGTGTACCACTGCTCGTGAGCAGCCTCATCGCGACCCAGACTCAGCGCCGCGCACTCCTCTGCGAGCCAATCTTCGCGCCCCAGCTGAATCAGCGCCTGACGCTGCTGTTCCCAGATCGCCGGGAGAAACACCACATCGAGCGCGGCGTAATCGAGCTGGGCCGGCGTCAACGGCCTGTCGAGCCAGTTGGAACGCGTCTCTTCCTTGGGCAGATCGACATTGCAGCGCTGCGCTACCAGCCGTCGATAGCCCATTGCCGCATCGGTGCCCAGAAAAGATTCGGCAACCTGCGTATCCACCAGTGGCGCCAGCGTGACGCCCGCCCACAGCGACAGCACGTCGAGATCCTCGCTACACGCGTGAATCAGCTTCAGCGGCCCTCCGCTCAGCAGCTGCTGGAACGCCTCGCTGACCGCCACCGCCTGCGGATCGATCAGGTAGACCACGTCTCCCGCCGTCAGCTGAAGCAGCGCCGGCACTGGAAAGAAACTGGATTCACGGAAGAACTCGGTATCCAGCGCCACGACATCCGCCGTGATCAGTGCATCGTGAGCAGCCTGCAACCCTTCCGGGGTATCGACCCAATGTAGCGAATACTCAAAACTCATTCAGGTTCCTTGCGGCCACGCGCGCGACCCGTGGCAGGCCACGAGGTGGCCGGTCTCGGCAAAAGCGCGGGCATCGCGGCAATGTCTCATTCGTGGGAAAACGGCTGCCGACCCTGGAACGCTCGGCTCAAGGTGCCACCGTCGACGTACTCGAGCTCGCCACCCATGGGCACACCATAGGCCAGACGTGAAACGGTCGCTTCGCGACCCACCAGATGCTCGGAGATGTAGTGCGCGGTCGCTTCGCCCTCGATGGTCGGGTTGGTCGCCAAGATGATCTCGCTGACGGTTTCGTGGGAGAGGCGCAGCTCCAGCTGGTCCAGGCCGATATCGTCGGGCCCGATGCCGTCGAGCGGCGAAAGATGACCGTGCAGCACGAAATACTGGCCGCGATACCCTCCGGCCTGCTCGATCGCCAGCATGTCGGCCGGCGACTCGACGACGCAGAGCAGCGCCGAATCGCGACGCGGATCCTGGCAGACGCCACACAGCGTCTCTTCGGTCAACGTGCGACATCGTTCGCAATAGCCGACCCGTTCGATCGCCTGGGTCAGCGCCTCGGAAAGCCGCCGCCCACCGTCGCGATCGCGCTCCAGCAGATGCAGTGCCATGCGCTGAGCGGTCTTCGGTCCGACACCGGGCAGAACTCGCAGACTCTCCAGCAATTGCTCGACCAGCGGAGAAAAGCTCATCAGAACGGCAGCTTCATCCCGGCGGGCAGGTCGAGCCCGGACGAGACCTCTTCCATCCGTGCCTTGGACTGGGTCTCGACCTTGCGTGAGGCGTCGTTGACCGCCGCCGCCAGCAGATCCTCGAGCAGCTCCTTGTCTTCCTGCATCAGCGACGGATCGATCTCGACCCGGCTGACATCATGACGGCCGTTCATGGTGACCTTGATCATGCCGGCCCCGGCCTCACCCGACACTTCCATCTGGGCGATCTCTTCCTGAACCTGCTGCATCTTTTCCTGCATTTCCTGAGCCTGCTTCATCAGGTTGCCCATGCCACCCTTGAACATGACGAACTCCTTCGAGATTGAATCCATGGCTTGCGAGCGTCACACACGCGCGGTGGTGACGCTCTCTTCGATCAAACGGGCGCCGAAACGCGCCTCCAGTTCCTGAATATGCGGGTCACCCCGGAGCGCTTCAACGGCACGGAGATGGCGTTCGCGTGACTCGCGGTCGCGCTTGGCCTTGGCGGTCTCGCGAGCGCCATCCAGCTCGGCGACATCGATCTCGAGGCGGCGGACATAGCCGAGCCCCGCCAGGGCCTTGCGGATACGTTCGACATGAAGCTCCGACAGCATCGCCGACTGCCCCGGATCCAGCGTGATCTTGAGCAGGCTGCCATCGTCGCTGTCGACGACGCAGTGCGCAGCAAGATTGCGGGTCAGGCCGCCGATGTCGAGCTGATCGAACTGCGCCAGCCACCGCGCGTGATCGAGCGGCTCCGTCGCGGCGGCCGCAGCCGTCTGGGCGATCGGTTCGCGCTCGTCGACCGCCGATGCGAGTTGCGGCGTCGCTTCGACCTCACCATTCGACGTTGGCGGAGACGGCGCCAATTCGGTCTGTGGCGCAGGCGCAGTGTGCGACAGCGAATCCGCCCGCTCTGCCCAGGCGTAAGCATCGCTATCGACACTGGCGCCGTTATCGAAACTATCGCCGTCGTCGAAATTGGCGTTGCTGTCGAATTCGGTTTCGGTAGCGAAATCGCTCTCGGTCTTGATATTGCCGGCACCATCATCGTCGTGGTCGTCATCGACGCGATCCGCGGCATCGACGGAGTCACCGGATGGCGCGTCTGCCGACGTGGATTCCGGCCCCCGAGCCGCCGGGGAGACCGGCGTTTCCGGCGCTAACACCCCTTCTCGCCGCGCCTCGACGGGCTCGGCATCGGTCGCCCAGGGCGGCCGGTCATCCATCGCCGGCGGGCTGTCATTCGTCACCGACTGGGCCGGGGCGACACTCTGCTCGACCTGATCCTCCGCTTGAGCGGGTTCTTCACCCTGACCGGTCGCTGTCTCGATCTCCTCTCGTTGACCAGGCCGTGACTGGCCCGTTTCTGACGGACCGCCTTCTGAGCTAGCAATTTCTGACTTAGCACCTTCTGACTGATCTACCGCTGACGGTGCAACCTCAGGCCGATTCATCTCCTGATGGCCGGGCGCCGGCTGGCTCGCGGTTTGGCGCGCCACTTCGGGCTGCCCGCCGGCGTGCTGGCTGCCCCGCAGCGGCAGATCGGTCTGCGGCGGTGTCGGCACGCCCTGAGGCCGGAACGCCAGCATGCGCAGCAGCGTCATTTCCAGCGCCGAGCGGGTATCCGGGGCGTTGTCGATGTCTCCTCGCCCCTGCAGCGCGATCTGGTAATAGAGCTGAACGTCTTCCGCCGTGAAGCGTCCGGCCAGTGCCAGCAGTTCGTCGCGATCGCCGTGGCCATTGTCCAGGGCGCCGGGAACCATCTGCGCGATGGCCAGACGATGCATCAGCCCGGACAGTTCATCGAGCACACCGGCAAAATCGGGCCCCTGTTCTGCCAGCGCCGCGACCTCGGCCAGCAGCTGTTCGGCGTCGACATCCGCCAGCGCCTGGGCCAGCGCGATGAGATGCGCGTGGTCCAGCGTGCCGAGCATGGCGGCCACGTCTTCGCGCCGCACCTCGCCGTCACCAAAGGCGATGGCCTGATCGGTCAGGCTCATGGCATCGCGCATCGAGCCGTCGGCCGCCTTGCCGAGCAGCCACAACGCCTGGGGATCGAAAGCGACCTGCTCGGCTTCGAGAACACGGGTCAGATGCTCGACGACCCGTTCCGGCGGCATGTTCTTGAGCGTGAACTGCAGGCAGCGCGAAAGCACCGTCACCGGCAGCTTCTGCGGATCGGTGGTCGCCAGCAGAAATTTGACGTGGGGCGGCGGCTCTTCCAGCGTCTTGAGCAGCGCGTTGAAACTGTGCGTCGACAGCATGTGCACCTCATCGATGAGGTACACCTTGTAACGCCCCTGGGTCGGAGCGTACTGCACGTTGTCCAGCAGTTCGCGGGTATCTTCCACCTTGGTGCGCGAGGCGGCGTCGACCTCGATCAGATCGACGAAACGGCCGCTGTCGATATCGCGGCAGGTCTGGCACTGGCCACACGGCCTCGACGTTACGCCTTGCTCGCAGTTGAGACACTTGGCCAGAATTCGCGCCAGCGTCGTCTTGCCGACGCCGCGGGTACCGGTGAACAGATAGGCGTGATGCAATCGCCCCTGATCGAGCGCATTGACCAGCGCACGGCTGACATGCTCCTGACCGACCAGTTCGTGGAAGGTACGCGGGCGCCATTTACGGGCCAGAACCTGATAACTCATGCGGCGCGATACTCCTCGCTGATAGGCTCGCGGCTAGGCGTGATCGAAAGGAGTCGGCGCGGGCACGATCAAGGCTCATATCGAAACCACGGTCGAAACGTGCGTGCCCAGCGTCGATGATCCGGAAGATCCGACGGTGATCGGGCCATTCTAGCAGGGTCGGGAGAAAACTGACGAGGCGGGAGGCAGCGACTTGGTCGCCTGAATCAATCCATAGCGGGCCAAATTGCACAGAGGCTCAAAATGGAGGCGGCCCCGACCAGCCACATCCCGGCACACGCGACCACCACTACCGTTGCTCCCTTCCGGGCCTGGCGGGGTTTGCGGTTTTGCGTTGCGGGAGGACCGGTAAGGGCCACCATAGCTCGATTCATCTATGACCGATCTAGCAATGACATGGATGAGATCGAAAGCCGACAAAGCCTGTCTCTTCAAGACGTTGCCGAGCGGGGCGTACTATACCAGCGCGATTGCCGGCCGGCAACCGGTGACCGGGATAGCGCTAGTCGATTCGCGCGGATTTTGCCGACTCGATCCACACCTAGGCCGATCCCAGGCCGATCCCGGGCTGACGATGCCCGGCCTGACGATGCCCAGCTCATCGGATCGATGGCTTCACCCGCGGCAAAGGAGTGCTATGGTGAATGACGCCCAACATCCCTATTTCACCGGGAGCTTCAGCATGGAATATCGTCGTCTCGGCCGCACCGGCCTCAAGGTTTCTCCTTTATGTCTCGGCACCATGACCTACGGCACGCCCCAGTGGCGCGACTGGGTTCTGGACGACAGTCAGAGCCGCCCTTTCATCCAGCAGGCACTGGATGCCGGGATCAATTTCTTCGACACCGCCGACATGTATTCTGACGGCGAGTCGGAACGCGTCGTCGGCAAGGCACTGAAGGATTTCGCGCGGCGGGAAGAGGTCGTGCTGGCGACCAAGGTCTACAACCCGACCGGCAATAAATCTCCCAACGAGCGCGGGCTGTCGCGCAAGCACATCCACCACGCCATCGATGCCTCGCTCGAACGCCTGGGCATGGATTACGTCGATCTCTACCAGACCCATCGCTGGGATTACGACACGCCCATCGAAGAAACCATGGAAGCGCTCCATGAGGTCGTCAAGGCGGGCAAGGCACGCTACATCGGCGCATCCAGCATGCACGCCTGGCAGTTCGCCAAGGCTCAGCACGTTGCCGAGCGCAATGGCTGGACGAAGTTCGCGACGATGCAGCCGATGGTCAACCTGATCTACCGCGAGGAAGAGCGCGAGATGATTCCGCAGTGCCTCGACCAGGGCGTGGGTGTCATTCCCTGGAGCCCGCTGGCTCGCGGCATTCTCGCCGGCAGCAAGCCGGTAGGCAGCGAAGGCAGCACTACCCGCGCCAAGAGCGATGAGCAGATGCGCAATTGGAAGCTAGGCCTCGATCGCGACACCCCGGTGATCGAGGCGCTGCAGAAGGTCGCCGAGTCCCGCAACGTTTCGCCCGCGCAGATCGCGCTGGCCTGGGTGCTGCAAAAGCCCGGCATTACCGCACCGATCGTCGGCGCCAGCAAATCGCATCATCTGGATCAGGCGCTGGCCGCACTGGAGATCACGCTGACGGCGGACGAGGTCCGGCAGCTCGAGGCGCCCTACGTGCCGCACGAGGTCGTGGGATTCGAGTAAGTCGTGGGATTCGAGTAGTCGTCGGATCCGAGTAGTCCTGGGAATCGATAGCTGCGGGCTTCGAACAGCCGCGGCTTCGACCAGGCGTTCGCAGGCGCCGGCCCGGCCCGAGTGGCGGATCGCCATGGGCAGTGGCATCATGCCATGAGTTGTCAAAAGATCGTCATGGTCCCCAGAAACAGCGAGGTAGTGCACGCTAATGTTTGAGAAGATCGAGCGGGTTCCCGGAGACGCCATCCTTGGACTGATCGAAGCTTACAATCAGGATTCCAATCCGCAGAAGGTCGATCTCGGGGTCGGCGTCTATCGAGATCCCGATGGTCACACCCCGATCATGCGCGCGGTGAAACAGGCGGAGGCGCGCCTGCTGAAGAGCGAGACGACCAAGAGCTATATCGGCTCTCACGGTGATCCGCGCTACGGCAAGGCGATTCTGCCGCTGGTGCTGGGTGCCGGCTCACCGGTGCTGGCCGCCAACCGCGCCAGTGCCACCCAGTCACCGGGCGGCACTGGCGCGCTGCGTCTGGCGGCGGATTTCATCCGTACCCAGCTGCCGGGCAAGAGTGTGTGGCTCTCCAACCCGACCTGGCCCAATCATATCGGCATCTTCGAAGGCGCCGAGATTCCGATCCAGCGCTACCCCTACGTCGATGCCGATAATCGTCTCGATTTCGACGGCATGCTGGCGGCGCTCAAGCAGATCCCGCAGGGCGATGTCGTTCTGCTCCACGCCTGTTGCCACAACCCGTCCGGCTTCGATCTGAATCAGGATCAATGGCGTCAGGTGCTGGCCGTCGTCCAGGAGCGCGAGCTGCTGCCGCTGGTCGACTTCGCCTATCAGGGTTTCGGTGACGGTCTGGATGTCGACGCTTTCGGCGCCCGCCTGCTGGCCGACAATCTCGACGAGATGCTGATCACCAGCTCCTGCTCTAAGAACTTCGGTCTTTACCGCGAGCGCACCGGCTGCCTGATCGTGATTGCCAAGACCGCCGAGCAGATGGAGAACGTTCGCTCCCAGATGGCGATCGTCGCCCGCGAAAACTACTCCACGCCACCGTCTCACGGCGCTGCCATCGTGGTCGACATCCTCGAGTCAGAGGAACTGACCCAGCTCTGGAAAAGCGAACTGACCGAGATGTGCGATCGCATCAATACGCTGCGTCGCGATCTGGTCGATTCGCTCAAACCCTACGGGCTCGATCAGCGCTTCGCTCACGTGGCCGAGCAGCGCGGCATGTTCTCCTACACCGGCCTCTCCACCGAGCAGGTCAAGCGTCTGCGCGACGAGTTCAGCATCTATATGGTTGGCTCGGGCCGGGCCAACGTTGCCGGCTTCACTAGCGAGAACCTGCCCTACGTGGCCAAGGCGATCGCAGCGGTGGTCGACTGAACCTGATCCGGCGTGGAAATAACGTGGCAGATCGAAAAAATCCCGGCCTAGGCCGGGATTTTTGCGTCATGAAGCCATCGATGTCTCGTACGTTAACGGCATGACGTCGTGAGCGTGATGGCAGGCGAACATCATTCGGTCAGCGTATCGGTGCCCATCGCCTGCTCGAACCGCTCTCGCGTGACACCGCCCGCTGTGGAATCACCGAGCTGCTGAAACATCGTCTGCTGATTGGCGCTGACGGCTTCTTCCTCGTCGATCACGCCATCACCGTCGACATCGAGCTGGTCGAAGCTCAGCGCATTGGGTCGCTGATCGACCGGCGTCTGGGCGCCGCCATCGGTGAAGCCGGCATTCTCTCGCCCCACGCCCCCGGACTTCTCGATCGAGTCGTGATCGACCTGCGACGCATTGGCCGGTGCTTGAGGCTCGTCGCTATCCTGCTGAACGGCGATGCTGGAATCATTGGCACCGCCTCCACTTTCCTGTTCCTGCTCCTGATTCTGGCTCTGGGCCTGAGCCCAGACCGGCAATGTCAGGCCGCCGGCCAGCAAACCCACCCACAGGCAAGACGCCAGTCGCCTACCCATCGTTCGCGTACGCATCGCTATTCCTCTTGAGACGGTAACGCTCCTGAGACCCACGGAAGTGGCAAAAATTCAGGCGTCACTCATCCCATTTCGGTGCGAACGAAGGATTGGCCTGGCGGTCGCCCCGATCGAGACGGTCGATCTGCTCGATCTCGTCGTCGCTGAGACGAATGTCGATCGCCTCGAGGTTCGACTTCTGATTGGCCGGTTTGGTCGAGGACGGAATCACGATGATATCCCGCGCCGCGAGCCAGGCCAGGGCGATTTGCGCCGGAGAGGCGTCATGGGCCTCGGCGATGCGCTTGAGTACGGGATCGTCCATCACCTTGCCCACCGCCAGCGGCATGTAGGCGGTCACATCCAGGCCTTTCGCCTGACAGTGTTCGACCAGCTTTCGATTGGCCAGAAACGGATGCACCTCGATCTGGTTGGTAACGATGTTCTCGCCGCCCGGCAGGCCGAGGGCTTCATCGATCTGAGCAACGGTGAAGTTGGAAACACCGATATATCGGGTGAGGCCGCGGGCTCGGACAGCATCGAGCGCGGCGATGGTATCGGCCATCGGCACCTCGTCATCGGGTGACGGCCAGTGAATCAGGACCAGATCGAGCTGCTCGAGGCCGAAGTTCTCCAGGCTTTGTTCGACGGCGGCAGTCAACGCCTTCGGCTCGAGCTTGTCCCACCAGATCTTGGTCGTGATGAACAGCTCGTCCCGAGCAATGCCGCTTTGCCGAATCGCCTTGCCCACGGCGACTTCGTTTTCGTACATCTGAGCGCTGTCGAGGTGGCGATAGCCGAGCTCGAGCGCCGAGGTCACCGAATCGATCACCGCCTGTTCCTTGAGGCGATAGGTTCCCAGGCCGGGTTGCGGCAGAATATGACGTGCCATGAACATTCTCCTTGGATTCGAGATCGATGGGGCCGAACGACGACTGAAGAAGTGCAGACGAAAAACGACGTCTTCAAGCCCCACCCGCTCTCCATGCTAGACTGAAGTTCGACTTCCTGCCCGGATCGAGGCATGCCAGAAACTCAGCCGTCATCTACCGATCACCGCCGCTCGGCGCTTCCCGATAAAGATCGCTCCGCTCCGGGTCAATCCGGTACTCGGCAAGCCAACGTCGTACTCGTCGGCAACGGTGATTGCCATCTTCACATTGCCGCCCATGCCCAACGTCTCGCTCGGCAAGGCGCCAACGTGACACTGGTGACGCGGCAGGACTTCGCCTTCCCCGATTGGCTCGGCGGCATGCTCGGCGGCGAGTGGCAGCTCGATGATGTCCGCCTGCCCGCGGCTCGTATCGCCGTCCACGGTGGCACCCATCTTGTGGCGGAAGTGCTGGAAGTCGATCGGCAGCATCGCCGGATCACGCTCGATGATGGTCGTCAGCTCGACTATGACTGGCTATCGGTCGATCTCCCCCCGGTCGTCGACGAACATGCCATTCCCGGCTTCTACACCGCCAAGGGTGTATTCACCGCCTCGGCCGACGACCTGTGGTCGTTACGCCAGCGACTGGAAACGCAACTTGCCGATGCGGCAGCCGATCTGCCCAGCGTTGCGGTCATCGGTGACGGCCCGGCCGGTGTCGAACTCGCGGCCAACCTGCTGGCGCTGGGCGAGCGCTACGGCCGCCGGCTGCCGGTCACGCTGATCGACAACGACCGTCGCCCTATCCCCGGCGCCTGCCGACGCGCCAACCGCTGGTTGATGCAAAGACTCCTTCGTCGAGGGCTGCGTCTGGAGCTGGTAGCAACGGCGACCCGCTATGATCGCAATCAGTTGATTCTGGACGACGGCAGCGCGGTCGATGCCGACCTGCTGCTGGTGACCGATCATCTACGACCGTCGCCGGCGCTGGCATTGTTCAACCTGACCCGCGACGAGAGCGGCGGGTTTGCCGTCGATACGAGGCTGCGCAGCCAACAGGACCCATGCCTGTTTCTGGCGAGAGAGAATCCCGCCGGACTCGCCGAGATGCCGACGGCGCGAGAGCGTGCCGCCCTGCTGCTGGAATCACTGAGTCAGGCGATCAGCGGGGAAGCCCGCACGCTTCACTATGATCAGTTCGAACGCTGGAAGGCGCTTAATCTGGGTGACCTGCGCGATATCGCCTGGCGCGGTTCGCTGTGGTGTCGCGGTCGCTGGGTTCGGCGCTGGAAGCATCGCCGCGACCGCCGGGAAGTGACGCGTTATCTGGGTAACGCGTGAAGGCAGCGCTCGAAATGGGGATGGATATTCAGAATAAAGCCATCGAAGAATCGATGGCTAAGCCAGCGCTAATTACCCAACACATTGGTTGTCGCTTTCTTTGACGCTTTTGCAGCCTTCTTCTCTTTCGCTGTCAGTAGAGGTTTCTTCTTGGCGTTTTTCTTGCTGTCCTGTCCTTTACTCATGACCTATTCCTCACAAACCTACAGCCAATGTTGCCAACCCGACTGCTGGGCTACGAACTGATTCATCAGACGGTCAAGCTGACGCGACAACCAGTATGGCCCTATGCACGATCAATAGACAGAGATGGGAATACAGAGAAATAGCCCGCCGGCTGTCGACGTCCAGAAATGACAAAGCCCAGAAACGACAAAGCCCAGACACGACAAAGCCCCAGCGAAAACGCCAGAGCTTCGTCTGCAATCTGAATCCCGCCGTTGCGGCCTTTGCCCAGGTCAGTAACGGCTTGCCGAAGACCACGGGTCGAAGACGCCGGGTCGAACCCGAGCCGACAGCTACAGCAGCTTCAGACCCCGTTCGAGATCGGCCTTGAGATCATCCAGCGTTTCCAGCCCGACCGCGATGCGGATCAAGCCGTCACGGATACCGGCGGAGGCGCGCTGTTCGTCGGTGAGACGGCCATGGGTAGTCGTGCCGGGATGAGTGATCGTCGTCTTGACGTCGCCCAGATTGCCGGTAATCGACATCACGCGCGTATTGTCGATGACCTTCCATGCGGCCTCCTGGCCGCCCTTCACCTCGATGCCCATGACGGCGCCGAATCCCTTCTGCTGACGCTTGGCCAATGCGTGCTGGGGATGGCTCTCGAGGCCGCTGTAATAGACACGCTCGATGGCAGGTTGGGATTCGAGCCATTGGGCAAATGCCAGCGCATTGCGACTATGGGCATCCATGCGCAGGCTGAGCGTTTCCAGGCCCTTGAGAAATATCCAGGCGTTGAACGGACTCATGCACGGACCACAGGTGCGCACCACGCCGTAAAGCTGCTCGAGCTCGGCGTTGCGACCCACCACGGCGCCGCCGATCGCCCGCCCCTGACCATCGAGATACTTGGTGGCGGAGTGAATGACCAGATCGGCACCCAGATCCAGCGGCCGCTGCAAAACGGGGGTCAGGAAGCAGTTGTCGATCGCAAGCCAAGCGCCGTGTCGGTGCGCCAGCTCGGCCAGCGCCGCGACGTCGACCAGCTCGTTGAGCGGATTGGAAGGCGTCTCGGCGAACAGCAGCCGGGTATTGGGCGTGATCGCCGCTTCCCATTGCGCCAGATCGTTCAACTCGACATAGCGCGGCACGACGCCGAACTTGGCCAGATACTTGTCGAACAGGGCAATGGTCGAACCGAACACCGAACGCGAGACGATCACCTCGTCGCCGGCTTTCAGCAACGCCAACACGGTTGAGAGAATCGCCGCCATCCCCGAGCTGGTGGCAACGCAACGTTCGCCGCCCTCGAGGGCAGCCAGACGCTGTTCGAAGTTGCGCACTGTCGGGTTGGTGAAGCGGGAGTAGACGTTGCCGGGCTCCTCGCCCTTGAACTTGCGCGCCGCTTCCGCCGCGCTGCCGTAGACGAAGCTGGATGTCGGGAAGATCGGCTCGCCGTGCTCCTGCTCGTGAGTACGCTCATGCCCCGCGCGAATGGCCAGCGTCTCCAGGCCTAATGTTTCCGAGCCCGGCGTTTCCAACCCCGGCGTGAGATCGTCGTCAAAACTCATCCAGCAGCTCCCGAAAAGACAGGACCCGGTCAAGGTATCACCGGGCCGAAAGGTTCAATCGTCTGGGCTATCAGTCGTCTTCGCTATCATTATGCAGATCGACGACGGCGTTGAGGCTCTCGCGACCGGATTTGGCGGCGTCGTTTCGTGCCGCTTCCAGCGCCGCCAGATAGGCATCGTCGACATCGCCGGTGACGTAGTTGCCGTCGAACACCGAACAGTCGAAATCGTCGAGCGCCGGATTGACCTCGCGGCAGGCCGCCTTGAGATCCTCCAGATCCTGGTAGATCAGCCGATCAGCGCCGATCAGCTCACCGACTTCGGCATCGGTACGCCCGTGAGCGACCAGTTCGGTGGCCACCGGCATGTCGATACCATAGACGTTGGGATAGCGCACCGCCGGTGCCGCCGAGGCGAAATAGACCTTGTTGGCGCCGGCGTCCCGCGCCATCTGGATGATCTGCTTGCAGGTCGTCCCGCGCACGATCGAGTCGTCCACCAGCATCACGTTCTTGCCGGCGAATTCGCTGGCAATGGCGTTGAGCTTCTGGCGGACCGACTTCTTGCGCTGGGTCTGGCCCGGCATGATGAACGTCCGGCCGATATAGCGGTTCTTCATGAAGCCTTCGCGGAAGGTCACTCCGATGTGCTGGGCCAGTTCCAGCGCCGTGGTCCGCGAGGTATCGGGAATCGGGATCACCACGTCGATGTCGTGATCCGGCCATTCGCGCTGGATGCGATCGCCCAGCTTGCGGCCCATCTGCATCCGGGTGCCGTAAACATAGGCACCGTCGAGCATGGAATCGGGCCGCGCCAGATAGACGTGCTCGAAGATACACGGCGTCAGACGCGACTTCTCGGCACACAGCTGGGTATGGATATTGTTATCCATGTCGACGAAGATCGCCTCGCCCGGCGCCAGATCCCGCACCAGTTCGAAGCCGGCCACGTCGAGCGCCACCGATTCGGAGGCGATCATCACGTCCTGGCCCTCCGCGGTCTCACGGGTGCCGTAGACCACCGGGCGGATACCGTGCGGATCACGAAACGCCACCAGGCCAAAGCCGTTGATGATCGACACGGCAGCGTAGCCGCCACTGCAACGACGGTGGACGCGCCGAACGGCATCGAAGATGTCTTCCGGCGTCAATGTCACGCCCTGCTTGCCCAACTCGTGGGCAAACACGTTGAGCAGCACCTCGGAATCGGAGCTGGTGTTGATATGACGCAGGTCCGAGGAGAACAGCTCCTGCTTGAGCTGGTCGGAGTTGGTCAGATTGCCGTTGTGGGCCAACGTGATGCCATAGGGGGAATTGACGTAGAACGGCTGGGATTCGGCCTCGCTCGCCGTTCCGGCGGTCGGGTAGCGCACATGGCCGATACCCACATGGCCCTGCAGACGCTTCATGTGACGCGTATGAAACACGTCACGCACCAGCCCGTTGTTCTTGCGCAGCAGAAAGCGACCCTCATCCCAGGTCATCATGCCGGCGGCATCCTGTCCGCGGTGCTGCAAAACCGTCAACGCGTCATAGATCAACTGATTGACCGCTTCATTGGCCATGAGGCCTACGATACCGCACATGCCGCCTTACCTCGCTTGGTCGCGCCCCTTTCAGGGAGCCGGTTTCTCGGCCGGAACAGGAACGTCAATCGTCACTCCTTTCCCGTCCCGACTGTATGAAGAGCTGGATGAAGAGTTGTATGAAGATCTGTGTGAAGGTCTGGGTAAAGCGCTGTCGCTTCCCGGCAGCGTCATCGGCAACTGCCGCATGGCGTCCTCGGCGGCCGTGGCATCGACATCCCAACTCTGCAACTGCACGACCGCCCATTCGCGTAGCGATTCGAACGACGGTCGCAACTGCGCCTGTTGCCACGCTCCCAGCTGCGTCAGCGGTGTCAGCCCGATGACCACCGTGACGATAATCAGAATCGCCGCACCGCGAGCCAGACCGAAGATCGCCCCGGCCACGCGGTTGAAAAAGCCCATGCCGACCCATTCGATCGCCGCATTGAGCAGCCGGATGATGAAACCGCAGATCATCACCACGATGAAGATGACCAGCACGAACCCCAGTACCAGTCGCGCATCGGGATGCGAGATGTAGGGTTCCAGCAGATCGGCGATCGGTTTGGCGAAGACCCGTGCCGCGAGCAGCGCCACGATCCAGGCACCAAGTCCCAACGCCTCCCTCACCAGGCCGCGCATGAAACCTGCCAGCATCGATACCGTCAATACCAGCAGGAAGGCATAGTCGAGCCAGGTCAATGTCATCAGCTACCCGGTTTGCGGATCAGCAGCCCTTGGATGTTGGCCGCCTGCTTGAGCTCGGCGCGAGCTTTCTCGCCCGCGTCCGACGACTCGAAAGGCCCGACGTACACCGTGGTCAGATTATTGTCCCGGGGCTGCGAATAGGCCGTAAAGCCCTGATCCTTGAGCTTCGCCGCCAGTCGTGTGGCGTTGCCGGACTGGCCGAAACTGCCGACCTGTACCACCCAGCCGCCGTCGCTGCTCGCCGAAGTGCGTTCCGGCGTAGACGCCTGCTGCGTCGAAGGCTGCTGCGTCGAGGCCGGTTTGCTCGGTTCCGGTTCGGGCTGCGTCTGCTCGGCCTGCGAGATATCAGCGATCGGGTCGTCCGAACTACCGCTGCCGGTGGCAGCATTCCCCTTGCCGAACGAATCTTCGCTACCGGCATTCAACTGGCTGCGAGTATCCGGCTCGGGCACCGGGTTGCTGCCGACACGGTCATCGCTGGAATTCCTGCTGGCGCTGTCCGGATTACCAGAACCCTGGCTACCCGAACTCTGGCTACCCGAGCCTTGGCTACCACCGTCGGCGACCGAGGTCGGAGGCTGTGGCGACTCGATGATGCGCTGACGCGTTTCTCCGCCACCGACCGGCTGCTCGATGACCATGACGGGCCCGGGCTCCTGCTGACGCGGCTCGGGGTCATCGAACAGCATCGGCAGAAAAATGGCCCCCAATGCGACGAGTATGACCGCGCCGCTGATACGTTCACGCCATCCATATTTCATAGGACCTGGACCTCCTTGATAGCACCTGGAACTCCTTAGACAGGCTTCGACAGCCAGTGATCGACTTCACCGCAATTCGTCATCCCGTGGCGTCTGGAACGCTTCGAGCGCGCCAGCGACAGTCAGAAACGAACCGCATACTAACACTTCTTCATCGGGGGCAAGCCGAGATAGCAACCAGTCGACGGCCGCTGCCGGGGACGAGGCCGGTGACAACGCCTGCGCGCCCACGCAAGCGATGATTTCAGCCAGCTCCTCGCCTGAACGACCCCGCGGTCCCGGCAGTCCCACCGGCAGCCACACATCGATCACGGGTTGCAGTGCTTCGACCAGCGCTTCGGCGTCCTTGTCCTTGAGCACACCGAGCAGGCCGATACGCCGCGCAGGCTGCGGACGCCGCGCGAGGCGCGAGGCCACATATCGAGCTGCGTGAGGATTATGGGCCACGTCAAAGCACCAATCCCCTTGCCACTGCAGCCTGCCAGCCAGCCCAACATCGGACATCGCCATTCGGGACTCGGCAGTCCGCGGCGTCACACCGCAGAGGTCCAGCGTCTGAAGCGCGACGGCGGCATTGTCGAGCGGCAGGCCGGGATCGGGCAAGCTATCGAGGTGATAGCGATCGCCCGAACCCGCTCGGCCCTGCCAGCGCCACGTCCCATCGCCGCCCTCGACATGATCGAAATCCCGGCCGAGCCAGTAATCGTTCACGGCCAGCGCTTCGATCCGCTGCGAGATACTGGCGGGCAATTCACGGCTACCGAGCACCGCCGGCTTCGACTGCCGCAGGATGCCGGCTTTCTCGAAGCCGATCCCGTCGAGATCGGTGCCGAGAAAATCCGCATGATCCTGAGCAATGGTAGTGATGACGGCGACATCGCTGTCGATCACGTTGACCGCATCCAGGCGCCCGCCAAGTCCGACTTCGAGAATGGCGAGATCGGGACGGGCCTCACTGATCGCCACCAGCGCTGCCAGCGTGCCCGCTTCGAAATAGGTCAGACTGATGGGCTCGCCGGCCAGGCGTGCCGTCTCGACACGTTCGAAGCCGTCGATCAGGGTGGCGTCATCGGCCGCCACGCCGTCGAAACAGAGACGCTCGTTGTAGCGCAGCAGATGAGGCGAGGTATAGCTGGCCGTGGTCAGGCCGTGCGCCCGCGCCAGCCGTTCGAGCATGGCCACGGTGGAACCCTTGCCGTTGGTTCCGGCAACGGCCACCACGCGCTGCGCAATCGGCCGGTCGCTCAAACCCAGCCGGGCGGCGACGACCGCCACCCGATCGAGCCCCATATCGATGGCGACGGGATGCTGACGCTCAAGACGCGTCAGCCAGTCGTTGAGGGTGGCGCTCATTAATGAAGAGCCCTTAACGCGGTGCCTGGGAAGCTTTCGGTTCTTCGGTCAGCGGCGAGAAATCCGGCGATTCTTCTGCCGCCTGACCGATCGCCGGCTGATGCGTCAGCTTGCGCAGAATGCTGCCCAGCCGCTCACGCAGCTCGGTCCGCGAAACGATCATGTCGACGGTGCCGTGCTCGAGCAGAAATTCGCTGCGCTGGAAGCCTTCCGGCAACGTTTCGCGCACGGTCTGCTCGATGACGCGAGGACCGGCAAAACCGATCAGCGCGTTGGGTTCCGCCACGTTGAGATCGCCCAGCATCGCCAGCGAGGCCGAGACACCGCCGAAGACCGGATCCGTCAGCACGGAGATGTAGGGCACACCCGCCAGCTTGAGCTTCTCCAGCGCCGCGGAGGTCTTGGCCATCTGCATCAGCGAGAACAGCGCTTCCTGCATGCGCGCGCCACCGGAAGCGGCAAAGCAGACCAGCGGGATCTCGTTCTCGAGCGCCAGCGTAGCGGCTCGCACGAACTTCTCGCCGACCACGGCACCCATGGAGCCGCCCATGAACGAAAACTCGAACGCCACCGCCACCACGGGCAGGCCATCGAGCGTGCCGCGCATGGCGATCAGCGCATCGTTCTCGTCGGTCGCTTTCTGGGCCGACGTCAGGCGATCCTTGTACTTCTTGGAATCGCGGAACTTGAGTCGATCGTTCGGCTGAAGATCGCCCGCGATCTCTTCACGCCCTTCGGCATCGAGGAACCAGTTGAGGCGCTTGCGCGCTGTCAGCCGCAGATGATGCTGACACTTGGGGCAAACGTTCTGGTGCTTTTCCAGCTCGGGGAGATAGAGCACCGCTTCACAGTTCGGGCACTTGCGCCACAGGCCGTCCGGCACGCTGGCGCGGCGGTCGTTGCGCTGGGTGCGGCTCATCGACGGGACGATCTTGTCTAGCCAGCTCATGTCAGGAACGATTCCCTATTTGCCAAAAGAGAAAGTGGTAACCAAAGCCATCACGAAAACGGCTGTCACGCAGACTTCGAATACCGAATGATATCAAATCGACGGCGTCGCCTCATTGGGCCGCCTCACGGTCGAGCGCTTCGCGCATTTCGCCGAGAATCGACTTCAGCGCGGCGGGTATCGACGCCGGGTCATCGGCGCGCTCGGCGATACGGCCAACCAGCGCGCTACCCACGATCACACCGTCGGCAACCCGGCCGATGGCCGCCGCGGTAGCGCCGTCGCGAATGCCGAAACCGACGCATAGCGGCAGCTCGGTGACGCGACGAAGCTTTGCCAGCTGCTCGCCGACGGCGTCGGCATCCAGCGTGGCGGCTCCGGTCACACCCTTGAGCGATACGTAGTAGAGATAGCCTTCGCCATGCTCGCAGATCGCCTTGGCTCGCGCGTCGGAGGTCGTCGGCGCCAGCAGGAAAATCGACTGCAGCCCGTGTTCGGCGAACAGCGCGGCGTTGTCGCCAGCCTCTTCAGGCGGCATGTCGACCACCAGTACGCCGTCGACGCCGGAAGCCTGGGCCTGACGCGTGAAGACGTCGTAGCCCATCCGCTCGATGGGATTGAGATACCCCATCAGCACCACTGGCGTGTCATCGTCGCGCTGGCGAAACTCGGCGACCATCTCCAGCACGTGCTGCAGTCGCGTACCGTGCTTGAGCGCTCTCTCGCAGGCCTTCTGGATCACCGGGCCGTCGGCCATCGGATCGGAGAACGGTACGCCGAGCTCGATCACATCGGCACCGGCTTCCACGCAGGCGTGCATGAAATCGACCGTGTGCGCGGGCGCCGGGTCGCCAGCGGTGATATAGGGAATGAGCGCCGTGAGACCCTGGGCCTTGAGCGCCGCGAAACGCCGGTCGATGCGGTTGGATACGGTTCGATTCATGTCGACCCCAGTCAAAATTCGATGCCGTCGAGTTTGGCGACGGTGTGAATATCCTTGTCGCCACGGCCGGAAAGGTTGACGACGATATGCTGGTCCGGCGACATCTCCCCCGCCAGCTTCTTGGCGTGTGCCAGGGCATGCGCGGATTCCAGAGCCGGCATGATGCCCTCGACCAGCGTCAACTCGCGGAACGCCGCCAGCACCTCGTTGTCGTCCGCCGCCACGTAACGGACGCGGCCGACATCCTTCCACAGCGCATGCTCGGGACCCACGCCGGGGTAATCCAGGCCGGCGGAGATCGACTGCGTATCGGCGACCTGACCACCTTCGTCGGACATCAGGTAGGTCCGGTTGCCGTGCAGCACGCCGCGCGGCGCGTTGGCGGTCAACGGCGCGGCGTGGCGTCCGGTGGCAACGCCTTCACCGCCGGCCTCGACGCCATACATGATGACATCGTCATCCTCGACGAACGGGTAAAACAGCCCCATGGCGTTGGAACCGCCACCGACACAGGCAACCAGCGCGTCCGGCAGCCGGCCGATCTGTTCCAGCGATTGCTGGCGCGCTTCGCGGCCGACGATGGCGCTGAAGTCACGCACCAGCATCGGATACGGATGCGGCCCCGCCACTGTGCCGATGATATAGAAGGTGTCGTCGACGTTGGTCACCCAGTCACGCAGCGCTTCATTCATCGCGTCCTTAAGCGTGCGCGAGCCGGACTCCACCGGCACCACCTTGGCGCCCAGCAGATGCATGCGGTAGACGTTGAGCTTCTGACGCTCGACGTCTTCGGCGCCCATGTAGATTTCGCACTTGAGCCCCAGCCGCGCGGCGACCGTGGCCGTGGCGACGCCGTGCTGGCCGGCGCCGGTCTCGGCGATCACTCGGGGCTTGCCGGACTTCTTGGCCAGCAGGGCCTGACCGATGGTGTTGTTCACCTTGTGCGCGCCGGTGTGATTCAGATCTTCGCGCTTGAGCCAGATCTGGGCGCCGCCGATCTCGCGAGACCAGCGCTCGGCGTGATAGAGCGGCGACGGCCGGCCGACGTAATGCTTCAGATCACGGTCGAACTCGGCCTGGAATTCGGGATCGTCCTTGAGGCTCGCGTAGATGGTCTCGAGCTCTTCGAGGGCGAAACTCAGGGTCTCGGAAACGAAGCGGCCACCGTAAGGGCCGAAGTGGCCGCGAGCGTCCGGAAGTTGCGTCAAGTCGTGGAATCGGCTCACGAAGGGACCCTCATGATGTGGCGGATGAATGGGGAGCAAGGGAGTCGGCCGCGGACGGCGCCCCCACGAGCGAGGCGTTGACTGCCTGCACCCGTTCGCAGAAGGCGCGGACCCGCAGCGGGTCCTTGATGCCTTTCTGGGTTGTCGCGGCGTGAACGGCATCGTTGGCGTCGACCGCAGCGGTCACGTCATGGGGCTCTGCGGCACCCAGCGCCTCGACCCCGCCGGAAACATCGACCGCATAGGGTCGTACCTGCGCCACCGCGTCGGCAACGTTGTCCGGCGTCAACCCCCCAGCGAGGATAACAGGTTTTGCCAGATCGCCGGGGATGCGGCGCCAGTCGAACGTCTCGCCTGTGCCACCCGGAACGCCGGGACGATAGGCATCGAGCAACAGGGCACCGGCGCCGGCATAGGTTGCCGCCGCGGCGTGGAGATCTAGCTCGTCACGCATGCGTAGCGCCTTGATCCAGGGCTTGCCGAAGCGCGCGCAGAAATCTGGCGATTCGTCGCCATGAAACTGCAGCAGATCGAGATATGGTAGGCAGACCTCGACATCCGCAACGCTCGGGTCGACGAACAGACCCACACGCGTCACGAAGGGCGACACCGTAGCACTCAGTGCCGCCAGCGTATCGGTATCGATCGCCCGCGCGCTGCCGTCCCACATCACGAAACCCAGCGCATCGGCCCCGGCGGCGACGGTCACGGCGATGTCTTCGCGGCGGGTCATGCCGCATATCTTGATTCTGACCGGGTTCATGAAGAAACCTCCAGATCCGCCTGGGGATGGTGGTCGACGACCCGCCCCTGGTCATCGATCCACTTCGGCCACACCCGCCGGCGGCGCATCAGCGGGGTGTCGGGTATCTCGCCACGTTCGCCGGTCCACTCACCCAGGAAGGCCAGCAGATTCGGCCCCACCGGTTCTTCCGGCAGCTCGAAGCGCTCATCGTAGCGTACATCGACGAAATGCAGCCCGCAGGCCGGCGCGGTGACATCGCCATGCCTGCGATCCCGCAGCGCCAACAGGCGTGCCGGATAGTCCTCGTCCTGGTCGCCACGGCCGACCGCCACCAGCACGCCGGCAAGGTTGCGAATCATGTGGTGAAGAAATGCGTTGGCCTGGACGTCGATCATCACCAGCGGCCCGAAACGACGGACGTCGATGAAGTGTAGATGACGAATGGGAACGTTCGACTGACAGCTGGCCGCCCGGTAGCTCGAGAAATCGTGCTCGCCGATCAACGCCTGGGCGGCCCGATGCATGCGATCGGCATCCAGCGGCTCTCGACACCAGGTGACGTTGTGACGCTCCATGACCGGTCGCGTCGGCTGGTTGAGAATGACGTAGCGGTAACGCCTGGCCAGTGCCGAGAACCGCGAATGAAAGTCGTCGGCAATCGGGGTCAACCAGCGCACTGCGATATCCCGCGGCAATTTGGCATTGGCACCGTAGAGCCACGCTTTCTGGGACCGCAGCACCGGCGCATCGAAGTGAACGATCTGACGCGTGGCATGGACGCCGCTATCGGTTCGCCCGCTGCAGAGAACACGCACCGGCGCGTCGGCGATCTTGCTCAATGCGGTCTCGAGCGCGCCCTGCACCGAGGCGGCGTGGCGCAAGCGCTGCCAGCCGCAGTAATGCGTGCCATCGTACTCGACGCCAAGGGCCATGCGGCCGCTCAGTGGCTGGTTGTCGTCCTGCCGGGAGAAAAACGCCATCGAAACCTGTGCAGCCCAAAGTCGTTAGGGGCACTCATTATCCCGATGCGACGACTGGAATTCCAGCGCCTCAACGTCCCACTCTGCGGGAACGTTGCGCAGTCCACCCGAAGGCTTGTTGGTCGGAGGCCTCGAAACCGCCCCGTGCGCGCTGTGTGCGCCGCCGTCGCGACCCGCGTTCCAGGACGCGTGACCGTCGAGCGGTGCGGCTTGCGGGTCGTCGTCAACGCTCTCCATTTCAACGGGCTCGAGAGAGAGCGCCGAAAAATCGAGGGTCGACCGTGGCGGCGTCTCGTTCGCCACTGCGGATGACGCGTCCCGTGCGGGAGATGAACCGGAAGCAGATGGCAGTATTTCGTCGTCGGCGGTGACGTTCAACTCCAGCGTCGGCGCTTGGTAATCGATACTCGGAGCCGTCAACGACGTTTCCGCCATCTCCGGCGAGCCTGACCAGTCATCATCGAACAGCCCTGATACCGGCTCCTGTCGATTATCGCGGGCCGGAAGTCGAAAATCGGCGGCGTGCATCTCGGGTGACGCGGCCTGGGACTCGAACAGCGCATCGACGTCTCGCGCGTTGCCGCTCCAGACATGATGGTTGTCGAACTCGTTCCTGTTCGCGTTTTTGTCCTCGTCCGAGTTCTCGCCAGCGCGCCTCTCCTCGGCCTCAGCTTCGGCGTCGACTGCCGTCGCTTCCTGCCAGCTCTCCTCGACGTATCGCGCGCGGTAATCGTCGACCAACGCCTGCCCTTCGCGACGCTGCTCCGGCGAGGCGTCATCGCCAAAGCCGGCTAGCGTCTCATCCAACGCCTCCATCTCCCGCAGTTCGCCCAGCGCTCTCAGCAGCCCCAGACGGAGATGCGCATCTTCGGCCTGCGCCAGCTGCCGTCGAAGCCAGTCGCGCGCTTCCGCATGACGGCCGTAGGCCATATAGATATCGGCCTGACTGATCGAGGCGGAATCGGAATCGCCGGCGACGGGACGGCGCGACGCGGCTGCCGGCTTCGACAACGTCTCGGCCGGTGACGTCTTGGACGCTGGCGTCGCCGATGACAAGGACGACGATGATGTTTCGACGTGGCCGGCGCGTTGACGGCGGCGTTGCCAGGCCCATAGCCCCAGCAACAGGATCAATATCGCACCGCCGATCCAGTCGAGATTTTCCAGCAGACGCTGCGACCATGATGATGACGGCGGCGCCCCCGGGGTCGCCGCCGCGGCATCGGCAACGACTGCCGATGTCGCCACCTTGACCATCGTGTCCTTGACGCTTTGTCGATCAGAGGGCGACTCATCAGAGCCAGATCCACCGACGCCCGATTGGTCAGATCTTGCCACGTCGGCCGCCGCCGGTGGCGTACCGACGGCGGCCAGTGCGCCCTGCAGCGCGTCGCGCTCGGCCTGCAAGCTGGCGATCGTCGCGCGCTGACGCTCGGTTTCGGCGTCAAGGTCGGATACCTGCTGCTGCAGCGTCGCGAGCCGCGCCGAGAGCTGCGAGCCGGATGAGTCACCGGCCGCGGACGAGATCGCCGTGCCGGATGTCGCCGAAGTCGCCCTCTGACCCACGATGTCGATGAGCGGCCGGCCGTCTTCGGTTCTCGATAGCCCGGCGAGGGTCGCGGCGGCGTCGCGCCGAGACATTGCGGCGACGTCGTCGGACGCCGGCACGTCGAGACTGACCCCCACGCGCAGTCGATCGATGTCACCCTGAACGAAAGCCGCAGGGTTGGACTGGAACAGCGCCACCATCAGCGACTGACGGCTCACGCCGGGCTTCGGCAGCAGCGAGGCCGCCAACGTCGACAGCGAGTCTCCGGGGCGAACGATCACCTGCCCGGGCCAAGCCGACGATCCGCGCCGGGCCTGCCCTAGAGACCTATTCCCGGTAACGGCGACGGATACCGGCATGGCATCGGTCGCCGACGATGCTACCGCCTGGCGGCGTGGCGAGTGGCTGCGATCGCCCTCGATCAAGGGCGGAGTACTGGCGTAATCGACCGGGTCGAACAGCAGTGAAATCTCCCGCTGCCACTGTCCCGCCGGCCAGGTGACGACCATCAGCAGATCGAGAAAGGGCTCCTTGACGCGGCGTGGGCTTTCCAGCACCACGCTGAGCGCACTGCCTTCTCGCACGACCTTGGCCGACACCGTATCCGTCAACGCACTCCGGGTCAGCCCGGACTGGCGATAGGCGGCATCGTCGGCGATCGTCACCGATATCTGCGACGCTTCGATGCCGCTGCCATCGGTCAGCGGCAACACGACATACAATGGCCGGTTGAGCGGCGAAAGCTGTTGCGGTTCACCGACGCCGAGCGCGTGAACCGACGACGCCAGCGTCAAACAGAGCCAGCCAACCACGAATGTGAGCCATTGCCGCATGTCGTTTCCCGCCCTCGCAGTGGAGTCCTTATCGACTCCCTCATCGGCAAGCGCTCAGTAAACTTTAACATTGCGTAACAAGTTGGCGCGGTGGAGCAACTCGAACGCCAAGGGCCGGCATAAGCGCAAAAAGCCCTACCAGCTTTGCTGACAGGGCTTGGCGAAACTCGAATGATGCTCAGGCGCGTTCGCGCAGAATCTTGAGCATTCGCTTGAGCGGCTCGGCAGCGCCCCACAACAGCTGGTCGCCAACGCTGAACGCGGTCAGGTACTCACCGCCCATGGCGAGCTTGCGCAGACGCCCCACCGGGATGGTCAAGGTGCCGCTGACCGCCGCCGGGGTCAGCTGCTCGAGGGTCGCGTCCTTCTCGTTGGGCACGACCTGGACCCAGTCATTGTGCTTGGCCAGCCGGTCCTCGATCTCGTCGATCGGGACGTCCTGCCTGAGCTTGATGGTGAAGGCCTGACTGTGCGAGCGCATCGCGCCGATTCGCACGCAAAGCCCATCGATGGGGATCGGGTTGGCACCGGTGGCGAGAATCTTGTTGGTCTCGACGCCGCCTTTCCACTCTTCCTTGCTCTGGCCGTTGTCCATCGCCTTGTCGATCCACGGCAACAGGCTGCCGGCCAGCGGCGCGCCGAAGTTATCGACCGGGAACTGACTGCCGCGCATGTTGGCGGTGACATCGCGGTCGATATCCAGAATCGCGCTGGACGGCGTCGCCAGATCCTTGGCGACCGCCGAATGCAACGCGCCCATCTGTCCGATCAGTTCGCGCATGTGCTTGGCGCCGGAACCCGAAGCGGCCTGATAGGTCATCGAGGTCATCCACTCGATCATGTTGGCCTCGAACAACCCACCCAGGCCCATCAGCATCAGGCTGACAGTGCAGTTGCCGCCGACGAAAGTCCTGGCGCCCTTGGCCAACTGCGCGTCGATCACCTGACGGTTGACGGGGTCGAGCACGATGGTCGCCTCGTCCGCCATGCGCAGCGTGCTGGCCGCGTCGATCCAGTAGCCTTTCCAGCCGGCCTCGCGCAGCGGCTTGTAGACCGCGCCGGTGTAGTCGCCGCCCTGACAGGTGACGATCACGTCCATCGCCTTGAGCGACTCGATATCGTTGGCGTCCTTCAATGCCGGTACGTCGACGCCGATGCTCGGCCCGGCCTGGCCGGCCTGGGAGGTGGAGAAGAACACCGGCTCGATCCCGGCGAAATCGTTGTCGTCCAGCATGCGCTGCATCAGCACGGAACCGACCATCCCGCGCCAGCCGACGAATCCGACTTTCAACATAGTTGGCGTACCCCGAAGCGTTTTTGAATGTCCTGAATCGACACGACGACCCGTTCGAGTCGTCGCATCCTGTCAATCTTGAAAGCGCATTATAGCGCATCGGCGGCGAAGTTCCGTCCGATGGCGACGCGCTCAGGCCTCGGCGAATGCCGCCAGTACCGCATCCCCCATTTCGCTGGTGGAAACCTGGCGGGTGCCCGGATAGGCGATATCCGCCGTGCGCAGGCCCTGATCCAGCACCTGACCGACAGCGCGCTCGATGCGCTCGGCAAGCTGAGGCTCCCCCAGCGAATAGCGCAGCATCATCGCCACCGACAGAATCGTCGCCAGCGGATTGGCCAGGCCCTGACCGGCGATATCCGGCGCGCTACCGTGGCAGGGTTCGTACATGCCCTGCTGACGCTCGTTGAGCGACGCCGATGGCAGCATGCCGATCGAACCGGTGAGCATGGCGGCGGCGTCGGAGAGAATGTCGCCGAACATGTTGCCGGTGACCACCACGTCGAACTGCTTGGGCGCGCGCACCAGCTGCATGGCGGCGTTGTCGACGTACATGTGCGACAGCTCGACGTCGGGATATTCCGGCGCCAGGCGGTTCATCACTTCGCGCCACAGAATGGTGACTTCGAGCACATTGGCCTTGTCCACCGAGCAGAGCTTCTTGCCACGCTTCTGCGCCATCTCGAAGGCGACGCGGCCGATGCGCTCGATCTCGGACTCGGAATAGACGTAGGTGTTGAAACCGACGCGCTCGCCGTTACGCTCCTCGATGCCGCGCGGCTGGCCGAAGTAGATGCCGCCGGTGAGCTCGCGCACGATCATGATGTCGAGCCCGGAAACCACTTCCGGCTTCAGCGTCGAGGCTTCGGCCAACTGCGGATAGAGCAGCGCCGGGCGCAGATTGCCGAACAGATTGAGATTCTTGCGCAGTCCCAGCAGGCCCTTCTCGGGGCGCTTGCTCAAATCTTCCAGCGTGTCCCATTTCGGGCCGCCGACGGCGCCGAGCAGAATCGCGTCCGCCGCCTTGGCTTTGACTAGCGTCGACTCGGGCAGCGGATCGCCCTCGGCATCAAAGCCGGCACCGCCGACCAGCGCCTCTTCCAGTTCGGCGTCCAGCCCGGCTTCGCGGCAGGCATTCAGAATCTTGACCGCCTCGGCGGTAATTTCCGGGCCGATACCATCACCGGGCAACACCAGAATCTTCTTACTCATGCATTGTCCTCAAGCGTGTTCCTTGATTTGTCACTTCGTGGCCCACAGCACCAGCATATCCGTGGTGAAGGAGCCGTCATCGCTGATCTCGAAGGCATCGCGCACTTCCTGACCGACATCGCGCTGCAGGTGGCGAATGGCATCGCGCATCACATCCGGGGTACGCATCCGCGCAATCCAGGTCTCGAAATCCAGGCGCAGGCGCTGGCGCGAGCTGGACGTCATCACCAGCCCCGCTTCACCGACCATCTGCGCCCATTCGCTCGGGGCGTAGTCGCGCACATGACTGGTGTCGCGCAGCATCTCGACGGTCTGCAGGAAGCTATCGAACAGCGGCTGCTCGGACGCCGAGACGTCGATGAATGCCGCCAGCCCACCCGGCTTCAACACCCGTCTCGCTTCGCGCAGCGCCAGCCCGACGTCGCGCCAGTGGTGGGCGGAGAAGCGGCTGCAAACCACGTCGAAACTGTCGTCCGCGAACGGCAGCGACTCGGCGATACCCTGCACCGTGCGGATATTGGTGAATCCACGCTCGATGGCCGCCTCGCCGACCACCGCAAGCATTCGCGGCGACAGGTCGTAGGCCACGACCTCCGCCGCCAGATCCGAAAGTTGGAAGCTGACATGACCGGCACCGCAGCCGAGATCCAGCACGCGAGGCGCATCGACTGGCGCGTCGAGCTGGCCGATGCGTTCGCGAAGCTGCGCGAACTCTTCACCCTGGGCATGCACCTGACTCGACAGGTAAGCCGCAGCCTGGCCTCCGAACTGGCGCTCGACGACGGCGCTGTGGTCGCCGTGCCCTTTCACGTCAGGCATCCCGGAACAACCAGGGGTTCGCCGGACGATGGCGGCTCTCGAAATCGCGAATGGCCCCGGACTGCTCGAGGGTCAGGCCGATGTCGTCGAGCCCTTCCAGCAGGCAGTGCTTGCGGAACGCATCGACCTCGAACGGGATCGCCTCGCCGCTCGGTGTGGTGATCGTCTGCCCCTCGAGATCGATGTCGAGGCGATAGCCTTCCACGGCTTCGGTCTCCTGGAACAGCCGATCGACGGTGGCCTCGTCGAGAGCGATCAACAGGATCCCGTTCTTGAACGAGTTGTTGTAGAAGATGTCGGCAAAGCTCGGCGCGATCACCACGCGGAAACCGAAATCATCCAGCGCCCAGGGCGCGTGCTCGCGCGAGCTGCCGCAACCGAAATTGCGCCGCGCCAGCAGCACCTGCGCATCGCGATAGCGCGACTGGTTGAGCACGAAATCCGGATTGAGCGGACGGCCCGTGGCGTCCTGGCCCGGGTACCCTTCGTCGAGATAGCGCAGCTCATCGAACAGGTTGGGGCCGAAGCCGGTGCGCTTGATCGACTTCAGAAACTGTTTGGGAATGATCAAATCGGTATCGACATTGGCGCGATCGAGCGGTGCGACCAGGCCCTGCAGGCGTTCGAACTTTTTCATTGTCTGGCCTCCTCAGGCACTCATCGCGTCGGCGCGATCATAGTCATAGCTGCGAACATCCACGAAGTGGCCTTCGATGGCAGCTGCCGCCGCCATTGCCGGGCTCACCAGATGGGTGCGCCCACCGTAGCCCTGCCGTCCTTCGAAGTTGCGGTTGGACGTCGACGCGCAGCGCTCGCCGGCGCCCAGCTTGTCGGCGTTCATCGCCAGACACATCGAACAGCCCGGCTCGCGCCATTCGAAGCCCGCCTCGACAAAGATCCTGTCGAGCCCTTCGGCTTCGGCCAGACGTTTCACCAGTCCGGAGCCGGGCACCACCATCGCCAGCTGGATGTTGTCGGCAACCTTGCGCCCTCTCGCCACCTTGGCCGCCTCGCGCAGGTCCTCGATCCGCGAGTTGGTGCAGGAGCCGATGAACACCTTGTCGAGCTGGATATCGGTGATCTTCTGTCCGGCGCTCAACCCCATGTACTCCAGCGCGCGGGCCATGCCCTGGGTGACGGTTTCATCGGCGACGCTGGCCGGATCCGGCACTTCGGCGGAGACGTTGACGACCATTTCCGGGCTGGTGCCCCAGGTCACCTGCGGCTCGATCTCGGCGGCGTCGAGCTCGACGATCTTGTCGAAATGCGCGCCTTCGTCGGAAACCAGATCCCGCCACGCCTCGACCGCCGCCGACCACTGTTCGGCCGTCGGTGCATAGGGGCGGCCTTTGAGGTAGTCGATGGTGTTGTCGTCCACCGCCACCAGCCCGACGCGGGCGCCGGCCTCGATCGCCATGTTGCAGATCGTCATGCGACCTTCCATGGAGAGATCGCGGATCGCACTGCCGGCGAATTCGATGGCGTAGCCGGTGCCGCCAGCGGTACCGATGCGCCCGATGATCGCCAGCACGACATCCTTGGCGGTGACGCCGAGCCCCAGCTTGCCCTCGACGCGCACCTGCATGTTCTTCATCTTCTGGGCGATCAGACACTGCGTCGCCAGCACGTGCTCGACTTCGGAGGTGCCGATGCCGTGAGAGAGCGCGGCGAAGGCGCCGTGCGTTGCGGTGTGCGAGTCGCCGCAGACCACGGTCATGCCCGGCAGCGTGGCGCCCTGTTCCGGCCCGACCACGTGGACGATACCCTGGCGCTCGTCGTTGATCCGGAACTCCTCGATCTCGAAGCTCTCGCAGTTGGCATCCAGCGTTTCCACCTGAATTCGCGACACGTCGTCGAGAATCCCGGCGTTACCGGCGCTGCGCTCCTTGAGCGTGGTCGGCACGTTGTGGTCCGGCGTCGCCAGATTGGCATCGCGACGCCACGGCTTGCGCCCGGCCAGACGCAGTCCCTCGAACGCCTGGGGCGACGTGACTTCGTGCAGCAGGTGACGATCGATGTAGATCAGCGCGGAACCGTCATCGCGCTGGGTCACCAAATGCTGCGCCCACAGCTTGTCGTAGAGCGTCTGGCTTGCCATGTGTGTCATCTCCTCCGTCACGCTATCTCTCGCAACTTGTGTGACGTAACGCTTGCGAATCGAGACGTCATCTGACGCCGCGAATGATTGGATAGCCAAGATACGGCGCCTTCATTCATAAAATCAATTCATCTTGATTATGCTTTGGATTCCATAACAGAATTAACAAATTTATCAGTCGGGGATTGCTGCCATGGACACCCAGAGCCTGCAGGCTTTTATCGCGGTCGCCGATACGGCGTCGTTCTCGCTGGCCGGGGAGCAACTGCATCTGACCCAGCCAGCAATCAGCAAACGTATCGCCACGCTGGAACATCAGACCGGCGCCCGACTCTTCGATCGGATCAATCGGCGCGTCAGCCTGACCGAGGCCGGTCGGCTGCTGCTGCCCCGCGCACGGCAGATTCTGCAACTGGTCGAGGACAGTCGCCGGACGCTGAGCAATCTGAGCGGCAGCGTCGAGGGCAGTCTGACGCTCGCCACCAGCCACCACGTCGGCCTGCACCGGCTGCCACCGATCCTCAAGGCCTTTACCCAGCGCTACCCCGACGTCGATCTGGATCTGCGCTTTCTCGATTCCGAGCAGGCCTATCACGGCGTCGTCGCCGGCGAGATCGAGCTGGCCGTGGTGACGCTGTCACCGCACCCCAACCCGCAGGTCGAATCGGTCCCGGTGTGGATCGACCAGCTACGCTTCGTGGCGGCGCCCGAACACCCGCTGACGACGCGCGGCGAGCTGCCGCTATCGACACTGGTGAACTATCCGGCGGTACTGCCGGGGCCGCTCACGTTTACTCGCGACATCGTGGTGGGTTCGTTCAATCGGGCCGGGCTGGCAATCGATGTAGCACTCTCCACCAACTACCTGGAGACGCTGAAAATGATGGCGGGTATCGGTCTGGGCTGGAGCGTGCTGCCGGAGAGCATGATCGACGAGGAGATCGCGGTACTAGCGGTGTCGCATCCGCCGATCGAGCGTCGGCTGGGCTATCTGGTGCACAAGGGCCGCACGCTCTCCAATGCCGGACATGCGATGATCGCGGAACTGGAAAGCGCACGAACCCCAAAACCGACACCGAGCGACTACGCTTAGCCCCGCGTATTCAAGATACCGCCATTCAAGACGCATCCCTTCGAGATGCGCTCATTCAAGCAAAAGGAGTCGCCTCGCATGGCGCAGGACGAGCAGGACGCGCCCAGCCACTCGGCAGCGCAGGACGAGGCCGCCACCAAACCGCTGCGGCTGGGCCTGGTGCCGGCGCCGGAACTGCCGGAACGGGTTGCCAATCAAATCGCCGGAGAGCTACCTGACCTCCTCAAGCGCCACACCGACGACCGCCACGACTGGCAGGTCGAGTGCGTGACCGATGCGCTTGTCGGCGCTGATGACGGCGCTGCGGATGTGATCGAGCAGGCAGCGCAGCTCAAACGTGACAGGGACTGGCATTATGTGGTCTGCATTACCGACCTGCCGCTGTTTCTGAATGATCGACTAACGGTCGCCGAAGCCAGCGGAGACCGGGGCGTCAGCCTTATCTCCCAGCCAGCGCTGGGCGCCTCTCCGCTAAAGCGACGTTTGCGTGAAGCCATTCTCCAGCTGATCAATGAAATGCATCACGGTAGCGATGATGAGGATCGGGAGCGTCAGCAACAGCACCTGGACAGTAACGCCGAGGCGCGGAATCAGAGCGGCATTCGCAACAGTAGCTCGCGGCACTTGATGAGCTGGGGGCCGGCCGAATGGCTGGCACCAATCCAGCGCGAGACATCGAACGATAGCGGTGAAGACGGCTGCGAGGTGCGCTTCGTCAGCGCAGCTCGCTGGCGCGGCCATGCCAGACTGCTCTGCGGCATGATGAGAGCCAACCGCCCCTGGTCGATACTGCCTGCGTTCCGCCGAATCATCGCCGTGGCCTTCGCCACCGGCGCCTATGCCCTGATCTCGCCCGGCCTATGGCAACTCAGCGCAGCATACGGGTTCTCCCGCTCCGCCATTCTGATGGTCGCCGCCATCGCGGCCATGGTGGTCTGGTTGATCGTCGATCACGGGTTGTGGGAGCCGCAACAACATACCGCCTCGAGTCGGCTAACGCGGCTTTACAACCTGACCACGGTGCTGACCTTGGCGGCAGGGGTCAGCTGCTACTACGCGATACTGTTCTTGCTGTTTCTCGTCGCCGCCATTCTGCTCGTGCCGTCCAGCCTGTTTGAGTCGACGGTGAGCCAATCGATCAGTTGGCTCAGTTTCCCCGCTCTGGCGTGGTTCGCCACCTCGATTGCGACCGTCGGCGGCTCACTGGGCTCCAGCCTTGAGAGCGACGAAACGATCCGCAGCGCTACCTATGGCTACCGTCAGCAGTTGCGCCAGCGCAAGGTCAAGGAGCGACAAGCCGAGGACCAAGAGCAAGAGGCCCGGGAAAAAGACGAGCAAAAGAAAGGCGAGCAAAAGAAAGAAGAAGACACGCGGAATCAGGCAGAAAGGCAGGCCAGAGCATCGCGAAAACACCAACAGGATGACCAGTCGCCTTGATCACGACACCCGCCGGATGGCAGGCATCGTGCTACATCACACGGCGACTCTCGATCAGCGCTGGCCGAGGCGCGGCGTCTCGACGTGGACGTCGGCGTTCTGGGCGCGATGGCGCAGCAGGTGATCCATCAGCGTCAGCGCCATCATCGCCTCGGCGATCGGCGTGGCACGGATGCCGACACAAGGATCGTGACGCCCTTTGGTCACCACCTCCACCGGCTCGCCGTGCACGTCGATTGAGCGCCCCGGCTGGGTGATGCTGGAGGTCGGCTTCAGTGCCAGATGGGCGACGATCGGCTGGCCGCTGGAGATGCCGCCAAGCACCCCGCCTGCGTGATTGGAGAGGAAGCCTTGCGGGGTCATTTCATCGCGATGCTCGCTGCCGCGTTGGGCGACGACATCGAAGCCATCGCCGATCTCTACCCCTTTCACCGCATTGATGCTCATCAGCCCGTGAGCCAGATCGGCGTCCAGCCGATCGAAGACCGGTTCGCCCAGCCCCACCGGTACGCCCTCGGCGACGACCGTGATCTTTGCGCCCACCGAATCCTGATCGCGGCGTAGCTGGTCCATGTAGGCTTCGAGCTCGGGCAGCCTGTCCGGATCCGGACAGAAGAACGGATTGTCGTCCACGCCATCCCAGCTCTTGAAGTCGATCTCGATGGGGCCGAGCTGGCTCATGTAGCCGCGCACCTGAATGCCCTGCCCGGCCAGCCATGCCTTGGCGATGGCGCCGGCGGCCACGCGCATGGCGGTTTCGCGGGCGCTGGAGCGGCCGCCCCCGCGATAGTCGCGAATGCCGTACTTGTGGTGATAGGTGTAGTCGGCGTGTGCCGGACGAAACTGCTCGGCAATCTTGGAGTAGTCCTTGGAGCGCTGATCGGTGTTCTCGATCATCAGCCCGATCGGCGTACCCGTGGTTCGGCCCTCGAACACGCCGGACAGGATCTTGACCTGGTCCGGCTCGCGGCGCTGAGTGGTGTGGCGCGAGGAACCCGGCCGACGGCGATCCAGATCGTGCTGCAGGTCCGCCTCGCTGAGCTCGAGTCCCGGCGGGCAACCATCGACGATAGCGCCCAGCGCGGGGCCGTGGCTCTCACCGAAAGTGGTGACGGTGAACAGTTTGCCGAAGGTGTTGCCGGACATGCGCGATCCTCAGGAAAGAGATGAAAATATCGGTTCAGGCCGAGGGAGTGGCAGCGAACTGATCGGCGTAGCTATCGAGATCCTCGGCGCTGAGCGCGAAGACCCCTTCGCCGCCGCGCTCGAACTCCAGCCAAAGGAATGGTACCTCGGGGAAGGCCGCCTCCAGATGGCGCTGCGAGTTGCCCACCTCGACGATCAGCATGCCACCGTCGTTCAGATAGGTCCGGGCTTCACGCAGAATGCGCCGGACGATATCGAGCCCGTCGCGACCGGCACCCAGCGCCAGGCCCGGCTCATGGCGATACTCCGCCGGCATCGTCGCCAGATCGCGCGTATCGACATAAGGCGGGTTGCTGACGATCAGATCGTAATGCTGACCGGCCACACCCTCGAACAGATCGGAGGCCACCGCGCGAACGCGCCGACCGACATCATGCCGTACGATATTCGCCTTGGCGACCTCGAGTGCCTCGATGCTGATATCGACCAGATCCACTTCGCAGGTCGGCAGATGGAGCGCGGTGGCAATGCCCATGCAGCCGGAGCCGGTGCACAGATCGAGCACTCGTCCCGGAGGCGTCTCGTCGAACCAGGCCGCAAACCCCTGCTCGATCAATTCGGCGGTGGGCGAACGCGGAATCAGCACGCGCTCGTCGACCTCGAACGGGAAGCCGGCAAAAAAGGCCTCGCCGAGCAGGTATGGCAGCGGCCGGCGCGTTTCGATCCGGCTCCTCACTAGCGCGACGATACGTTGGCGCTCGACACCCAGCAGGCGCGCGTCGAGCACCGCTGGATCGATATCCCACGGCAGATGCAGCGCACCCAGCACCAGCGCCACCGCTTCGTCCCAGGCGCTGTCGGTGCCATGGCCGAAATGCAGTCGATGCGCGTGGAATTCGGTGGTGGCCCAGCGCAGGCAGTCGCGCACGCTGAACAGGTCTTCGACGATGGCTTCGTCGGCTAGCGTCAGGGTCGACTGCGGTGAGGACATCGGCAGGGCTCGCATCTGGCTGGAAAACGGACGACGATTGTACGCGCAAGGCTCACGCGTTCACAGTCGGCCATGCCCCGACGACCGGAATCGGGTACCCTTTTGCCCGCTGAACGACTCAAGCCATCGAGACCGCGATCCGCAGAGGCACGGCCATGACGAACTCCACCGGCGATGACGACCATCGCTTCGCCAATCACGACCGTCCCGACCGCCATGACAAGCCTGACAGCGCCTTTCGCGACGCGCTGGAAGCGGCCGGTATCCGGCGACTCAAGGTCAACCGGGCGCAGACCGGCCGGCCGCGGCGCAACGAACTCAATACCGGCGCCCGTCGCGAAGCGGCGGAACAGGCCCCGCCGCAGGTTCAGTCGAAGCTGTCGGACGGCGGCGTCGAAGCGGTCACGCCGCATCAGAGACTCGAGTTCTCGATTCCGGATCTGCCCCAGCGTACTTTTGCCCAGCTCAAGAAAGGCCACATCGCCTGGGAAGGTGGACTCGATCTGCACGGCTACACGCTCGACGAAGCCCGTGTCGAGCTCGAAAGCTTCATCAACGATGCCATCGCCGCCCGCGCTCGCTGCGTGCTGGTGGTTCACGGCAAGGCACGCGGCTATCGCGGCAGCGGTGCGGATTACCCAGTGATCAAGAGCCACGTCAACGGCTGGCTCAAGAACTGGTCGCGGGTGCTGGCGTTCTGTTCGGCGAACGAGGTCGACGGCGGCACCGGCGCGCTCTACGTACTGCTGCGCACCCGCGCCGATGCCAGTAGCTGAAAAAGCATTCAGACGGCGCTGATCAACCTGCCGAGCGAGATGGGCAAGATGGAGCGCAAGGCTCGCGCCGGCGGCCCTGCAGTGCTTCCGTCAACCGTGCCGCTTGGGCGACGACAATGGCAGCGGTAGCCGCCCCTGCGGATCGCCGCTGCTGGCAGGATGGCGGTGGTGATCGATCGGCTCGGCGGCAACGGCCGTGCAGTCCCGTCCTTGTTCGTGTCGATCCAGGGCCTGGGCGGTGAGATAGCGTCCGAGCTCGATCAGCGCCTCGGCGCGATGAAATTCGTAGGCACCGCAGACGCTCTTGGGCACCTCGATCAGAATGTCCGGCGGGTAGCCGGCGATCTTGTACTTGGCCAGCGCTGCCTGGGTAATGTCGAACGAGGCCAGCATCATGTCGAGCTTGCTCCAGGCGCGTTCGGTCTGACTCGACCAGCTGCCGTTGTCCGCCAACTCATCGTCGTCGCCGAATGAAAAAACCATGCCCTGCACACGTGTCCGCACGTTCTTCAGCCATCCGCTGAAACTCTTTCCTTCGGCTTGGCGCTCGATCTCGCGCGCCTGCTCCTGAGCCGCCTGATCGGCGGGCAACAATTCTTCCAGGGTGACTTGCCTCGGTGTCTGCGCCGTCGCGTTGACCGCCAGCACGATGTCCGCTTCGACGGAGACCGTGGGAATGATCGGGAGCGGATTCAGCAGACCACCGTCGACCAGCACATGGCCGTTCTCCTGAACCGGAGTAATGATCCCCGGCACCGCGATCGAGGCCCGAATCGCTCTCAACAGCGGGCCTTTCTGGAACCAGACCTCACGCTGACGGTTGAGGTCGGTCGCCACCGCGGTAAACGGCATCGGCAGATCTTCGATGCGGATATCCCCGACCAGCGATTCGAGCTTGGTCATCACCTTGCCGGCGCGCATGGCACCCATGGCGCTCCAGGTGATATCGACCAGACGCAGCACGTCGAAATAGTCCAGCCGACAGACCCAGTCCCGATACCCCTCGAGCTTGCCGGCGGCGTAGATGCCGCCGATCAAGGCGCCCATCGAGCAGCCGGAAATCGAGACGATTTCGTAGCCACGTGCCTCGAGCTCCTCGATCACGCCGATATGGGCATAGCCTCGCGCGCCTCCACTTCCCAGTACCAACGACACTCGAGGTTTCATGACAGGGACTCCCCGGTGATCGATTGATGCCAGCGTACGATTTCCGACGTCACTTGCGCTACTCTGACGCGCTCCAGATGCAGGTGATGCCCGCCGGAGACGATTCGCCGCTCGAGCCGGTCGATTCGTCGACACGCCTCGCCGAGATAGGGGCGCTCGTTCAATACGCCGCCGGTCGCCTGCAACAGCAGCACCGGCGCGCGAATGGCCGCAACCGTTGCCAGCATCTGCGCCGAGGTCCAACGCAACAGCGACGGCTGGACAAGACGGCGGTCGGTGCGCCAGTGATAGCGCCCATCTTCACAGCTGACCAGGTTACGCTCGACGATTGGCCGCGCGGTATCGGCATCGATCCGAGTGACTCCGCCCCGAACCCGCGCCGCCACGGCGTCGTCGATGCTCGCATAGCCGCCGCTGGCGCTACGTTCAGCGCTATCTCCAGCACGACGTCCAGCGCTACGTCCAGCGTTACGTCCAGCACTATGCGGCGGCGGCGGCCGCCGGCGCGCGCGCAATGCCGCCTGCAGCTGCGCCACCGTCTCGTCGGGTTCGCTGGTGGTCGAGGCCAGCCCGTCGATCAACACTAGCCGGCCGACCCGCTCCGGTGCGGCGGCCGCGATCAGAGTGGCCACGCCCGCGCCCATCGAGTGGCCGACAAGCGTTGTCGCGCGCAGATCCAGTACGTCCAGGGCATCGAGAACATCGGGCACGTAGCCCCACAGCGGATAGTCGGCCCGCGCGCCCCGGTGCGGGGAGTGGCCGTGCCCCGGCAGATCCAGCGCCACCAGCCGAATGCCCAGCGCCGTGACCAAGGCGGGCGCCAACCGGGAAAAGGTCGCCGCGTTGTCCAGCCAGCCATGCAGGGCCACCCAGGTAGGCGCGCCCTCCTCACCCCAGCTCAACGCTGCCAGCCGATCGTCTCCCAGCACCAGCGTCCGCGGCCTCATGCCGAGGCCTCGAGAATGCCATCGGCCGCGTCCAGAATCGCCTGGCGAGTGGCCTGAGGGTGCTCGAACGGAAACATGTGCCCACCCGGTACACAGCGGATTCGAACGCCCAGGCGCGTGAGCGTCCGCCGACGTTTGGGAGTCAGCAGATCGGAATCTTCACCGGCGATGACCGTCAATGGCACCTGGAGCTTGCGCAGCACCGAGGTGAGGTGATCCGGTAAATGGCGAAACACCGCCGCTTCCGTGCGGGGCGCGTAGAGCAGTCTGGCGGCACCGCTGTCGTCGTCGAGGGTCGTCGCGCCGGTGACATAGTCGTCCATCGCGGTCTCGGTGAAGCCCTGAAACAGCGAACGCCGGCGCAGCGACGCTGCCATGGCGTCGCGGCTGGGCCAGGTCTCGCGACGACGCAGCGTCTTGCCGGCCGGCGTGACGCGATCGACGAAACCTGCCAGTTTGGCGAATTTCAGCATCCAGGCGTCTCGCCCCAGCAGCAAAGGCGGATCCAGCGCAATGACGGCGCGAAAGTGCTGGGGCGCCTTGACGGCGGCCATGATCGACAGCACACCGCCCATGGAGTGGCCCACGGCGACGACCGGTTTCGCTAACGGCTCGATGGCCGAGAGATACTCTTCACGCAGCGCCAGCCAGTTGCGCCCGACCGGGAACGCCGGGTCATGCGCCAGGCGATCCAGCGGATGCAGCTCGAAGTGCGACGCCAACGGCTGCAACAGCGTCCGGTAACTGGCGCCGGTGAAACCATTGGCATGGGCGAAGACCAGTGGGTAACGCAGCATCGACATCTGAATTCCCTTAGACTATCGGCGATAAAAACAGTCGTCGATGAACCGATCGACTGTCATAACTGACGATTGTAAAAAATTAACGACTTCCGTCGAACGTCATTGCCGGGGTAGTGACGCTCCACCCGACTTCAACCAAGGATTGTACTGTGTCTCGCAAAGGAACCCATCGTGATACCCGTCTGCGTAACCGATTATTCTGGGCCGTGCTGGTCGCGGCACTGATCATCGGCTTCTGGCTAGTGCGCGGCGGAGACTGATTCATGGGGCTGCTCGCGGCTTTCACCCACACCCTGGAAATCACGCTCCCGGTATTTCTGATGGTGTTTCTCGGCCTGGGGCTCAAGCGCCTCGGCTGGATCGACTCGCACTTCATCACTACCGCATCGATGCTGGTGTTCAAGGTCACCATGCCGGCGCTGCTATTTCTGAGCATCGTCAAGGCCGACCTCAGCCGCGCCCTGCAGCCGGAGCTGATCGGCTACTTCATCGGCTACACCGTCATCAGTTTTCTACTGGCCTGGGCCTGGGCAGTCTGGCGACACCCGCGTGTCGAGCGCGGTATCTTCACTCAGGGCGCGTTTCGCGCCAACAACGGCATCGTCGGCCTCGCCCTGGCCGCCGGCCAGTACGGTGATTACGGACTCTCCGTCGGCGGCGTGCTGGCCGGCGCGGTCATCGTCATCTACAACGTCCTCTCGGTGTTCATCCTGTCGCTTTACAGCGATGACGTGGCCACGGATTTCCGAAGCCTGGTCAAGAACCTGGCCAGAAATCCGCTGATCCTGAGCGTCGTCTTCGCGATCCCGGTGGCACTATCCGGCCTCGAGCTGCCCGGCTGGATCATGACGTCGGGTGGCTATCTCGCCGGCATGTCACTGCCGTTGGGACTGATCTGCATCGGCGGCACGCTCTCGATCAGCGCGTTCAAGCGCAGCAGCACCATCGCCCTGGACGCCAGCCTGTGGAAGCTGGTGTGGGTACCGCTGTTCGGGGTGCTCGGTGCCCTCGCCGTGGGCATTCAGGGGCCGGCGCTGGGAATTCTCTTCCTCTACCTGGGCTGCCCCGGCGCCGCAGCCAGCTTCGTCATGGCCAAGGCGTTCAAGAGCAACGACAAACTGGCGGCCAACATCATCGTCATCACCACGTTCGCCTCGATGTTCACCCTGAGCCTGGGGCTGTTCGTGCTGAAGTGGCTAGGATTGACATAGGGCTTTGAAAGAGGGCTTTGAAAGAGGGCTTTGAAAGAGGGCTTTTAAAGAGGGCTTTTAAAGAGGGCTTTGAGACACCGATTGATACCGCAATAACGGCCACCGCTGCCGGACGAGCATGCCGTACAAAAAAGGGCCGCTCTCTCGAGCGGCCCTGGTCGTTTCGTCGTTGGCTGGAACCCGGCGATCGAGATCAGCCTTCGCGCTCGCCATCGAGCAGGCGGCGCAGCTTCAACGGATTGCCGTCGCGAATGGCTTCCGGCAGCAGCGCCTCGGGCAGATCCTGATAGCAGACCGGCCGCAGAAAGCGAAAGATCGCCGCCGTGCCGACCGATGTCGACCGAGCGTCGGAAGTCGCCGGAAACGGGCCACCATGAACCATCGCGTGGCTCACTTCGACACCGGTCGGCCAGCCGTTGGCCATCACCCGACCGGCCTTGCGCTCGAGCGTCGGTAGCAACCGCCTGGCGGTATCGACGTCCGCATCATCCATCTGCAACGTTGCGGTCAGTTGACCTTCCAGCGCCTCGGCAACGCGCTTGACCTCAGCCGAATCACGGCAGGCGACGATCAGCGAGGAAGCCCCGAAGATCTCGGCCTGCAGCGCCTCATCGCCGATCAGATCTTCGCCGGTCGCCATGAAGAGACCGCTCTGGCACTGATAGGCACCTTCGCCGATCCGGCCGCGCGCCAATTCACGCACCTTGGCATTGGCAGCCAGCGCCGAAACGCCGCGGCCGTAGGCCTCGTGAATGCCGGGCGTGAGCATCGTCTGGGCGGTGCTGTTTCTGACGGCCTCCGCCGCCGCCTCGACGAACGCGTCGAGATCCGGCCCCTCGATGGCGATCACCAGGCCCGGATTGGTGCAGAACTGGCCGGCGCCCATGTTGAGTGAGCCGACGAACGACTCGGCCAATGCCTTGCCGCGCGCCTTCAACGCCGCCGGCAGCAGGAAAACCGGATTGATGCTGCTCATCTCGGCGTAGAACGGAATCGGCTCCGGGCGACTCTGGGCGATCTCCAGCAGCGCCAATCCGCCCTTGCGCGATCCGGTAAACCCACCCGCCTTGATGCGCGGATCGGCAATCAGCGCCTGGCCGACTTCGAAGCTCGAATCGTGCAGCATCGAGAAGACTCCTTCCGGCAGGCCGCACTTGTTGACCGCCGCCTGCACGGCACGCCCGACCAGCTCGCAGGTGCCGGGGTGCGCCGGATGCGCCTTGACCACCACCGGGCAGCCCGCGGCCAGCGCCGATGCGGTATCACCACCGGCAACGGAGAACGCCAGCGGAAAGTTGCTGGCACCGAAGACGGCTACCGGACCCAGCGCGACATGACGCTGGCGCAGATCGACCCGCGGCATCGGTTGGCGATCCGGCAGCGCCGGATCGATGCGGACATCGAGCCATTCGCCGGCCCGCACGGTCTTGGCGAATAGACGCAGCTGGCCGCAGGTGCGGCCGCGCTCGCCTTGGATACGGCCCAGAGGCAGACCGGACTCGGCCACGGCCTGTTCGATCAACGCATCGCCGATCGCCTCGATTTCATCGGCGATCGTCTCGAGAAACGTGGCGCGATCCTCGAGCGACGATTCGCGATAGTTGTCGAATGCCGACCAGGCCAGTTCGCAGGCTCGTGCCACGTCTTCATGCGTGCCGCCGAAGAACTCGGTCGGCAAACGTTCGCCGGTGGCCGGGTTGATCGCCACGATCGGATCGCGACTGCCTTTGACGGTTTGCTGTCCAATCAGTAGTTCACCGGTCAGATTCACGTTACCTCCTAGCAGAATACTCGAATGAAGCATTGATGAAGCGAGAGCACGCTCGGGCGAGGGTTGCTGGAACATGACGATGCTCGATTCCAGCGATGCCGAACGTGGCGACGAAGACTGCGATGATGCCGCGAATGCGCAAAATCGGGTGTCGAGAGGCTTGCAGCAACAGGACACCGCCACCCTGAAGAATGGCAGTGCAATCCAACGGCACTTCGATCATGTCAGTTCGAATGATCATCCGAACCGGTGCAGCCTCACGCTTGCGGCCTGTCCTGGTACACAGCGTAGTTGTCATACGCCCGCTGAAGATGGCGATACATGGCATCACGGGCGGTTTCCGCCTCGCCGTTGACTATCGCCTGCAGAATATCGGCGTGCTCGCGAGCGACCCTTTCAAGATAGTAAGATACGGCTTCGGGGTCGAGCTCTACCGATAACAGCTTGGTGCGGGGGATGGCGCCTTCATTGAGCTGATCGTACAGCGAGACGAAGAACGGATTGTGCGTGGCTTCAACGATGGCCCGGTGAAAGACGTAGTCTTCATGACGCGCCTGACTACCCGAATCGCAGGCGGCCAGAAACTGTTCATGAGCCGCCTGCATCGCTGCCACGTTTTCCGGCGTGCGTCGTTCGGCAGCCAGCGACGCGGCCTGGGAATCCAGCGTCATGCGCAGTTCCAGCACGTGCAGAATATCTTCCACCGTGTTGGCGCTGATGCGCCTGGCCGGGAATTGATGCTCGGGGGCAGAACGCAGAACGCGCGTGCCGATACCCCGACGCGTCTCGACCAGCCCCATCGACTTGAGATGGGCAATCGCCTCGCGCACTGCGGTCCGGCTGACGCCGAACATGTCGCACAGTTGGCTCTCGGTCGGCAACTTATCCCCCACCGAGATGCGACCCTGAGTGATCAGAGCCTCCAACTGCCGGGCAATCTGGCGCGAAAGACTCTCCTGAGAGGAGATGCGCTTGATCTCCCAAGCCTGGGTCTGCTCCATCGTGCTGCCTACCTTATTGAATGTCTTGTCCGACACGGAATCTGTGATCGCCCTGCGCGGTCATTGCGGTAAAACGTTCGAGACAGCATACCAGTTTGATCCATCCAGGCACGGGATCACGTTTCGTCGTCGGGATGCCCCAGGGTCACGAACTTGCCGCCCTGATAGATGACGGCCGGGTCATCCGGATCCTGCGGGGACGCTGCCGCTTCGGCCTCGACTTCGGCTCGCCACGGCGCCGAGCTCTCCTGCGGCGCCCAGCCCAGAAACTGGGCATGACGGTTGTCCCACCATTGCTCGTCGTTGTCGGAGACGCCGTAGATCACGGTGTACCTCAGCTTGGGTGCCGTGAACGCACGCTCGAGTAGCGCGACGAAGTCCTGCACGCCCAGCCAGGTTGCCAGCATGCGGGTATCCTTGGGCTTGGGAAAGCAGGAGCCGATGCGCACGCTAAGCGTCTCGATCGCGAATTTATCGAAGTAGAGACTCGCCAGATCCTCGCCGAAGCACTTGGAGACGCCATAGAGCGAATCCGGCCGACGCGCTACCTGGGTATCGATTCTTGTCGTGCGCGGATAGTAGCCGATGGTGTGGTTCGAGCTGGCGAACACGATGCGCGGCTTGCCCTGCTTGCGCGCGGCCTCATAGAGGTTGTAGGCCCCGATGATATTGGCCTGCAGGATCCCTTCCCACGGTTTTTCCACCGAGATACCGCCGAGGTGAACGATACCGTCGCAGCCGCTGACGAGTTTTTCCACCGCCGACGCGTCGGCCAGATCGCAGCTGACGATCTCCTCGTGCGTCTCGGCATCATTGATCGCCTCGATGTCAGACAGGCGAACTTGATGGGCCAGCTTCGAGAGATACGGACGGATAGCCTGCCCCACGCCACCGGCGGCGCCGGTCACCAATAATCGATTCAGCATGTTTGGGTCTTCTCCTGATTGAGTGAGATGTCGAATGATCCAAAGGCCGGAGTGCCTTACCGAATCACTGCAGCAACTCGGGCAAGGTCAGCGAGATGGCCGGCACGTAGGTGACCAGCATCAACACCACGAACAACGCCAGATAGAACGGCCAGATGGTCTTCACTGTCTGTTCGATCTTGATGCCGCCGATCGCGCTACCGACGAACAGACACCCACCAACCGGCGGCGTGCACAGCCCGATGCCCAGATTCATCATCATCAGGATGCCGAACTGGATCGGGTCCATGCCGAACTGCTGCGCCACCGGCAGAAAGATCGGCGTGCAGATCAGAATCAGCGGCGCCATGTCCATGATCATGCCCAGCGCCAATAGCAGCAGATTGAGCATCAGCAACACGACAATGGGATTGTCGGAGAACGAGGTCAGCGCATTGGCCAGCATTTCCGGCACGTTATACAGCGCCAGCAGATACGAAAACGCCGAGGCACAGCCGACCAGAATCATCACCAGCGCGGTCGTCTTGACCGCCTGATAGACCGCCTTCTTGAATGAGGCCCAGCGAAGCTCGCGATAGACCAGCCCGGTGACGACGATGGCGTAGATGGCGCCGAACGCGCCGGATTCGGTCACCGTGAGGATCCCGGACAGTACACCCCCGACGATGATCACCGCGGTCAACAGCCCCGGCAAGGACGCGATAAAGCTGATCAACAGCGCGTACCACCCCGGGAAAGGTTCGCCCCCGTAGCCGCGTTTGACCGCTACCAGATAGGCCGCCACCGCCAGCGCCAGGCACATCAGAATACCGGGGACGATACCCGCGACGAAAAGCTGGGTGACCGAAATGCCGCCACCGGCTGCCACTGCGTAGAGAATCATGTTGTGGCTGGGCGGAATCACGACGCCGGCGATGGAAGACGTCACCGTCACGTTGACTGCGTAGTCGGTGTCGTAGCCTTTCTCCTTCATCACCGGAATCAGGATCGAGCCCAGCGCAGACGTATCGGCGACCGCGGATCCGGAGATGCCGCCGAACAGCATCGAAGAGGTCACGTTGACCATTCCCAGACCGCCGCGGACACGCCCGACGGCTGCCGAGGCGAAGCGCACCAGACGTGTCGAGATGCCGCCGTGCAACATCAGCTCGCCGGCAAAGATGAAGAACGGAATCGCCAGCAACGAGAACACCGAAATGCCGGAAACGATTCGCTGGAATCCCACGAATAGCGGCAATCCCTCGTAGAGGAACGTCACGATCGAAGCCAGCCCCACCGCAAACGCGATCGGTGCTCCTACGATCAGCCCGAGAAGAAAGACGCCGAAAAGAATGGCTAGTCCCATGATGTCAGCTCCCTGCCCGGCCGGTGCGCGTGATGCGTTGAATGAAATTGGCGCAGGTGAAGACCACCAGAAGCACGCCACAAGCGACCAGAGGCGCAGCACGCCAGCTCTCGGAAAGCCCGATCATCGGGATCGGTCGGCCTGCATTGCTCAGCATCATCAGCCACCCCTGCCAAGCCATGAACCCTCCGAAAAGCAGCACGAATCCGTCGGAAATGGCATGCATGATCACGCGCGGAATTCTGGGCGCGCCCTCGCGCAGAAAGTCGATACTCAGGTGGGAGTTGAATCGGACGCCGGCGCCTGCACCCAGGCAAGTGATGTAGCCCACAATCAACAGCGAGGACTGCTCGATCCAGGTCGGCGTGTCATTGAGCACGTAACGACCAAACACCAGCCATCCGAAAGAAAAAATCAAGAACACCAGTAATACGCCTGCAACGATCAGACACAACCGCGCCAGACCGTCCAGCAACCTGTCTGGCAACGCATCGGAATTGGCAGACGAATTCGGGACGTTATCCACGATGGGTTTCCCTGATTGATGTCGGAGACAAACAACGGACCCCCGAAGATCGGGGGTCCGTCACGATTGAAGCGTTTACTGGGTATTGCGAATGTCGTCGATCAGCGATTCGAGGTCGGGGTGCTTCTTGATGAATGCCTGATAAATCGGCTCCATGCGCTTCTGGAATGCCGCCTTGTCCTCTACCTCGTTGACCTTGACGCCAGCCGCCTCGACCTTCTCGCGGCTCTCCTTCGCCCCTTTCTCCCACAGTTCCCGCTGCTCTTTGGCCGCATTTTCCGCCGCCGTACGCACGATGGATTGATCCTCGTCAGACAGCTCTTCCCAGCTGGATTTTGCGACACACAGGCACTCGGGGATGATCAGGTGACCGGTCTCGGAGTAGTACTTGGCAACCTCGTAATGGTTGCTGGATTCGAATGACGGAAAATTGTTCTCGGCACCGTCGATGACGCCGGTCTTGAGCGATTGAAACACCTCGCCGTAGGACATCGGCGTGGCGTTGCCGCCCAGCGCATCGACCATGTCCACGTAGAGGTCATTGTTCATGACGCGCAGCTTGAGCCCTTTCACGTCATCCGGTTCATTGATGGCATGATCGGTATTATAAAAACTACGAGCACCGGAGCCGAACCACGACAGCGCAATCAGGTCCTTTTTCGCCAGGGCATCCGCAAAACGCTGGCCGATCTTTCCATCCATCACGCGATACATCTGGTCGACGCTGTTGAACAGAAAAGGCAGAGACAATACGTCGGTTTCGGGCACGATGGGACCCATCGGCCCCATATTGAAATTACCGAAATCCAGAGCGCCGCTACGGGCCTGATCGATCGCATCGGGCTGATCACCCAGTACCGCATTGTTGTAGATTCGGGGATTGATTCGTCCGTCGGTATTCTTGGAAACTTCCTCGTCGAACGATTTCAATGCCACAGAGTTGGGGTAGCCGTCAGGATGCACGTTCCACCCCCGCCAATCTTCCGCGTGCGCGGGAAAGGCCGCGACAGATAACGCCCCGGCGACAGCTACAGCAGGTAAGGAAGCGGAAATATTGTTCCAGAAACGTTGTGTCATCATATGACTCCCTCGCTTGATTCAAGCGAATTGTGATTATCGAAACGTAGGATGCCATACATCATACTTGCCCAATATTAGACTTTGGAATTGACGGCCAAGCCGTCGGGCATCAAAGCATGATAAGTATTAGTTTTTTCTTTAAATCATCTTAAAAACAACGAAATAGCGCCGACACCAACCAGCCTTTATCGACGCCGCACGTTGACGTCGGCCTACCCTGAAACGCGCTCGACGAGCAAAGAACAGAATCCCGAGATGCTGTCCTAACGTATCGACATTGGCCCATGACTCCCTGAACGGTTTTAACGCACCAGCGCCGGGCGCTTGGGATCGAACGACCAACCGTCGATCAGGTACTGCATGGCCATCGCGTCGTTACGGCTTCGTACATCCAGCGTTTTATAAAGCGCGTGTGCTTGCGTCACCTGGGCCATGTCGAGCTTGATCCCCAGCCCCGGCGCTTTCGGAACGCTCAGCTTGCCGCCGCGGATCTGATAAGGCTCTTCGGTCAGGCGCTGACCGTCCTGCCAGATCCAGTGGGTATCAATGGCCGTGATGTTACCGGGGCACGCCGCCGCCACGTGCGTCATCATCGCCAGTGAGACATCGAAGTGATTGTTGGAGTGCGAGCCCCAGGTCATCCCCCACTCGTCACACAGCTCACCGACCATCACCGCACCCTGCATGGTCCAGAAATGGCAGTCCGCCAGCGGAATATCGACGGCGTTGAGCGCCACCGCGTACTGCAGCTGCTTGAAATCGGTGGCGATCATGTTGGTTGCCGTCGGCAGCCCGGTCCGCTTCTTGAACTCGGCCATCACCTCACGCCCGGACCAGCTCTCTTCCTGGCCACAGGGATCCTCGGCATAGCTGAGAAGATGCTTGATCGGATCGAGAATCCTGACCGCCTCGTCGAGTTTCCACGCCCCATTGGGGTCCAGCGTCAACCGGGCTTCGGGGAAGGCGTCGTGCAGGGCTCGAATGCAATCGGCCTCCTCTTCGCCGCGCAGCACACCTCCCTTGAGCTTGAAGTCCTTGAAGCCGTAGCGTTCATAGGCCGCCTTGGCCAGGCTGGCTACCGAATCCGGGGTCAGCGCTTCCCGGCAACGAACCTCATCCCAGGCGTCGACCGGGTCTCGAGGCTTGGGATACGGCAGGTCGGTCTTGTCGGGATCCCCGAGCAGGAACAGATAGCCCAACGCCTCGACCTCGTCGCGCTGACGACCGAAGCGACCCAGCAGATCGGCGACCGGCTGACCCAGCGTCTGACCGTAAAGGTCGAACAGGGCCGATTCGATGGCAGTCAACACATGGACGGCGACGCGCAGATCGAAGGTCTGACGGCCCCTCTCCTCGCGGCCGTTACCGGCCAGCAGCAATCGCGAGCGATTGAGCGTCTGCTTGACCTCGTTGACTCTCGAGCCTTCGACCAGCGAACGACACTGTTCCAGGCCTTTGAGAATACCTTCGCTGGACGGAATCTCGCCGACGCCCTGGTTGCCGGCATCGTCTTCGAGAATCAGCAGACAGCGAATGAACCAAGGCGCATGGCCACCGCTCAGGTTGAGCAAAAAACTGTCGTACCCGGCGACCGGCATCACGGTCATCTTGGTCACTTTGGGGAAATTCATGTTCATGCTCCAGATGACTTAGGGATCAAGCTCGCTTGCCGAATTCGGCGCTATCGACCGTCCACTTGCGCGCCTGTTCGGTCAGCGTGATGCCCAGACCCGGGCGATCCGGCACCACCATGCGGCCGTCGCGCGTTTCCAGCCGCTCGTTGAACAGCGGCTCCAGCCAGTCGAAGTGCTCGACCCAAGGCTCGGCCGGATAGGCGGCGGCCAGGTGGAGATGGATTTCCATCGCGAAGTGCGGTGCCAACTGAAGGCCGGCGGCATCGGCCAGCGTCGCCAGCTTCAGGAACTGGGTAATCCCGCCGATACGCGGCGCATCCGGCTGAATGATATCGGCGCTGCGGTGCTTGATCAGCTCCATATGTTCGCCCACGCTCGCCAGCATCTCGCCGGTCGCGATCGGGGTGTCCAGCGCCGCGGCCAACGCGGCATGCCCCTCGACGTCGTAGGCATCCAGCGGCTCCTCGATCCACACCAGGTTGTACTGTTCCATGACGCGACCGAAGCGCAGCGCCGTCGCGCGGTCCCACTGCTGGTTGGCGTCGATCATCAGCGGCACATCGTCACCGAGATGCTTGCGCACGGCTTCGACACGCTGGAGATCGATCCGCATGTCGGGCTGGCCCACCTTGATCTTGACGCCCTTGATGCCGTTCTCCAGCGATCGCGTCGCGTTCTCCTTGACCTCTTCGATCGGCGTATGCAGGAAGCCGCCGGAAGTGTTGTAGCACTGCACGGAATCGCGATACGCGCCCAGCAGCTTGGCCAGTGGCAGACCCGCGCGCTTGGCCTTGAGATCCCACAAACCGACATCGACCGAGGCAATGGCCTGGGTCGACAGACCGCTACGCCCCACCGAGGCCCCGGCCCAGACCAGTTTCTGCCACAGCTTGCCGGTGTCGTTGGGATCTTCGCCCAGAATCGCCGGGGCAATTTCCTTGGCGTGGGCGAACTGGCCGTAGCCGCCGGCACGCTTGGAGTAGCTGAAACCGATGCCCTGATGACCATCACGTGTTTCGATCTCGGTGAACAAAAACGAGACTTCGGTCATCGGCTTCTGACGTCCGGTCAGCACCTTGGCATCACTGATGGGCGTCGCCAGCGGCAACAGCACGTGAGAGAAACGGATCCAGCTGATGGCATCGTTGGACATCGGACTACCTCATTGACGTGACTGAGAGGATGGCCTCCCGACTTGCCCGATAACGATGATGATTGCGCTATCACCGTGGCATCGAACATCTGATGGCTTGGAATGTTAGCGCAATCAATTTGTATGACAAAGCGCCTGCCAGTTAATTACGACCAAAGGATGACAATTTACTACCGCGCCATCGAAGGAGGCGCCGACGCGGCTCGGGCCGTCATTCAGGTAGTGTCTCGATCGACGATCTCGAATCCGATATCCAGCGTTTGCCCCGCCCGTTGGAACGTCGGTTGCGCCATGCGCTGCAGCAGATGTTCGGCCGCACGCAGGCCGATGGCAGCCCCGTCGATACGGACGGTACTCAACGCGGGAAAGCTGGCAGCGGCATAGCTGCTGTCGCCGAAGCCCATGATTGCCAACTCTCCCGGCACCGACAACCCGCGACTTTGCGCCTCCGCCAGAACGCCGAGGGCGAGGATATCCGAGCTGCAGACGATGGCGTCCAGCGAATGCTGATCGAGCAGTTCGGCGCTCTTTTCCCGCCCCCAGGGCATGCTCGAGGGCGTACCGACCTCTCGCAGCTGATACGCCCCTTCTCCTGCCCGTTCCAGTGCCGAGACGAAACCGGCGACACGCCGTCTGGCGCGAGAATCGTCGGCGCTGATGAGTCCGAAGCGACGACAGCCCCGCGACAGCAGATGCTCGGCCACGTCGCGGCCTACCGACTCGTGGGAGAAGCCGACCAGCATGTCCAACGGGTCATCGGTCATGTCCCAGATCTCGACCAGCGGTACCTGGGCCGACTGGAGGCGCTGACGGGTCAGCGGCGAGTGGCGACAGCCGGTGAGAACAATTCCGTCAGGGCGGCGGCTCAGCACCGTCTCGAGAATCGTCTCTTCCTGTTCCGGGGTATAGCCGACTAGGCCCAGCAGCACTTGGTAGCCCTGAGGCGACAGCGCGCCCATGACCGTCTGCACGACTTCGGCAAACAGTGAATGCGCGACCGTGGGCACTAGCAGCGCGACCAGCCGGCTTCGGCTCGAGGCCAGGGCACCGGCGACCCGATTGGGCACGTAGCCGGTCTCCAGCACCGCTTGCTGCACCCGCAGCCGCGTACTCTCGCTCACCAGTTCAGGCCGGTTGAGCGCACGCGACACCGTCATCGGCGCCACGCCCGCAACGCGCGCCACATCGGTCAAGCGCGCGCTACCGGTCGAACGCGACGAGCGATATGTCCCGCCGCTATCGTCCATAAAAATGATTACCCACTCGGCTATCCTTCGACTCGGCTATCCTGCGACTCGGCTGCTTTTCAACTCTATCCTTCAACTCGAAACCCAATTTGGCCGACCTCATGGCAGGCCTCGCCCAGCGGGGCCTGGTAGCGCCATCATTTAATCACGGCCCATCCCGCTTGAGATCCATAGGCTGCCCCATTCGATTCAACGATGGGGCGGAGAGACGAACACCTTCAGGCTTGCGCAACCTGCCGCCCAGACGTCGGCCTCAAGCAAGGCGATTCCCGCCGTCGGAAACCCCACGCCCGCGCTGGCCGAACCATCTACCAGCCGCCCCGTCAGAAGACCAACCAGCGGCATATGGCTGACGAGGATCAGTGGCCGCGAAACGTCCATCTGGGTCAGCCGTTCGACCAGCGCACCAACATCGTCATCCGGCGTCACGCCTTCGATCGTGTCGGTGTCGCCGTGCATGGCATCGGCGATGGCCTGCGCTGTCTGCTGGGCCCGGTGATAGGGACTCGACCAGATCGTCGCACCGGTGAGCGCTGGGCGTGATGCCAGCCAATGGCCGGCGCTCTGCGCTTCCTGCTCACCGCGTCGGGTCAGCCGCCGCTCGGAATCGGGGTTTCCCGGCGCCGCCTCTCCGTGTCTGACGATCGCGAGCCAGCCCATCACTCGACGTCCGGGCCCAGCTCATGGGCACGAGATACCGCTTCCCGAGACAGCATGAACTCGACGTCACTGCTCTGCTCGCTCACCATCAGCGCCTTGGCCATGTCCTTGGCCGGAACGCCGCCGAACATCACCTGATAGAGCCCCTGCGCCAACGGCATGTAGATGTCTTCCTGACGGGCCTTCTCGCACACCAGCTTGACCGTATTGACCCCTTCCGCCACCTGGCCAAGCACGTCGATGGCGGAATCGAGGTCATGCCCCTGACCCAGGGCGAAGCCGACGCGGTAATTGCGCGAGAGTTCCGAAGAGCAGGTGACGATCAGATCGCCGACGCCGGAGAGCCCCAGAAAGGTCATCGGATTGGCGCCGAGCGCGACCGCGAATCGGCTCATTTCCGCCAGCGCACGCGTCATCAACATGCTGCGCGTGTTCTCGCCCATACCCAGCGCGGCCGCCATGCCGGCGGCGATGGCATAGATGTTCTTGAGCGAGCCGCCGAGCTCCGCGCCATAGCGATCGTTGCCGGCATAGACGCGGAAATAGCTGCACCCCAGCGCTGCCTGAACGTAGGCGCGCGTGACCGGGTCGTCGCTGGCGATCACCGTCGCCGTGAGATGCTTCTGCGCGATCTCGGCCGCCAGATTCGGGCCGGAAAGCGCGCCGATATGCGAGGAGCCGGTCTCTTCTTCGATCACCTGGCTCATCAATTTGAAACCGTCGGCTTCGATGCCTTTGGTCGTGCTGACCAGAATCTGCTCGGGACGCAAATGAGGTCGTACCTGCTGAAGCACGGTGCGAAACGCCTTGGAAGGAATCGCGATGAACACCACGGCGGCTTCGGCGACCGTCAGGGCCAGATCGGTGGACGCCACCACCGCCGGATTGATCGAATAGTCGGGCAGATAGCGGCCGTTGCGATGCTCGCGGTTGATCTGTTCGACCAGGGCTTCATCGCGCAACCACTGGCGGACCTCGGCGCCGTTGTCGGCGGCGATACTGGCGATAGCGGTACCGAAGCTGCCCCCGCCGAGTACCGCGACCTGCATGCGTTGTTCTGATCCGTTTTTATCTGACCCGTTTGTATCTGACCTAGTTGTATCCGACATGGCCGTTCCATTGACGATGAGCGATACCCCATAGTGTAACGAAAAAACGCCCCGAAAACGGGGCGTTGATCATGGCGAGACGCTCGGTTCAGCGGTAGATGGACTTCGCTAGTCGATCATCCCCACCAGCGAATCGATACTGGACCGGGCGTCGCCGTAGAGCATGCGCGTGTTGTCCTTGAAGAACAGCGGATTCTCGATCCCCGAGTAGCCGGTGCCCTGCCCGCGTTTGCAGACAAAGACCTGCTTCGATTCCCAGACCTTCAGCACCGGCATGCCGGCGATCGGGCTCGCGGGATCTTCCTGCGCCGCGGGATTGACGATGTCGTTGGAGCCGATGACGATCACCACGTCAGTGCTGGCGAAATCATCGTTGATCTCGTCCATTTCCAGCACGATGTCGTATGGGACGCGCGCTTCCGCCAGCAGCACGTTCATGTGCCCTGGCAGGCGCCCGGCAACCGGATGGATGCCGAATCGCACCTCCTTCCCTGCCGCGCGCAGTTTGCGCACCAGATCGCTGACTGCGCTCTGCGCCTGAGCCACGGCCATGCCATAGCCCGGCACGATGATCACGCTATCGGCATCGTTCAAGGCGCTCGCCACGCCGCCGGCGTCGATCGCAATCTGCTCGCCCTCGATCTCGGCAGCGGGCCCCTGAGTGCCACCGAAGCCGCCCACGATGACGCTGACGAAATTGCGGTTCATCGCCTTGCACATGATGTAGGAGAGAATCGCCCCGGAAGACCCTACCAGCGCGCCGGTCACGATCAGCAGATCATTGGACAGCGTGAACCCGATCGCCGCAGCGGCCCACCCCGAGTAGCTGTTGAGCATCGAGACAACCACCGGCATGTCGGCCCCACCGATACCCATGATCAGATGCCAGCCGATGAAGAATGCCAGCGCCGCCAGTAGCACTAGCGTCCAGAAACCGGCGCCGTTGAAATAGGCGATGGCCAGCACCAGGCACAGCGCTACCGCGCCAGCGTTGAGCAGATGCCCGCCGGGCAGCTTTTGCGGCTTGCCGCCGATCTTGCCGGCCAGCTTGGCGAACGCCACCACCGAGCCGGTGAAGGTGACCGCGCCGATGAACACCCCCAGCACCACTTCGCCCTGCAGGAAAGAGAGCTCCGCCGGGGTCTTCTGGGCCAGGGTCGAGGCAAACGCCGACAGCCCGTCGAAGGATACGCCGGCCGTTTGCATCGCCACGACGCGGGCACGTTCAAGCTCGGCGTTCCAGCCGATGAAGACCGCGGCCAACCCGACGAAGCTATGCAGCGCTGCCACCAGTTGCGGCATCTCGGTCATCTCGACCTTACGCGACAGCCAGACCCCGATCAGACCGCCAATCAGCATCATCGGAATCAGCCAGCCGTAGCCGCCGACATTGGGCCCCAGCGCAGTGAAAACCACGGCGATCGCCATCCCGACGATGCCATACCATACCGCGCGCTTGGCCTTTTCCTGATTGCTCAACCCCCCCAGGGAGAGGATGAACAGCACACTCGCCGCGATCGCCGCGGCGGAAACGAACTCATGTTGCAACATATCGATTCTCCGCGGATCAGGATTTCTGGAACATGGCGAGCATACGGCGGGTCACCAGGAAGCCGCCGACAATATTGATCGAGGCGATCAGCACGGATATCCCGGCCAATAGCCCGACCAGCCAGCTTCCGGAGCCGATCTGCAACACGGCACCCAGAATCACGATCCCCGAGATCGCATTGGTCACCGCCATCAGCGGCGTATGCAGCGAATGGCTGACGTTCCAGATCACCTGAAACCCGACGAAACAGGCCAGCGCAAAGACGATGAAGTGCTGCATGAACGACGCCGGCGCCATCAGCCCCAGCAGCCACATCAGGACGCCGCCCGCGACCAGCATGCCGATCTGACGCCGGCTCTGGGCCAGGAACGAGGCATGCTCGGCCGCCTTCTTCTCTTCGGGCGTCGGCTCCTTGGTCTTCGGCTTGGGCTTGGCCGCCGCAATCGCCTTCACCTTGGGCGGCGGTGGCGGGAAGGTGATGTCACCGCCATGGGTCGCCGTGGCGCCGCGGATGACGTCGTCGTCCATGTCGTGAACGATCACGCCATCCTTTTCCGGCGTCAGATCGGTCAACATGTGGCGGATGTTGGTGGCGTAAAGCAGCGACGCCTGCGTCGCCATCCGCGAAGGGAAATCGGTATAGCCGACCACGATCACGCCGTTGCCGGTGACGACGCGCTCATCCATCACGGTCAGATCGCAGTTGCCGCCCTTCTCGGCAGCCAGATCGATGATCACGGAGCCGGGCTTCATCAGTGCAACCATGTCTTCGAGCCACAGTTTCGGCGCCGGCCGGCCCGGGATCAGCGCGGTGGTGATGACGATATCCACCTCCGGGGCCTGCTCGCGGAACAGCGCCAGCTGCTTTTCGCGAAACTCGGGGCTCGAAGGCGCCGCGTAGCCGCCGCTACCCGAGCCGTCCTGACTGTCCTCGAAATCGAGAAACAGGAACTCGGCGCCCATCGATTCGATCTGTTCCGCCACCTCCGGACGAACATCGAAGGCGCGAACCACCGCGCCCAGACTGGTTGCGGTGCCGATCGCCGCCAGTCCGGCAACGCCGGCACCGACGATCAGCACCTTGGCCGGCGGCACCTTGCCGGCCGCCGTCACCTGGCCGGTGAAGAAGCGCCCGAACTGGCTACCCGCTTCGATCACGGCACGATAACCGGCGATATTGGCGGTGCTGGAAAGCGCGTCCATCTTCTGGGCCCGCGAGATACGCGGGACCATGTCCATGGCGACAACCGTCGCGCCCTTGGCACGGCAGCGCTCGAGATTTTCCTCGTTCTGCGCCGGCCAGAAGAACGTGATCAGTGTCTGACCTTTCCGCAGCTGCTCGATCTCCGCTTCGACCGGCTCCCGAACCTTGATCACGACGTCCGCTTCGCTCCACAGTGCATTCGCGCCGTCAATGACGGTGACGCCGGCATCGCGATATGTCTCGTCGCTGAACCCGGCGAGCGCGCCGGCACCGCTCTCGATCAGGCACTCGTGCCCCAGCTTCTGGATCTGCTGCGCGCTTTCGGGCGTCAGCGCCACTCGCGCTTCTCCTTTGGCGAGCTCCTTGGGCGCTCCAATCTTCATTCGCTGCTCTCCCGATGGTCAGCCATGCATCGACACTCCTTGCTGTGCATCTCGATAACGCGCGGTTCCCTGCCCTCAAGGCGATAACGCCGTAGCGGGGAGAGATCGTCGTCAGTTAATCAACGCGATAGACAATCACTGCGATAGGTGATGACAGTTTTCCGGAGAACGACCAAGGGGATCAAGCGATTAGGAGGAAAACCAACCCGGCCAATAACTTATGGCAGGCATAATAAAAGCGTTATATTTAAATTCTTCGCCAACCCGTTGTTTTAAATATCAAAACCCGGACCCCTGATTTCCGTTATCCAACTTATAACGAATGACTTATCACTAAAAAATGCCGGCTCGAGAACCGGCACTATTCAATGATCGGGACGGTCGGAATCTTTACGACGAGCAGGAGAGGCAAACCGGCGGCGCGCTGGGAAGCGGCGCCTCGGCCCAGACATCCATCCCCGGGCGACGCGTGAAGGGTGACGAGAGCAACTCGCGGAATGTCTGCAGCGGGCGGGTATCGCCTTCCTGCGCGGCCTCGATCACCTGCTGGGCGAGATGGGTACGCAGGATGTAGAACGGATTGACCCGACGCATGGCCGCCAGCCGTTCCGTCTCTCCCCGAGACTCCTGCGCGAGACGCTGCCGGTAGCGCTCGAGCCAGGCATCTAGCGGACTATCCGGCCCTGCGCTTTCGATTTCCGCGGTCAGCGACAGGCCGCCGACGACGTCCTGGTCACTCAATGCGCGGAAACTCCGGTGGAAGTCGGCCCGCGAACTCTCGAGCAGCGACAGCCAATCCTCGATCAACGCCCCATCGGCCTCGTGCTCGGTCTCGAGCCCGAGACGCCCGCGCATCAGGATCGCGTACGCCGCCTGCAACGTGGGCTCGTAGCTGTCCAGTATCTCGCGCAGCCGTTCCACTTCGATCAAGGGCGTCAATGACTGGCCCAGCACGGTCAGATTCCACAACCCTACGCCGGGCTGCTGATCGAAGGCGTAGCGTCCGGTCGCATCGGTGTGGTTGGGCGTCAGATTGGATTCGAAGCGATCCATGAAGGCATAGGGACCGTAGTCCAGCGTCAAGCCCAGAATCGACATGTTGTCCGTGTTCATCACCGCATGAACGAAGCCGTAGGCTTGCCAACGGGCGATCAGTTCCGCGGTTCGCGTCACCACGTCCTGGAACAGCGCTTCCAGCGGGGCGGGCTCCTGCGCGAGATCGGGGCGATGGCGATCGATGACGTGGCGCATCAGGCGATCGATATCTTCGACGCGCTGCTGCTGATAAAGCCATTCGAAGTGGCCGAAACGTACGTGACTCTCGGCCAGTCGCAGCAGCGTGGCACCCGGCTCGACGCGCTCCCGCATGACTTTTTCGCCGTTGACGGCAACGGCCAGGGCCAGGGTGGTCGGGATCTTGAGCCCGGCCATCGCCTCGCCGGCGAGATATTCGCGTATCGAGGAGCGCAGCACCGCGCGGCCGTCGCCGAAGCGCGAATAAGGTGTCTGTCCCGCGCCCTTGAGATGCAGGTCGACAGGGCCCAGCGGCGGCGTCGCCTCGCCGAGCAGCAGGCCGCGACCGTCACCCAGCGCCGGATTATAGGTGCCGAACTGGTGGCCGGTATATTTCTGGGCCAGCGGATCCATGCCCTCCAGCAGCTGCTCGCCACTCATCAGCGCGGTCAACCGCTGGCGATCGATATCATCCACCTCCAGCCCAAGCCGCGTCGCGCCGAGCGGGCTGACATCGAGCAGCCGCGTATCGCGCCTCGGAGTGGGCATTACGCGAGTGAAAAAGTCGTCGGGGAAGCGGGACCAGACATTATCGAAGGTCAGTGCCTCGAGGGACGTTTCGCTGGCCATGATGGCCTCCTCGGGTTGGCAGAAAAGTCGCTGTAGTCTAGCTCAACTGGGCGAACACACACGAACGGCCAGTCACGATGGGCAACCGGCGCCGATCAGGCACGGGGTTGGTTAGGTCACGGGGTCGATTAGGCACAGGAGCCCCATAGCGGCCATAGCGGCCGCGCGGGGAGAAAACAATAGCCGGGAAAGCCGTCAGGCCGGGCTATCGGCCGCGAACGAGCTGTCGGCGCCATGGGTGCGTATCAACTCACCGTTGGTGCGCAGCAGCGACAACAGCTGACTTTGGTAGCCGGGTGACGTCGAGTAGTTGTGCAACGTGCCGATCAGCTTTTCGGCGGAGATCGACTTGCCGGTCGCGGCCAGCGCGGCCCGTTGTCCACGAAGCTGAGCATAGGCGCGGTGGGTATTCAGGTTATGCAGATAGGCGCCGACACCGTCGCGGACGCTATCGAATACCTGAAAGCGGCGTGACGTACCCTGCTGCGCGATACCGCAGCCGGCGCTGAAACAGCGCATGCCGAACAGGTTGTTGCTCTCCTTCGCCAGCCGTGAGGTTCCCCAGCCGGACTCTTCCACGGCCTGGATCACGACCATTTCCAGCGGTACGGTGTTGACCCTTGTCAGCAACGCCTGGCTGACCTTGCCGGGCGAGCACTGCACGCCATAGTCATCGCATAGCCGAGCCAGCCGCTGCTTCTCGTCCGCGGTCAGGGGATTGATGCGCGTATGTACGCCGACCAGCCAATTCCGATCGCGCTGAATACGCGCATTTTCCGCCTGCACCAGCGGTACCAGCATACTCAGGAAGGCAGCCTTGCGTTCAGGTCCGGCCTTGAGCTCGGCCAGATCCGGAAGCTCGGTGACCGGGTCCAGCGCGGGCGGCTGAACACGCGTATCCAGCGTCGCCACGGTCCGGGAGGAAGCCGGCACGGTTTCGGATATCGACTCGGCATGAGCGGCTATCGGAAACGTTGCCATAGTGACCACCAGACAGAGTCCCGCAACTCGCGTCGCGACACTGTGGCAGCGCTTTACGCCTGCCGCGTCGTGGCACCGATCTCGAGTCATGAAGCGTGCGAAGGGTGAAAAAGAGAGCCGGGTAAAAACCGGCAGGAAGGATCGCGACATACTCGCGCCTCCGTCGAGAAGAAGACGGCAGATTAACAACAAATAGCCGCCGGGTTGAGGAAAAAACGTGCAAGATGAGTATTTTCATCAACGAGACGGCCGGCCACGAGGGCCGGCCACGAGGGCCGGCCGTCAAGGTTCAGAAACGACTCAGATGAAGATGATCAAGCACTTAGCAGTGCGTTGAGGCGCTTGACGTAAGCCGCCGGATCATCAAGATGGCCGCCCTCGGCAATGACCGCCTGATCGAGAAGAATACGCGCCAGATCGTCGAAATTGCCCCCTTCTGTACCTTCGAGGCGCGATACCAGCGCATGATCGGGGTTGAGCTCGAGAATCGGCTTCACCTCCGGCAGCGGCTGCCCCGCCGCCTCCATCATGCGCCGCATCTGAAAGCCCATTTCATGCTCCGGCAGCACCACGCAGGCCGGCGAGTCGGTCAGGCGATGGGTCACCCGCACTTCCTGCACTTCCTCGCCGAGTGCCTCTCGTACACGTTTGACCAGGTCTTCCTTGGATTTGGCAGTTTCCTGCTGGGCCTGCTTCTCGGCTTCGTCGGCCATGTCGTCGAGTTCCAGGTCGCCCTTGGCCACGTCGGCAAAGGACTTGCCGTCGAACTCGGTGAGGTGGCTCATCAGCCACTCATCGACCCGATCATGCAGCAGCAGGACTTCGATGCCCTTCTTGCGGAATATCTCGAGGTGCGGGCTGTGGCTCGCGGCCTTGAACCCGTCGGCAACGATGTAATAGATCTTCTGCTGGCCTTCCTTCATGCGGCCGACATAGTCCGCAAGCGACTGATCCTGCGTCGTGCTGTCGGTATGCGTGGTCGAGAAGCGCAGCAGCCCGGAGATCTTGTCGCGATTGGCGTAGTCTTCCGCCGGTCCTTCCTTCAACACGTCGCCGAACGTGTTCCAGAAGGTCTGATACGCCTCGCTGTCTTTCGACAGCTTCTTGAGCATGTCCAGCCCGCGTTTGGTCAACGCGGACTTCATCGAGTCGACCTGCGGCGATTTCTGCAGCAGCTCGCGGGAAACGTTCAGCGGCAGGTCGCGGGAATCCAGCACGCCCTTGATGAAGCGCAGATAGAGCGGCAGGAACGCCTCGGCATCGTCCATGATGAAGACGCGCTGGACGTAGAGCTTGAGCCCGCGCACCCCGTCCCGCTGGTAGAGATCGAACGGTGCACGCTCGGGAACGTAGAGCAGGCTGGTGTACTCGAGCTTGCCTTCGACCTTGTTGTGACTCCAGATCAACGGATCGCTGAAGTCGTGCGAGATGTGCTTGTAGAAGGCCTTGTATTCGTCATCGCCGATCTCGGCCTTGGGACGCACCCACAGCGCCGTCGCCTCGTTGACGGTCTCCCAACTGACGGTCTCGCTGCCCTCGATCTCGTTGCCCTCTTCGTCGCGCGCCTTCTCGACCTTGGGCATGCGTACCGGCACATCGATATGATCGGAGTACTTGCGCACCAGGTTCTTGAGACGGAACTCGTCGGCGAACTCCTTGGCGTCGTCCTTCAGATGCAGCACGATCTCGGTGCCGCGCTGGGCATAGTCGACGTCGGCAATCGTGAATTCGCCCTCGCCCTTGGAGCGCCACTCGATGCCCTGATCGCTGTCGGCTCGACGAGTGCGCACCACCATCTCGTCGGCGACGATAAAGCCGGAATAGAACCCGACACCGAACTGACCGATCAGTTTGGCATCCTTCTGCTTTTCGCCGGAGAGCTGCTTGAGAAAGTCGGCGGTGCCGCTCTTGGCAATAGTACCCAGGTTCTGGATGACTTCGTCACGATTCATGCCGATACCGGTATCGCGAACGGTCACCGTGCCCGCTTCGGCATCGTGCTCGACCTCGACACGGAGTTCGGCATCGCCCGCGTAGAGCCCGTCATTCTCCAGCGCCTCGTAGCGCAGTTTGTCGCAGGCGTCCGCCGAATTGGAGATCAGCTCACGCAGGAAAATTTCCCGATTGGAATACAGGGAGTGAATCATCAAGTGGAGAAGCTGCTTGACTTCTGTCTGGAAGCCGAGCGTTTCTTCTTGAGTCGCGGTAGTCATTGACGAGCCTCTTGACGCTATTACGAAATTAAGACGGATCCGAAATTAAGACGGACAAAACAAGATGTTCAGCGATATGGGGCTGGCTTTTCCCATTTCAAGCCAGCCCGTCAATCCGCAACGACTTCCTCATCGTCGATGCCTTTCCAACGCCGATAATCGCCCATCGCGCGGTCGACCCGCGTCAACAGCCAGCCCACGATGAAAACATCGTCGACCAGCCCGATGATCATCAGGAAATCGGGAATCAGGTCCAGCGGCGACACCAGATAGATGAGTGCTGCAGCCATCCACCCGAAGGCGGCCCAGGGAATCGGGCGATAACGACCCCGAAAGACATCCATGCACATCGGCCCGAAAACCCGGAACGCGCGGCCGATACGGGCCAGGGCGCCACCGCGCTGCTTGAGGCGGGAAAACTGTGTCACAAAACGCCAGGGATTCATGGGAGAACCTCCGATCAGGATGTTGGGCGCAGAAGCACTCGATCGACGCCGGCCTGGAACTTAAATGGTCACGATCCGGTCAGGATTCAACATCGGCACCTCGAAAGACCGTGGAAGAGTGTGGAAGACCGTCCAGATCGCCGCGACGCCCCCCTGTCGTCTTCGATCGCCACGTATCGAGGCGCTGGCCCGAACAGAGATCGGCGATGACGTCTTGCAGCCGAATTCAAATCTTCGCCGTCAAACACTACCCAAGCCGGCCCCCATCGGCGACGATGGGCGCTGAGTCGACGTCGCTTCGATGCGCGTCGCGATGCCCCCTTCGTGACGCGGACTTGCCAGGAGCGCGACCCGTACAAGCACGCGCGTTGAAGAATAGCGCTTCGAGAAAGAGAGAGACCCAATGCCCGCATTGCCTATCCGCAGACGTTGGTTGAGCTGGTGCCTGGCCGGCGCCATGGGCGTCAGCGCCGTCGCCAACGGTGCCGTTTCGCCCACGGTGAACGCCAGCAGCGATCAGGCCATGAAGCAGGCGCTGGACGCCGCCCGCGACCGGCGCTGGAACGATATCGATGACGCCGCCATTCAGGATCACGTCCTGGCGGGCTATGTGGAATATCACCGCCTTCGTGCCCGGCTTTCCAGCGCTACGGCGGCTCAGGTCAACGATTTCATCGTGCGCTACGGTGACTCGCCGCTGGCCGACTGGATGCGCGGCTCGGCGCAGACACAATTTGGCAAGATGGGACGCTTCGACGATCTGCTGGCCATCAGCGATGGCGAACCCTCGGGCACCATCCGGCAATGCTACTACTACACCGCACTGCTCGATCGTGAACCGGCCAAGGCCGCCGCCGGCGGCGAAGCGCTATGGCATGTCGGCGCCTCCCAGCCCGCGGCCTGTGATTCGCTGTTCTCGACCCTCGAGGATCGCGGCGTGTTGACCGACGAGGACACCTGGGAGCGCATGATGCTGGCCTGGGAAAACGGCCAGAGCGGCCTGGTCACCTATCTCGGGCGAGATCTCGATGATTCCTGGCAGCGAGCGATCGATAGCTTCGATGACGTCCGCGGCAACTACGCCGACGTCACCCGGATTCCACTGGATCTCGGCCCCGATGGCCAGGCCAGCGGGGCACTGATTGCCGCGACGATGCATGGCCTGACCCGGGCCGACACCGAGGCTTCTCTGGAAGCGTGGCGCAAGATTTCCGCCCACGTTTCACTCAGCGAAGATCAGCGTGACCGGATCGAGCATGACCTGGCGTTCTATTCGATGGTTCGCGATGTCGGCAATAATCAGGGCTGGGTCGATACGACGCTGCCGCGCTTGGCGGATGCCGATCTGATCGAGCTGCGGATTCGCAATGCGGTCACCGAGGGCAATTGGGCCAACGTCGCCCGCTGGAGCGAAGCGCTGCCACCGGAGGTACGCGCCGAGGCTCATTGGCAGTACTGGCTCGGCCGCGCGAGCGAGGCGATGGGCGATGACGCCAAGGCGCACCAGGCCTACCAGTTGGCGGCACAGGATCGCAGCTTCTTCGGTTTCGCTGCCGCCGACCGCCTGGGGCAGCCCTATCAACTGCAGATGGCCAATACCGAGGTCACGACGCTTCAGCGAGAACTGACGAATATGCTGCCCGTCGTACAGCGCACGGAAGCGTTGATGCGAATCGGCGAAGACGGGCTGGCCCGCAGCGAATGGTACACCGCCGCCGCCAGAGACACGCCGGCTCAGGCCGAAGCGCTGGCCGATTACGCGATTCGCCAGGGTTGGTACGGCATGGCGATTCAGACCACTATCGCCGCCAAGCAGTGGGATGCGCTACCGTGGCGATTCCCGGCCGCCTATCGAGATTCGTTCCTGAAATGGGGCGAAACCAACCAGGTCGATCCCTACCTACTGATGGGCATTGCTCGCCGCGAGAGCGCGTTCAATCCGCTTGCCGCATCACCGGTCGGCGCGCGGGGCCTGATGCAACTGATGCCCGGCACCGCCGATCACGTCGCTCGCGAACTGGGGATCAGCGCGCCCAACACATCCGAGCTTTTCGAACCCCAGCTGAACATTCGTCTCGGCAGCACTTACATTCGCTCGATGCTGGAGCGCTACCGCGGCAATCGAATCGCCGCGACAGCCGCCTACAATGCCGGCCCCCAGCGAGTCGATCGTTGGCTGAACAGTGCACCGCCCGAGTTCGATCGTTTCGTCGAGAGCATTCCGTTCCGCGAAACTCGTGACTACGTACAGGCCGTGCTGGCGTATCGGGTGATATTCGAAAGCCTCGCCAAGCAGGGCAGCACTCAAGGCGTCGCCATGCTGTCCCCGGCCGAGAGTCAAGGCAACTACGACCCGACGCTGATCGCACGTAACTGAGGCCGGGCCTCTCCAGGCACCGTTCGACAGCGAAACGCCCCGACTGTCCACGAATCAGCTCAACGGCTGAGTCAAGGACAGCATCGGGGCGCTTTTTCGGCGGGACTCGAGAATAACGGGTCTATCGAGTCGATCTACACAAGCCAGATACCGATGCCGGCTCCGCCAGCTAGCGTGACGCCGAGCCCCATCAGCATCATCAGGCCGTCCCCCGCCGTCAGCCCCAACGCCATGATCGCGATCGCCAGCGCCGGTATGGCTGCCGCGAACGGCAGCAGTTCCAGCGGGATCATTCCCAATCCGAGTACGACCATCAGCAGCGCCAGCAGACGCTGGGTCATATCCCCCATCAGCCAGCGCAGTCTCGGCTGCAGGAAGCGATCGATACGTCGGGTCCAAGGCTTGGCACGCTGCGTGACGCGATGCCAGCGATCGTGACTGACGCCCCGCTCACCCAACGCCTTGGGCAGCCAAGGACTCTTGCGTCCGAACACCAGTTGAATCGCCATCAACGCAATGAAGGTACCGCAGACGCTGGGCACTCCCGGAACGCCGCCAGTGGGTAACAACGCAATCAGCGCCGGCAGCAGCACCACCGGGCCGAAACCTCTGGCGTTGAAGGTATCGATAATATCCTGCAGCGTGATGGTGTCGTCCTCGACCTGACGGTCGAGCGTTTCGAAAATAGCGGTCAGCTTCAGGCGCTCCGCCATGCGTCACCTCCTTGTGACATCGTCTGTAACACTGCTCCACGGGCCCGTTCCATCAAATCGCCCGCAACATTGATCCGCAATATCATCGCGCAAGATCAAAATATCGATTGGAACGGGTATCCGCGAGGCAGCCGTATCGGCTCCGACGGGCCTTAAAGCCCGCGGCGCGCATGCTTGAGCGAAATCTGATCGTTGAGCGTCCAGAAATCATAGAGTATGCCGATCAGGAACAACCCCCCGGTCAACAGATAGATCAGGCCGGTGATCCATTTGCCCATGTACATTCGATGAATGCCGAACAGACCCAGGAACGTCAGCAGGATCCAGCCCAGCGTGTAGCTTATCGGCCCGGATCGAAAGCGTAGATCGGCCTGCCGATCCATGCTCGGAATGAGGAACAGATCGATCAGCCAACCGATGCCGAACAACCCCAGCGTCAGAAACCATAGGGTCCCGGTGACCGGTTTGCCGTAGTAAAAACGATGGGCTCCCGTAAATCCGAAGATCCACAGCAGATAACCGATGATCTTGCTGTGCGTGTCGTTGAGACTGATTTCGCGTTGCACCACGCAGACTACTCCTGACTTTTTCGATGACTGAAAACAATTGGCCACAGCCATGATTGGCTGTCACGGCCCCTCCTCCTCGAGGTGAGCGACAGCTTACCCGAGACACCCGCCATGACGCATGCCCCGTTAGCACTTCAAAGCATCGATACCCACGGCCAATAGTGTCAGCGTGCCCGGGATCGTGCAGTGGCCTTCCCGCAACGCCGTCGAATATGACAGCGATATATCAATCTTCTTTAAAAGCGTTAATAAAACCATACCGCATGCCGCGATCAACTTGAAAAAACGGCCTGACCGACAGTAGACGCCAACAAAATTTCCCTCTATGGTTCAAAAGCGGGGCATGGAAAAGGTTCTATCAAAGTCAAGCCATTCGCGCTTGTCGAGGTATGGCCACCAATGCAACATCCGTTGCGTAGGTTTGCAGGCAGAATGTCGTCGGTTGTTAGTCGATCTCGTCCAACTCCTAGTGCGCATTCCCCTTGGTCGGACCACGCATTTCGGGCATCCCCCGGGAGGCTCGGTTACATCACTATGCAAGTTAAGGATATCGACAATGGCAACCGGCACTGTGAAGTGGTTCAACGACACCAAAGGCTACGGTTTCATCTCCCCCGACGATGGTGGTGATGACCTGTTCGCACACTTCTCCGAAATCCAGGCTGACGGCTTCAAGACGCTGCAGGACGGTCAGAAGGTCACCTTCGACGTCACGCAGGGAAAAAAGGGCCTTCAAGCCGCCAACATCAAGGTATCTGGTTAATCCCAGTCAAGGGTCACAGACGTGGAAGCTTCGGCCCATGGCCCGACCGCCTTGAACAAAGCCCACCTAACGGTGGGCTTTTTTGTTCACGATCCAGTGGCGCTCAAGCAGAGAGATGTTTGGCGGCCAGGCTCAGGGTTCGCCGATGTCCTCGTTCCAGACTGTCGGATAGGCCGCGATGAACTGCGTCATCATTTCGCGGCAGGCGGGGTCATCGAGAACTTCGATCTCGACGCCGCGTTCGCGCAGCAGCGCCTCTTCGCCCATGAAAGTACGGTTCTCGCCGATGACGACCCGAGGTATGCCGTATAAAAGGATCGCCCCGCTACACATCGAACAGGGGGACAGCGTCGTGTAGAGCACCGAATCACGGTAGACCGAGGCGGATCGCCGACCGGCGTTTTCCAGCGCGTCCATCTCCCCGTGCAAAATGGCGCTTCCCTTCTGTTGGCGCTGATTGTGCCCGCGACCGATGATCTCGCCCCGGTACACCAGCACGGAGCCGATCGGCACGCCGCCATTCTCGAGACCACGCTTCGCCTGGTCGATCGCTGCCTGCATGAAGTCGTCCATTCCGGCTCTCCTCTCTAATCGCTGGTCGATCAACACCTGCCTCTTGTGCCCATTGCATCGCGCTCCCCGCTTTGCATCCACGTCTCTGGGTGGACCTTTTGCGAGGTCTGCCGTCAGGCGGGAGGATGTAACAGGGGACAGTTCTCCGGGACCACCAACGGCAACGCATCACGGTCCAGCGAGGCGCGAAAGCGCTCGTAGCGCCGTGGTTCACCGTCGAGGTTCAGGGGAAAGGCGCCGTTACTGTCGAACTCGACCCAAGGCACACGCAGATAGCGCACGAACTCGCCGTCCTGAGGCAGATTCTCGAGTTCATCGATGATCCGTTTCAGATCGCCCAGCGAGTTGAAATGACGCACGAACAGCAACTCGAGCAGGCCGTCGTCCAGCCTGGCCGAAGGTGCCAGCCGTTGACCGCCGCCGGCCTGGGAGCCGTTACCGATCGCCAGCATGAACAGCGGAACTCGTGCCTCGCCGTCCGGCCAGCGCATATGCCCTTCATAGGGTTGGTAATTCCAGGCCTTCAGCATGCCCATCAACGAATAGGCGCCGCCACCCAGAAGCCGCTTCAGCCCTACCGGGGTCGAGGTGGTGATCTCCGCCCCGAAACCGCCGGAGGCGACATTGATGAAAGGCTCGTCATCGAGCTTGCCGACGTCAACCTGGCGGATGTCACCCGTCAGCGCCAACTCCAGCGCGTCTCGCGGCGCCATCGGCACGTTCAAACCAGTGGCGAAATCATTGGCGCTTCCCAATGGCAGGATGCCCAATGCTGGTCGCCGTTCGGGAGTCTGACGCATCAATCCCGCGACGATCTCATTGATCGAACCATCTCCGCCCCCGGCAACGATTCGCGTGGCCCCGGCTGCGACGGCATCATCGACCAGCCAGTTGCCATCACCGCCTTCCCAGGTCACTCGAACCCGAAGCTCGTGCCCCTCTCGACGCAGAGACTCGACCGTCTCCCGAATCTCCGGCTGTTGCGCGGATTTACCGTTAAGAATCAACCATGTGCTGTCCTTGCCATGACTGGCCATACCAATCGCTTCCTTTCCCGGGGCCGACCGATCACCGTCGTCGTGCCATCATCTTTCGCGGCTTCGCTGCCGCCAATTGCTTCATTCTAGCGTGTTCCGCTCATATCGTTGTCGGACTCGTTAAACCACACTCCAACGCAGCACTAGGTTACCCGACGTGCCGACGAACGACCGGCGGTCGTGCATGGCGTGTGGCGTACCGCAAGCAACGCGGCTGTGACAGTGCCTATTAAGAATCTTTCCGTCTACAAGGCCTCACTCGCTGGAATTGGCATTTTCCGTTACTCGCTTTGCCAACACCCACAGGACGATCCCGCCTCCGCTGCAAATCAATGCCAACGATACCTGCGGTGCCAATGGCGTCATCAGCAATAGCGTTGCCAGCGTCGCACCGCCGCCCAGCTGAATCGAGCCCAACAGCGCCGCTGCCGTCCCCGCACGTTCGGGAAACGGCTCCAACGCCAGGCTCGCCGCGGCACCCAAGACCATCGAAAAGCCTATCGAAAGCAACGCTATGGGCCCCATGAAGGTCACGACCGATACCGGCACGCTTCCATACAGACAGCCGATCAGGACACCGCCACCAACGACGACGATCAGCCCCCGCTGCACGGTCGACTTCCTTCCCCAGCGCACCATCAATCGGGGCACGATGAAAAACGCCACCGTACTCACCAGTGCGTTGCCCCCGAACCACAGGCTGAAGACCCACTCCGGTTGGCGCAAACGGTCCATCATCACCACCGGCGCGGCCGAGACGTAGACCAGAATGGCCGCCATCATCGTGCTGACGAGAATGGCGTAATAGAGGAATCGCCGGTTGAAAAGCACCGGTCGATAACGTGACCAACGATAGAGGCGCTTTTCGATAAGCGTCCCGGGCGGCCGGGTCTCGCCGAAGCGCCAATAGGCGCTGAGCCACAACAGCCCTGCGAAGCCGGTCATGAACGCGAAGTTACTGCGCCATCCCAGTGCGACGGTCAGCGCCCCGCCCATCACCGGTGCCAGTGACGGTACCAGCGTGAGTGAACCATTAAGATAGCTGTAAAGCTTGGCGCCCTCGGTCGGCGTATAGCCGTCACGGACGGCGGCGAAGGCCACGGTGACGGAAGCGCAGGCGCCCAGTCCCTGAAGTATTCGCGAGAAGTACAGCATCTCGATCGAGATCGCGGTCATCCCGATCAGCGCCGCCACCATATAGATGGCGACGCCGCCCAGCAGCACCGGGCGCCGCCCGAAACGGTCGGTCAGCGGACCAACCAGCAGTTGCCCAACGCCGACGCTCATCAGGAATAGCGTGATGGTCAACTGCAGCGCCGCGTAGGAACGCTCGAACTCACCGGCCATGGCGGTCAATGCCGGCAGATAGATATCAATCGCCAAGGGCGACAGCATCACCGCGCCCATCAGTATCCAGAAAGCCGGACGCTTCTCGCGTGCCTGCATCATTACCTCGCCGCCATGTCAGGAGCGCCTACTCTATCGGCTGGCAAGGGAATGACAACCATTCTCGACATCAATCTCCGGTGGGCGAAAGCTGAAACTCCAGCAGGCGATCATGGTCGCGCAGATCGGCGGCCAGCGGCGGGATATACTTGCGATCGTGGGTTCTCAGCATCATGCGGTATTCGAACTGGCGGCCGTCGTCGCGCGTGCGATAGCTCAGGCTTTCGATCTTGAATCGGTGCGACGCCATCAGATCGTGAATCTGCGTTTCAGCCATCACCGCCTGACTGTCGAATCGCAACACGCAGCGGGCGAATATCCGGCTGGGCATCCGCGCCTCCACCATCCGGAACAGGGAGAGCGTCAACAGCGTTACTACCGTCGCCAATACCGCCGGAAACAGAAACCCGATGCCATAAAGAATACCCAGCGCCGACGTTATCCAGATCGAGGCGGCGGTCGTCAGCCCTCGGACCGTCAAACCCTCCTTGAAAATCACCCCGGCGCCCAGGAACCCGATCCCGGTCATGATGCCCTGTGCCATGCGTGTAGGGTCCGTACGGATCGTGGCTTCCGGCACCGCTGTACCCAACCACTGCCACTGATACATCGTGACCATCATCAGCAGCGCCGAGGAGACGCAGACCAGCGCATGGGTACGGAACCCCGCCGGGCGCCCATGAAAGGTGCGCTCCAGCCCGATCAGGCTGCCGGCCAGCCAGGCCATTCCCAAATGCGTCAGCATCGTCCACGATTCCGGCGACATGCTTGGCTATCTCCTTGTCTCGTTTACGACTATCGTTTCGTTCAAGACTATCGTCTCGTTCATGACTGTCGTTTCAGCATAGTGCTTGCCGCCAGCCGTCGCAGCCTACCCTGACGGTAATGCGCGCTGCCGACGCGACCTTTTACCTCGCTACGAAGGAATGCAAGCTTGAGTAAACACCACAGCCTCACCCCGCCCAGCCGTGTCAGAGAGGAAGAGGACGAACACGATCTCCAGCTCAATGGCGAAGATCTACCCTCGAAAGCGGCGGCCGTACACGAATCCATTCGCGAGGAAGGCGAAAAGGAGTTGAGCCGCACCGTATCGGCACTGCTCTGGTCTGCCATCGCCGCCGGCCTATCGATGAGCTTTTCGATGCTGGCGAAAGGCCTGCTGCATGCGCGTCTACCGGATAGCGATATCGGGTTTCTGGTCGAATCACTGGGCTACACGGTAGGCTTTCTGGTGGTGATCATGGCCCGTCAGCAGCTCTTTACCGAGAACACTGTTACCGCGGTATTACCCGTAATGAGCCAACCGCGGTTCGGTAAATTCGTCTGCCTGCTTCGCCTGTGGGGGGTAGTGCTGATCGGCAACCTGGTCGGCGTCGCGGTTTCCGCATGGGCGATTCTGGCCCTGCCGATCTTCTCGATGCAGACCCACGAGGCATTTCTCTCTCTGGGCGAACACATCCTCGAGAACACGCCGATGCAGATGTTCTCGAAGGGTATCGTGGCCGGCTGGATGATCGCGACCATGGTCTGGCTGCTGCCGAGCGCGGGCAGCGCCAAGATCTGGGTGATTCTGATCGTGACCTACCTCGTCGCCATCGGCGGATTCACGCATATCATCGTCGGCTCGACCGAAGTGATGTATCTGGTCTTCTCCGGTCACGCGAGCTGGGCGGAATATCTGTTCCGATTCGGCCTGCCGACGCTACTCGGCAACCTCGTCGGCGGCACTTTCATCTTCGCCCTGATCAGCCACGCCCAGATCCGCAGCGATAGCGACAACTGATTGCCGTTGGTCGACGACAATGACAGAGGGAAAACGCAGACGGGGCGCCCAATGGGCGCCCCGTCTGCATTTCCGGCAAGCCTGATGAGCCGTTACAGCGCTCGCGCCGCTTCGCGTGCCTCGCTCAGCTCGGCAGTCGTCGCCAAGTTGATCCCGGCAATCAGCGCCTTCAGCGAGGCACTGACGGTGTCACTGTCCTCGGCCACGGCGCACACACGCTGCCCGTCGACGTTGAGCTGGACGAAGGCGATGGCATTGGCCTCGCTGTCACCTCCCAGTGAATGCTCTGCGTAGTCGACGATACCGACGCTGATGCCGGAATGCTTCTGCCACGCATCGGTAAACGACGACATCGCGCCATTACCCTTGCCCGAGAGCCGCAGCGTCTCGGCGCCTTGCCAAAGGGTTACTTCGATCCCCTCGTCCTGGCCCTTGGACAGGCGATAGTCGGCCAGCGACAACGGCGCTTCACAGGTGAAGTGATCGAACATCACCTGGCGAATCATCTCGCTGGAAAGCTCGCTGGCCCGCGTCTCGCTTTCCTGCTGCACGTAAGGTGCCAGCGCCAGCATCATCCAGCGCGGCAGGCTGATGCCGTAATCGCGCTCGAGCAGGAATGCCATGCCGCCCTTGCCGGACTGACTGTTGACCCGAATGACCGCCTGATAGTCGCGACCGATGTCGTGCGGATCGATGGGCAGGTAGGCGACCTGCCAGGGTTCGTCCGGCTGCTGATGCTTGAGCGACTTGCGAATCGCATCCTGATGGCTGCCCGAAAAAGCGGTGTAGACCATCTCGCCGACCCACGGGTGGCGCGGATGAATCGGAATGCTGGTGCACTCATTGACCACTTCGATGATCTCGTCCGGCCGCGACAGATCGAGCTCCGGATCGATGCCCTGGCTATAGAGGTTCATCGCCAGCGTGACGATATCCATGTTGCCGGTACGCTCGCCGTTGCCCAGCAGCGTGCCCTCGACGCGCTCCGCACCGGCCAGCAGCGCCAGTTCCGCGGAGGCCACCGCACCGCCACGATCATTGTGGGTATGGATCGAGATGATGACGCTGTCGCGATTCTTGATGTGCTGGCAGAAGTATTCGATCTGATCGGCGTGATGATGCGGCCCCGCCACCTCCACCGTGGTCGGCAGGTTGAGGATGCACTTGTTGGTCGGTGTCGGCTGCCATACGTCCATGACCGCTTCGCAGATCCGCAACGAGAAGTCGATTTCGGTGCTGGAGAAGCTCTCGGGGGTATATTCGAAGCGCCACTCCACCTCCGGATAACGCTCGGAATAGGTCTTGACCCAGGTCGCGCCCTGTACCGCGATATCGACGATGCCGTCGCGGTCCATCTCGAACACCCGTTCGCGCTGTACGGTCGAAGTGGAGTTGTAGAGATGAACGATGGCACGCTTGGCGCCGACCAGCGATTCGAAGGTCTTTTCGATCAGGTGTTCGCGGCACTGCACCAGTACGGCGATGGTGACGTCGTCGGGGATCTGGCCATCATCGATCAGCCAACGCACGAAGTCATAATCGGGCTGGCTCGCCGACGGGAACCCGACCATCACCTCCTTGATCCCGACCTTGACGATCTGGTGCCAGAAGCGCTTCTTCTGCTCCACGCTCATCGGCTCCAGTAGCGCCTGGTTGCCATCGCGCAGGTCTTCGCTGACCCAGATCGGTGCGTGATCGAGATCACGGTCCGGCCATTGGCGATCGAAGGCGGGTACGCGGGGCGCTGGACGGTATTTTCTATGATCAAAGGCGCGATGATCGGAAGCAGACATGGTGAAATTCCTGAAGGTGAAGAATTCGGCGCGTTTCGACCGCTAATGGCAGTCCGGTCGTCGTGCCGCAAGGGGGATATCCCTGCGGGCGGCTCCGCTGCTCGTGGCGGCGGCTCTGGACGACAGCCACAGTGTAAAACGTTTCCTGCGGCAGTTTATTGCGAAAGAAAGCGCTAACCGAAGCATATTGGCATAAAATTGCCGAGAATATTCAAATTCAGGTAGAAATCACCCATGAGCCCGCCGGCGCCGCTAGCCCTGGATCGATACGATCGACGCATACTCGAACTCCTCCAGCAGGAGGGGCGTATCAGCAATCAGGAACTGGCCGACCGTATCGGCCTTTCGCCCTCCCCCTGCCTGCGACGCGTCAGGGCGCTGGAAGAGAATGGCCTGATCGTGCGATATCGCGCCGATGTCGACGCGCGTCATCTGGGTTACCAGCTGATGGCGCTACTGCATATTTCGATGGATCTTCACACCCCGGAGCGCTTCGACAACTTCGAGCGCCACATTCGAGAAGTGCCCAACGTCATCGAGTGCCTGATCATCACCGGTCAGGCGGCGGACTTCCAGCTCAAGATTCTGGTGCGCGACATGGACGACTACCAGCATCTACTTCTGCACGTCATCAACCGCATCGAGGGCGTCACCGGCGCCCATACCAGTTTCGTCCTGCGGCGCGTGTTCGAGAATCGCGGCGTGCCGGTGGAGCTCTGACCCCGTATCTGCCCCTGAGCCCCTGAATGGCAGAAGTGCCCCGCGCCGCGCGAATTAGGCCATACTCATGCATGACGACGCCCGACCGATCACAACACAGGAAAATGCAATGTCTCTTCGCCGTACCCTGCTCGCCTCGCTGCTGCCGCTGGCCGCCGCCATCCTGACGCCGGCACAGGCTCAGCAGTCGAGCGAACCACAGGTCGATACCGAGCAGTTCCAGTCCTGGGAAGTGCGCTGCCCCAAGGGCGGTGAGCGCCAGAGCTGCGTGATGAGCCAGATGGTCAGCAACCCGGACAGCGACGACTCGCTGATGCGCGCCATGGTCGGCCTTCCGGCTCAGGCCGACGGTCCGGTCATGGTCTTCCTGCTACCGCTGGGCGTGCGTCTGGCACCGGGTATCCAGCTTCAGGTGGACAACAACGAGCCGGTGGGCATGCCCTATCAGGTCTGCCTGCAACAAGGCTGCCGCGCCAATCTGGCGCTGTCGCCGCAGTTGCTCGCTCAGCTGCGCGGCGGCAACAAGGCCACCGTCAGCGTCATCGCCCCCGACGGCAAGCGGCTCGACATGGACCTGTCGCTGATGGGCTTCACCAGCGCCAGCCAGCGAATCGCCTCGCAGTAAAGGGCCCCGCTTCCGCATGCGAGATGTCAGGCCCGGCGCCCTGCGCTGGGCCGCATCGGCGGGCCCATCCCGACGGCGTACTGTCGGCGCTGTTCGCCAGCTCCCATTAGACGATTGCGCAATTGTCGGGCCGTGATGTCTGAGTTAAGACTTTGCATGCAAAGTTCATCTTGAAGACTCACTTTCAAAGACAAGCATGCCCAGCGAGGTCATCATGAAACGATCCAGCGCGCCCCGTCATCTCAGCCTGCTGTTGTCCGCCGCCGTTCTGGCCTCGCCACTGGCATGGGCGGATTATCCCGAAAAGCCGATCACCCTGATCGTGCCCTGGGCGGCAGGCGGCGGTACCGATGCAACCGCCCGCATCATCGCCTCCTCGCTGGAGGAGCAGCTCGGCCAGACGATCAACGTCCAGAACCGAACCGGTGGCAGTGGCGTCGTCGGCCATACCGCGATTGCCAACGCCAAACCGGACGGTTACACCCTGGGCCTGGCGACCGTCGAAGTCGCGATGATGCACTGGCAAGGGCTGACCGACCTGACCTATCAGGATTTCACGCCGATCGCGCAGATCAACTTCGACTCCGCCAGTCTCTCGGTCGCTGACGACTCGGCGTTCAAGGGTCTCGAAGACTTCGTGACCAAGGTCAAGGACAACCCGCAAGGCACCTATACGGCATCCGGTACCGGCCTGGGCGGCATCTGGCACGTGGCACTCAACGGTTTTCTGATGGATCAGGACATTGCCGCCGGGAAGATTACCTGGATTCCCAGCCAGGGTTCGGCGCCGGCCATGACCGAGCTGGCGTCCGACAGTATTGACCTGGTGGCATCTTCACTGCCGGAAGCCAGATCGATGATCGACGCCGGAGAACTTCACAGCCTCGGCGTCATGACCCCTGAAAGACTCGAAGGCTTTCCCGATATCCCCACCTTCAAGGAGCAGATCGGGAGTGATTTCACGCTCGGCGCCTGGCGTGGCATTGTCGGACCCAAAGGGATGGATGAAGACGTGGTGGCAACGCTGGAAGACGCCCTCAAGAAAGCCTACGACAGCGACGCCTATCAGAACTTCATGGCCAAACAGGGTTACGGCGTGGTGTGGCGAGACGCCGATGACTTCGCGCAGTTGATGGCCGAAGACGACGAGAAGTTCGGCAAGATCATGGGCGAGATGGGACTGACGAACTAGATCGCTACCGCGACATGGGCATGAGTGAACCGACAACCCTAGAATAGGGTTCTTCTCGAGGATAGGGTTTATCCTCAGGATAATGTCTGTTCCATCCGGGCCGGCGCAGCAAATGCCCGGTCCGTCTTGTTTCTTTTCCCCAGCCACGACAGGAAGCCGTAGCCATGCAACTGCCAGAGAATCCATTCAAACGCTCGCTCGATGGCAATACACGCTATGGCTGCTGGGCCGGGTTCGGTACCGGCTACGCGACCGAGATTCTTGCCACTACCGGCTTTGACTGGCTGCTGATCGACGGCGAACATGCGCCCAATACGGTGCCCTCCGTACTGGCCCAGTTGCAGGCTATCGCTCCCTATGCGATCGCCCCCGATACCATCACCCCTAATACCATCACCCCCAATACCATCATGACCTATGCCTGCGCCCCGGTGGTGCGAACCGTCAACCACGACCCGGCCCTGATCAAGCAGCTACTCGATATCGGCGCCCAGACGTTGATGATTCCCATGGTCGACACGGCCGAGCAGGCGGCGAAGCTGGTGGCGGCGACCCGCTATCCGCCTCACGGTTTCCGGGGTGTCGGGGGCGGTCTGACCCGGGCGACGCGCTGGGACAGCGTCGAGGATTACCTGGCACGCGCCCATGAAGAACTCTGTCTGGTGGTGCAGGTGGAATCTCAGAGCGGCGTCGATAACGCCGAAGCGATCGCGGCCACCGAGGGTGTCGATGCCGTCTTCGTCGGCCCGGTGGATCTCTCCACCGGTGTCGGTCACGCCGGCAACCCCAACCATCCGGACGTGCAAAAGATGATTCGTCACACGCTCGAGGTCACCCATGCCGCCGGCAAGGCGGCCGGCATCCTCGCGCCTGCCGAGGCGGATGCCAAACGGTATGCCGAATGGGGGTTCGATTTCATCGCCGTCGGCATCGATATCAGCCTGCTGCACCAGGCCGCCATCGAAACGATTTCCCGCTACAAGCCGGACACGCCCAAACCCAGGTCGAGCCTGGGATATTGAAGCAGCGAGAGGCATGATCGCCCGGTGACGTCGGATAAAAAACGCGCTCCGTGGAGCGCGTTCGCTATCCGCCTTATCAACCGATCAACCCTCACGCATAGGTGTTGATCTGCGTTCCCACACTACCGGACGAGGCCAGCTCGGCTGTCGGTGCCACGGAAGACATCAGCTGCTCGATGTGCGAGGCCTGCCCATCGAGAGACTTCTTCAGCAGGCTGTTCTGCGCTTCCTGGCCCTGATTGAAATTCTGCAGCGCCAACGCTGTGCCGACGGCGGCATTGACTGCGGTATCCATCGCAAACTCCTTGATCTGAAGGAAGGTGATGCGTCCACCTGTCTTACGGTTTTGTCGATCTTTCGGTCCATCCACTCGGGTATCGGCCGATCCGGGCATCAACTTTAGCCATCGACGATCGACATGATCCGATAGACGACGGCCGCCGCACCGGAAACGCGCTGACCTATCGGCTACGCTTGCCCGTGGGATTTCACACCAAGGAAAGTTCGATGCTCAAGCTCCTGCCCACGACCGCGCTCGCCTTGTTGACCGTCACCGCCTTGAGCGCCTGCCAGCAACACGACTCCCCGACTCGGGATGACGGCGTCTCCACCCAGGCATTCCACACCGCGGATTATCCGCTGAGCGTGACATATGACACCGAATTGACGCGTGTCGATGGCGAGGCGTCCAGCTACTTCGACAACGGTGGCTGGCAACTCGAAGATGACGCACCCGGTGATCGATTGATCCTGTTGAAGCTGCCCGAGTCCGACGAGATCACCACGGCGCTATGGCGCCTCGGGGCGAGCGATGACGCGAGCGCCGTCGACCATTGCCTGACCGTGCCGGCCAACGCCCAGGCGATGTCGTCGAAAACGACCATCGGCGGGAAAGCCTTCAGTGGATTCACCCTCGGCGACGCGGGCATGAGTCATTTCCAGAACGCCGAGGGCTATCGCGCCATGATCGATGGCCGCTGCTACGCCATCGACCTGATCGTCCAGGGCACCAACGGCGAAGTCTACGACCCGCCGCGCAAGGCTCCGTTTTCCGTGGATGACGCCATGAGTCGGCTGCGCTCGATCAATGACGGGGTTTCGTTCGACCGCGAATGAGGCTCAGGCGGGACCGGATGTCGCGTTTAGCCGGCCTGGCGCAGCCGCGGGGCATCGCCATGAAGCGGCTGGTAAACTGCGAGCGCTCGTTCCAAGGATTGAATCACCCATGAAGACCATCGGAGCCCACGTCAGCGCCGCAGGCGGTGTCGATCAGGCAGTGAGTCGCGCCACCAAAATCGGTGCCAACGCCTTTGCCCTGTTCACCAAGAATCAGCGCCAATGGAACGCCAAGCCGTTGGAAGAGACCACGATAGAGGCGTTCAAGACGGCCTGTCGCGAGCAGGGATTCGGCCCGGACCAGATCCTTCCTCACGACAGTTACCTGATCAACCTGGGTCATCCGGAAGCCGACGGGCTGGCCAAGTCTCGGGCTGCATTCCTCGATGAGTGCCAGCGCTGCGAACAGCTGGGACTGACACTGCTCAACTTCCATCCAGGCAGTCATCTCAAGAAAATCAGCGAACGCGACTGCCTGGCGCGAATCGCGGAGTCGATCAACGAGGCGCACGCGGCCACTCATTCCGTCGTCGCCGTGATCGAAAACACGGCCGGGCAAGGCTCCAATCTCGGTTTTCGCTTCGAACAGCTGGCCGAGATCATCGAACAGGTGGACGACAAGAATCGCGTCGGCGCCTGCATCGATACCTGCCACGCCTTCGCCGCCGGCTACGATCTGCGCACCGAAGACGCCGCCGTCGCCATGCTCGATGAATTCGAGCATATCGTCGGCATCCGATATCTGCGTGGCATGCACCTCAACGACGCCAAGAGCGAATTCGGCAGTCGCGTCGATCGTCATCACAGCCTGGGCAAGGGCAATATCGGGCTCCCCGGATTCACCGCCTTGATGCGCGACAGCCGCACCGACGGCATCCCGCTGATTCTCGAAACCGTCGAGCCGGCCATCTGGCCCCAGGAGATCCAGTGGCTGCGCGATCAGCAGCACACCGTCTGAGCGTGCCCTATCTGATTCCCAAACCCGAGTCTCGAACTCGCTTTCCAGGCCTGGCCCGCGAAAGCTGGCTCTGACACCACTTAGCTCCAAGGAACTGCTCGACATGGATGGATTCTTCAACTGGCTCGGCGAAGCGATCGGTAACGTGATTCGCACCGTGGTCAATGGCCTGCATGCCGTCTTCGGCAATCTATGGCAGGCAATCGACGGTTTCGTCGACGGTTTGACCGGTTCGCTCGGCATCAACGACTCGATCTTCAGCATCGTCGTGCTGGTGATTGGCGTTTTGCTGCTGCTCAACGGCATCCGGTCGCTGATTCGGGGCGGCGTCGTCGGCGGTATCGTCTGGCTGCTGCTCGGCCTGCTGATACTCAGCTGGCTGATCCGCTGAGCTGAATATCCGCGACTCGCGAGCTATTGCCCATTCCTGTTTGATCGGCGATCCAAACTTGTCATCGCTGGCCTCGTCTACCACCTTGAAGTCGCAGGGCCGCATTGATTAGCGGCCTATCGACGGCAAGTCCTGCCGTCCTTCCTCTCGAGGAAACAGGCCAAGGAGGCAAAATCGATGAGTCAGTCACTCAAATCGCAGCAAAACGGCGTCGACGTTTACAATCAGTTCATTGGCGGCCAGTGGCTTACCGGCGACGGCGAGCTGCTGGACGTGCTCAACCCGGCGACCGGCGACGTCATCGCCCGCGCCCAGCTGGCCGATGAAAAACTCGCGGATCAGGCCCTCCAGGCCGCCCAGAAGGCGTTTCCGGCCTGGTCGCGCAAGACCGCCGTCGAGCGCGCCGATTATCTTTATCGCCTGGTCGAACTGCTTCAGGAAAACCGCGAGCGTCTGGCTCGCCTGATCACCACCGAACAGGGCAAGCCGCTGTCGGAGGCGGATGCCGACGTCGGGATGTGCTGCGATCTGATCCGCTTCGCGGCGGAGAACACCCGGCGGCTCGAGGGCGACATCATCCCCGCGGACGATCCCGACGAGCAGATCTGGATCCAGAAAGTGCCGCATGGCGTGGTCGTGGGGATCACAGCCTGGAACTTCCCCGCGGCGCTGATCGGGCGCAAGCTCGGGCCGGCGCTGGCGGCGGGCAACACCATCGTGCTCAAGCCGTCCGAAGAGACGCCGCTGACGGCGCTGGAGATCGTCGAGCTGGCGCGCCAGGCAGGCATTCCCGATGGCGTGGTCAATCTGGTCAACGGCCGCGGACGCGAGATCGGCAATCACCTGATCACAAGCCCGATCACCCAACTGGTGAGCATGACCGGTAGCGTGCGCGGTGGCCGCGAGATCAACAAGGCCGCCGCCGAGCATCTCAAGATTGTAAGGCTCGAGCTGGGCGGCAAGGCGCCGTTCATCGTTATGGACGACGCCGATCTCGACCCGGCCGTCGATGCCGCCATCGCCTCGCGCTACAACAACTGCGGACAGGTCTGTACCTGCAACGAACGCATGTACGTGCAGTCAGGCATCTACGATCGCTTCCTGGAGCGTTTCAAGCAGCGTGTCGAGGCGCTCAAGGTCGGCAACCCGTTGACCGACAATGACGTCGACATGGGGCCGAAGATCAACGCCGCCGAACTCGACAAGATCCACGACATGGTCGAGCACGCCCAGAGCCAGGGCGCGACGCTGTTGACCGGCGGCAAACGTCTGACCGGCGGCGACTACGACAAGGGCAACTACTATGCCCCGACGATCCTCACCAATGTCGACAACGACATGGATATCATGAAAGACGAGATCTTCGGTCCGGTCGCACCAATCATGAAAGTGGACAGTTTCGAGCAGGCAATGGAGTACGCCAACGCTTCGGAATACGGCCTATCCGCCTATGTGTTCACCCAGAACGTAACGCAGCTGATGGCGCTGACCCGCGAGCTCGACTTCGGCGAAATCTACGTCAACCGTGGCGGCGGCGAGTCGGTTCAGGGTTTCCACAAGGGCTACCGCAACAGCGGGCTGGGCGGCGAAGACGGCAAGTACGGCCTCGAAGCCTACGTCAAGAGCAAGACGATGTACGTGCACTATTCATAACGTCCACGTCCACCACGTACGACGCATCATGCACTATGCTGCGTGACAGTCTGGTTCAGCTTCACGTTCCAGCCATGCAACGGGCCGCCAATGGCGGCCCGTTGTCGTTGGCGGCTATTGCTGATTCCACGACAGCAGCACGTGGTCACGATAACACCACACGATGAGCACACCGGCGACGAGCATGACGAGCGCCACCGCCAGAAGTATCGATCCCGTCGCCCAAAAACCGGCCGTCACGCTCACGATCAGCCCACCGAGCGGCTGGGTAAGATTGTTGAGCATTACCACCAAACCGGTCGTCTTGCCGAAGTCTTCCGGCGGAATGACCCGACGGCGCAGGCTGCGAATCGACACGCTGAACATCTTGTCGAAGCCCACCACCAGCAGGAATCCCAGCGCGTAGAGCCAGGACATGGCGGTCACGCTTACCATCAGCCCGCCCAGCGCCATCGCCGTATACGCCACCAGCCCCAGCCGATCCGCCGGAATCAGCGATCTTGCAGTGAACAGCAGCACCAGGACAGTGGCCAGCGCGCCGCCGGCCTGCAAGGCACCGTAGTAGATTTCGCCATGGCCCTGAATGCCGGTGACTATCGCCGGCGCCGTTGCCAGCAGCGTCCCCAGCAGCAGATTGACGGCCATCGCCAGCCCGATCGATGCCGGCAAAGCGGGACTGGTTCTCAGGTGACGGCCAGCGATCAACAGCGCCCGATACCCGTTGGGCGAAGCCGATCGTGGTACCGGAAGCTCGGGCCGGGCCACACGTTGCCATCGCCACACCGTGATATCGCTCAGCAAAAACCCGAGCGCGATGACCACTACCACCACTTCCCATTCAAGTTGGGCCAACAGCGCTGCCGCGAACACCGGGCCAAGTACCGTGCCCAATTGATCGAACAGCTGGGCGTGGGAGATCAGCCTTTCGTAGCGCGCCGAACCGAACGCCTGCACCAGTAGCATTTCTCGCGCCATCACGCCCTGGGTCGACAGCACGCCGACCACGGCCGACAGTCCGATCAGCCACGCCACATGGGGCAGTGCCAGATATCCCAGGATCGCGAACACGCAGGTGGCCATGCGCCAGCGCTGACTCAGCCGCAGCAGAAGATCGTTACGATGGCGATCGCAAAGCTGGCCGCACAGCGGAAATGCCACGAAGCGCGGCAGGGTCTCGAAGAAGAACGCCAGACCCGACCAGGCGACGCTGCCGGTGAGCTGATAGATCACCAGCGGCACCAGGAACAGCAGCATCTGGTCGGCCAGTCGCGATAGCAGCAGCGACACGAAGAAGTGGTGGTTGGAAGATATCATCTGTCCCGCAGCCTCGCCTAAATGACCGGAAATGTCGAGAGTTCCTCGGTCATCGGCCCAGACCCGCCCCTGACAGATGGCTCAGGAACTGACTGAACGCCGGCGTCTCATAACCTTTGCGCCAGGCCAGCTGAGTCTTCACGCGGCACAGGGGCGTCACATCGAGCGTCTCGGGTATCTTCATGGTGTCGAGAACGCTCTCCGGCAGCACCGTCACGCAACGGCCGGTGCTGGCGAGGGCCACCATCACGTGATACGAGGATGTCTCCTGGACCGTCCAGTCATCGCTTTCCGGCAAATTCAAGGTCTCTTCCGCGATACGCCGGTAGGTGCAACCCGGTGGAAATGCCGCCAGCGTTCTCAACGTAGAATCCTGCAGGTCGGCAATCCCCTTCGGCGACAGCAACAACAGCGACTCCTCCCAGGCGTCCTGGAACACGAGATCGAGAACCTCCAACCGATCCGACCATTCACTGCCGAGAAACGACGGCGGGATCGCCAGGAATGCGCAGTCGATTCGCCCCGAACGAACATCGTCCATCAGCGTCATCGAGGGTCCGGTCCGGAGCTCCAGGCGCACCTCGGGGAATGCCGCATCGAAGCTCGCCAGGCAGTCCGGCAGGCGACTGGCGGCAGTCGCTTCCATGCTTCCGATACGGATCGTGCCCGGGGCTCGACCGCCGGTCACCACGTGCATCGATTCGGCCCGCAGCGCGAGCAGCTTCTCGGCATAGTCGAGAAACATCTCACCCGAGTGCGACAGCGAGATCCGCTTGCCAGTGCGTACCAGCAGATCGATACCGAGGCTCGCCTCCAGCTTCTGCAGCTTGGTCGTCACGTTCGAGGGGCTCTTGCCCAGACGCCTCGCGGCACCGGTCACGCTCAGCTCCCTGGCGACGCAGACGAAAATCCTGAGCGATTCGAAATCATCCATGTCGCCTGCCTCGCCGGGCCGAGTATCGATGCCCGCCCGTCATGTCAGCGCGGCCTTGACGTCCTCGAGAGAGACTTCCGTTCTCATCTTCAGCGTATCCGGCGCCAGCTCTTTCTCCGACAGACTGTTCAGCCAGGCCCGCCTCGGCGTGGCGCGATAGAAACGCTTGATTCCATCGCCCAGAAAGCTCGTCAGATCGACCGTGTCATCGGGGTACAGCAGGCGGAACGCCTTCTCGGCCTCGTCGATATCCGCGACCTCGCCGGCCTCACACTGCAGATAGATGCCGCGCAGGTTATTCGTCCCTCTGGTGCGGGTCGAGTCGTAGAACGTGAGAAAAGCCCGGGGATTGGCCGCAATGTTGTGTGAATGCACGGCCTCCTTCCATGAGGACCAGTAGAACGTCAACGCCGAGTCGGGTATGGCCGTCACCGGGGTGTTCCAGGGCACATCGTCCCGGGAGGTCGCGATATTGGCGTAGAGACAATTCGCCAGTAAGTCGGCGCTGCGTTCAGCAAGATCAATGGACATCACGTCACCTGTATTTTCATATCGAGAACGAAAACAATAATTCATTCTCAATAAGAGAACAATAGGGGCGCGCGTGAACGCGAACCGATCATCGAAAGCGTTGCCAGACGATTCGTGTATATCGTTCGTGCGCCGCTCATTCCCCGCTCATGCCTCCGGATACAGGCTGCTCGAAGGCACGAAAAGGCCGCTACGGATAGCGGCCTGGATTCCAGCGAGAGAGCCCTGTCAGACCGTTACACGGAACGGCCCCATGAAACGGTTTCGTAAAGCGGTTCCATAAATGCCCTGTGCGCTACCGCACCATCAGGCATCCGCCAGCGCGCGCTCGACCATTTCGAACACATTGGGCGACAGTTTCTCGGCGCGGATACGCTCGAGTTCGGCTTTCATCAACGCCTGACGCGTCTCGTCGAAACGCTGCCAGCGGGTCAGCGGCGTGATGATGCGTGCGGCAATCTCCGGATTGAGGCGATTGAGCTCGATCACGACATCTGCCAGCAGTTTGTAACCTTCGCCATCGAGGCGATGGAAATTGATCCGGTTCTGGGCAAAGGCACCGACCAGCGCGCGCACCTTGTTGGGATTCTTCATCGAGAACAGCGGATGTCCCATCAGGAAGCGAACGCGTTCGAGCACATCGGCCTGCGGGCGAGTGACCTGGATCGTGAACCACTGATCCATGACCAGCGGATCGTGGGCCCACTTCTCGCCGAACGCCTTGAGCGCCGGTTCGGCCAGATCGGTGCGATCGCTGTGCGCCAGCAAGGTAAGCGCGGCACGCACATCGGTCATGTTGGCACTCTGCTCCAGCTGTTGCTGCGTCAGGCTGACGGCCTCGTCGTTCTCGATGCTCATCAGATAGGCGAGTGCGACGTTCTTGAGACGCCGCTGAGCGATCTGCTCCGGTGTGGGCGCGTAGGGCTCTTCGCTCAGATTGTCACGATAGACGGCGAGGAAATCGTCGCGCAGCTGCCAGGCCAGCGACTGACGCACGAACTCCCGCGCGGCGTGAATCGCATCGACATCGACCATCGGCTGCTGTTCGGCGATATACGCTGCCGACGGCAGCGTCAGCATCTCCGCCAGCACCGCCTTGTCGTCGCCAGGTTCGTTGAGCAGGCTGCGATAGGCCTCGATCAGGCGACTGTCCATCACCTTCTCGACGCCGTTACGGTGCGCCGCGATCAGATCGTCCAGCGCCAGCAGGGTCAGACGCTGACCGGCGTCCCAGCGGTTGAAACCATCGGTGTCGTGGGTCAGCAGGAACGCCAGCTCCTCCCGCGAATACGGGTAGCGAAGCTTCACCGGCGCGGAGAAACCGCGCAGCAACGACGGCACCGGCGCCTCCTCGACATCGGTGAACACGAAGGTCTGCTCCGCTTCACGCAGATGGATGACCGCGTCCTTGCCCAGTTTCTCGCTCTCGCCGTCTTCACCGCTCAGCGTCAAGGTCAGATCGTGGCCGGATTTGGTCCCGACCAGACCCAGCCGCACCGGAATGTGCAGTGGCAGCTTTTCGTGCTGGCCCGGGGTTGCCGGCGTGCGCTGAGACAGGCGCAGGTGATAGTTGCCCGTGGCGTAATCGTATTCGCCATGGGCATCGATCTCCGGCGTTCCCGCCTGGGAATACCAGCGCATGAACTGATCGAGATCCAGCCCGGATACCTCTGCCATGCAGCCGACGAAATCCTCGATCGTCACTGCCTGACCGTCGAAGCGTTCGAAGTAGAGATCGCTGCCACGCCGGAAGTCTTCCCAGCCCAGCAGGTGTCGCAACATGCGCACCACCTCGGCACCCTTCTCGTAGATGGTCAGGGTGTAGAAATTGGAGATCTCGATGTAGTGATCGGGCCGGATTGGGTGGGCAGTCGGGCCGGCGTCTTCGGCGAACTGCGCGGTGCGGAAGAACGAGACGTCCTCGATCCGCTTGACCGGCGCCGAGTTGACGTCGGCGGAGAAAGTCTGGTCGCGGAAGACGGTGAAGCCTTCCTTCAACGACAGTTGAAACCAGTCTCGGCAGGTGACGCGGTTGCCCGACCAGTTATGAAAATACTCGTGGGCGACGATACCCTCGACCCGCTGGAAGGTCGCATCGGTGGCGGTCTGCGGATGGGTCAGCACCGCCGCCGAGTTGAAGATGTTGAGCCCCTTGTTCTCCATCGCGCCCATGTTGAAGTCGTTGACGGCGACGATCATGAAGCGGTCGAGATCGTACTCGCGGCCGTAGGTCTCTTCGTCCCACTGCATCGAACGCTTGAGCGACGCCATGGCGTGCTCGGTCTTGTCGAGATTCTCCGCCTCGACCCAGATCTGCAGCAAGACGTCGCGACCACTCATCGTGGTGTAGTGGTCCTCGACTTTTTCCAGGCTGCCTGCAACCAGCGCGAACAGATAGCTGGGCTTGGGGTGCGGATCTTCCCAAGTCACGAAATGACGACCGTTGGGCAGCTCGCCCTGCTCCACCGGGTTGCCGTTGGAAAGCAGCACCGGCATCGACTCGCGATCGCCGATCAGCGTGGTCGAGAACGTCGCCATCACGTCCGGCCGATCGGGATAGAACGTGATTCGGCGAAAGCCTTCCGGCTCGCACTGGGTACAGAACATGCCGTTGGAGCGGTACAGGCCTTCCAGCGCGGTGTTGGCGTCGGGGTCGATCTCGACTTCGGTATCGAGCAGAAAGCGCTCCGGCACCGTGGGGATGGTCAGCGTCTCGTCGCCGACCGTGAACTCGTCGGCGTCCAGCATCTGGCCGTCGATCGCGACGCTGATCAGTTTGATCTGCTCACCCGCCAGCTCCAGCGGCAGGCCGGCCCCATTCTCGTTTGGCTCGCGACCAGGGTGACGTTCCACGTGCAAGCGTGCCTTGACCCGGGTGGCAGACGGCTCGAGATCGAAGCTGAGCTCGGTGTGCGTGACGCGGTACGCCGGCGGCAGATAATCCTTGAGATAGGTCGCTTGCATCTCAGACATGGCAACGCTCCTTGCAGAAATGGGTAGGTCGAATCGGCGGAGCGCATCAGAGAACCGAACCCGGATCACGGGATCGAGTCCGTCGTAATTCATCGATGCCCCTGCCGATCGACGATCGGACACCATTCTACCCGCGTGGCCGGCGCAATATCGAATCGCTGACGTGGCTATGGATAGTCAAGGCTCTGGGTAGCCGTGGCTAGAATGCCAGGAAGGGAAACAGCGGCAGCCGTCGAGGGGTCAACGTCGCTCGGAGGCATCTTCCGACCAGACGCCGCGCACCGGGCACTGCAGGCTAGGTAGCGGGCGCGTCACGATCCAGACCGCGAGCCCGGCAAGACCCACGATCAGGCCGATCTTGAGCGGCCAGTGGGAAACGGTAAAAGCGATGATCGCACACGACACGCTGAGCATGACCACGGCCATGATCTTGGCGTGCTTGGGGATGGCGCGCTCCCGCTCCCAGGACTGGATCGGCGGACCGAAGCGCGGGTGATTGCGAATCCAGTTGGCGAACCGGGGAGAGCCTCGGGAAGCCAGCCAGACCGCCGCCAGCATGAAACACGTGGTCGGCATCACCGGCAGAAAGAGACCGATCACGCCCAGCGCGAAGCTGATGGCGGCCAAGGTGACATAAATGGCATTACGCATGCCGGACATCCCCACTCCGGTGTGTCGATAGCGCCACCCGAGAGCGACGCCAGAACAGGTAGTGTAAACCAGCCCCGGTCACCCGCTCCAATGTCCAGCCATGGAAAAGGCCAATGTCGGCGGTAGAAAGACCGACCATTCACATGGCGGCGGTTAGTATCGCCCGGCCATCCGGTCTGGGCACGCTGGGGCTGAATAGCGAGACAGCTGCTGCCGCACTCCGCCCATGCTTTCACGCTTCATGCCCCGCTTCAGGGTGAGTAATTATCCATGACGCGCTGATACTGACTCGGCGCCGCACCGATGTGACGACGAAAGAAACGGGTAAAATGCCCCTGCTCGGAGAAGCCCAGCTCCTGAGCCAGATTGCCTAGAGAGCCTTGGCGGTTATCGGCCAGCCACTGAAACGCCGAACTCATGCGCCCCATGTTGGCCAGCATCTGAGGGGTCATCCCCGTGGTTTTTTTGAACAGCGAGAAGAAATGCGCGCGTGATAGTCCACACTGTCGAGCAATCAGATCGAGATCCAGCTCGCCCGGCGCGGATTCGAGAATGAGCCCGATGCCTCGTCGTATACGGACGTCGTAGAAATCGCCCGCAGTACCCGCCTTCAATCTGGCCAGATGATGCCAATCGGAGTGCTTTTCGACGATCGATATCAAGAGATCGAACAGCAGGCTCTCCATTTTTTCCCGGGGCATCGGCCCAAACCCGAGCATCTCGCCGATCAGGATATCTGCCTGACGACGCATGCGAGGGGTCAGTTCGATACACGGCTGTGCGAAAAAATCGGGGCGAGCGCTGGTCGAGAGATCCGTTTGAAGCGCTGCGAGCCAGCGTGGTTCGATATACAGTGCCAGAATCACACTTTCGGATACGCCGGCCTGGTGGTCGTAATAGTGAGGTTCCCAGGCGTTGACGAGCACGGCGGTGTCATCGGTGAGCGGTAGTCGACGCCCGCGCACCGAGAAATAGGTGTTCTGCCCGGTGGCCTTGATGAGGACGTGACACTCAGAATGGGCATGAGGCACCAGCGGCTCGTCCATATCCAACAAGGCGATTCGTCCGAACCCCCCATGAAAGATTCGATAAGCATTCGACATAGTGCCTCTCGGTCATCCCGATTATGTTGATGGCCAACGCCCCACAATATCATTCCGAAGCCGATCCAACGGTGGCATTGGACCAAAGATGAAACCGCTCACGAAGCGATGATTAGCTGACGTCACGCCATCCCGATCTCGCCAGGCACCACCGCGCCTGCCTTTCACCGATGCACCGCCTAGACCCGGCTGCCGTCGACAGGAGCGTTCTCGCTCGGCGTTGCCGATACGCCGTCGACGGGGGCCTCGCGCAATATGGCCGATACTGCGATGCCAGCGACCAACGCCCAGAATGGTGAACTGATTCCCAACAGACTCAATTTGCTCATCGCCACTACCAGGGCCACGAAGGCCCCGATTTGATAACCGGACTGTTTGTTGAAGGCTTGCTGGAAAGCCGCCAGCAGCACACCGATCATCGCCACACCGGCAACACTGGCAATCAACGCCTTGGGCAGCGCCATGATCAGCGGCACCGCACCGCCCGCGAACAACCCGAAGGCGCAAAACAGCACGCCATTGACCAGCGTCGCGCCATAACGCTTTTCACGGTCGGCGCCGGCTTGATCGGAGGCGCAGATCGCCGTCATCGGTCCGGCAATGTTGGCGTTGTGCCCGCCGAGCAGCCCGGCCACAATGCCGCCGATGCCGCTGATGATCGTCATCGCGTTGACCGGCGGCCGATATCCCTCGGCCAGCAAGACGCCCGTCGCCTGGGCGTTTTCCGCCCCAAGCACCAGCGCTGCCAGCGGGATCGATATTGCCACGAAGGCATCGAACGAGAAATTCGGCCAGGTGAACTGTGGCGCCACCATCGCGATATCCACGCCGCCGGTCTGGATGGCACCCGTGAAATAGGCCATCAGAAAGCCCACTACCGCAGCGACCAGTACCGGCGGAACGGACTTCAAAAAGCGTGATGTCAGAAAGAAGGCAACGAGCGCCATTCCGGCAATCAGCGGCGCGGCGCCCACCGAGTCGACGGCCCCGACGCCGAAGCGAATCAACGCCCCGGCGATCATCGCCATGACGATCGGCATGGGCAGCCAGCGCATGATGCGCCCTACCCAGCCGCTGAGGCCCAGCAGAAGCACGATGAGGCCACTCAAGATGAACGCCCCGACCGCCTCGGCGAACGGTACCGTTACCAGTGCGGCGCTCATGATCGCCGCCCCCGGGATGGAATAGGCTCCCGTGATGGGTTGGCGATATCTAAGCGCCATGATCAAGCTGATTAGACCGCCGAGAAAATAGACCGCAAATAGCCACGCCACCGTCTGCCCATTGGTCAGATGTCCCGCGTTCGCCGCACTGATCACGATCAGCGCGGGTCCCGAGCAACCGAACAGCGCTGCAACGATTCCGGTACTGATGGACTTGAAGGAAAGAGCCGAACGCAGGTCTTTCCCCCAATGGATACGGTCTCCTCCCGGCAACGCAGCCCGGGTATCTTTTTGAGACATGGCGTGACTCCTCGTTATCGTTTTCTAGTTATCGTGTCGTTGCTGGTGAGCATTCAGCGGTCGCCGAATTTACTCCCCGCGGAACACCGCCTTGCGTTTGGCATGAAAGGCTTCGACCCCTTCGCGGAAGTCATTCGAGCTGCGCAGACGGCTGTAGCAGTGGCCTTCCATCTCGATGGCAACCGACAGCGGCGAGTCTTCGTTGTCGTTGATCAGCTTCTTGGCGGTGCGCTGTGCCAGCGGCGAAAAGCGACGCAACTCCTCGACCAGCGAGCGGGTGGCGGCTTCCAACTGATCATCCGGCACGCATTCGGTAGCGATACCCCACTCCAGAGCCTGCACCCCAGTAATGCGCTTGGCGCGCATGACCATGTGCTTGGTGCGGGTGATGCCGATGATCTTCTGCAGTCGAGCGGAGCCGCCGGATCCCGGAATCTGGCCCAGGTTCTGCTCGGGCAGGGCGTAGCGTGTGGTTTCGGAGGCGATGCGGAAATCACACGCCAGCGAAAGTTCGAAGCCGACGCCGAAGGTGTAACCGCGATTGGCGACGATGACCGGCTTCTCGCACCGTGCCGGTGCCGCCACGTTCCACGCCAGCTTGGAGACATGTTCCGGCGAAGCCTCCAGAAACCCCTTGATGTCACCGCCGCTGGAGAAATGCTCTCCTTCGGCACGCAACACGATGACTCGCACATCGTCGTGGCCGTCGAGCGCCTCGAATACCTGCCGCAGCACCTCCCGCTGCGACATGGCGATCACGTTGAGCGGCGGACGATTGAGAACAATATCGGCCCGCTCGTGATCGGCATCGACTTGCACCTCGAAGCCGTCGAACTCGGAAGCCAGAAAATCCTTGATCGCGGGTTGAGTCATGACAGTTCCTTGATTGGGTTGAATCGTGAGCGGGTCGTGGATCGGATCGAACGTGAATCGGACGCGAACCGGCAGTTAGTCGGTGGCCAGGGAGTCGGCGCGGTCATCGAGGAGCACGCGACGCAGGACCTTGCCAACGGCGGATTTGGGAATGTCTTCGACGAAGATGTAGCGGCGCGGGCGTTTGAAGCGTGTGAGGCCAGCTTCGTTGCAGTGCTCGCTCAGAGCGTTTTCGTCCACCGCGCCACGCACCTTGACGAACGCCGTGACGATTTGGCCCCACTGCTCGTCGGGCAGCCCGGCGACCACCACTTCCTCGACCTGCGGATGCAGCGAGAGCACGTTCTCGATCTCGGCGGGGCTGACGTTCTCGCCGCCGGTGATGATCAGGTCGTCGACACGGCCGGTGACGAAAAGATCGCCGTCCTCGTCCAGATAGCCCATGTCGCTGGTGAAGTACCATCCATCGCGGAGCGACTTCTGGTCGGCTTCGGGGCGCCGCCAATATCCCGAAAAAGCCTCGTCTCCGGCCAGATCGGCGATGATTTCACCCTCCTGTCCCGCCGGCAGGACTTCGTCGGGGGATGCCGCATCGACCGGCACCACCCGGATGCGTTGATTGAGCGAGGCGCGACCGGAGGAGCCCGGCTTGCGGTTGGCTCGTTGATCGATGGTGAACGTGTATATCTCTGAGCAGCCGTAGTGATTGACGAACAGACTCGGCTCAAAGGCGGCTTCGACGCGGGCCATCAGTCCAGCGCTCATCGCCGCCCCGGCGAAACCGATCTTGTCGACGCTGGCCACACGCTCGGCACGGAAGGTCGGATGCTCGATCAGCATGTGATAGAGCGTGGGAACGAGATAGAGGTTGGTCACCCGATCGCGCTCGATCGCTTCCAATGTGGCTTCCGGGTCGAAGCGCGGCACGCAGACGAAGGCGCCATCGATCAGCGCCATCGACAACAGCGAACGTACCCCCATGGTGTGATAGAGGGGCATGACGCCTAGCGTGCGTTCGTCGTGGCGATAAAGATTCTGGGCCACGTGCGCCATCGCCGCAGCGCGCTCCGCTTGATGCGTTCGCGGTACGCCCTTGGGCCTTCCGCTCGTGCCCGAGGTATAGAGCATCAGCGAGATATCTTCGGGTCGAGCGCGACACAGCGTCTCGCCCTGCCCGCCGAGCAGCGACTCGAATGCCACCGCCGCGTCGTCGCCGCAGCCGCCCACCGCGATACGAGAAATGGCGTAGGCTTCCTCGCAGGCCAGAACTGCCTCGGCGCCTGCGGCATCGAACGCGACGCCACGGGCCTCGGCGTCTTCCAGACAGTAGCGCACGTCCCGGTCCGTCGAGCGCCAGTTGATCGGGGTGACGATAATGCCGGCAAACTGACAGGCCCAATGCAGCGTTGCCATCTGCCAACGGTTTTGCATTACCACGATCAGATGGTCTCCACGGCCCAGCCCCAATGCTTCCAGCCCGCGTGCCACGCTCTGGATATCCTCGAGCCATTCGGCGTAGCTGCGCCGGAACTCACCATCCGTGATCGCTATCGACCGCGGACGTCGTTCTACCGTTGCGAGAAAACTGCGGCCAAGGTCGAACATTAGGGTGCCTCCTGTCGGTTGTTCTGTCTGGCCCGGGCCACTGCCAGCACGGCCTGGACGATGCCGGTGTAACCGGTACAGCGGCAGAGATGACCCGACAGCATGTCGCGCACCTCGGCTTCGCTCGGGTCCGTCACGCGGCCTAGAAATTCGTGGCAGGACATCAGTATCCCCGCCGTGCAGAATCCGCATTGCAGAGCGTGATGTTCCCGAAACGCGTGCTGCAGATCGTTGAGCTCGCCCTCTTTTGCCAACGACTCGATCGTTTCCACACGACGGCCTTCGACTTGTACGGCGAGCATCAGGCACGATCGTGTGGCGCGTCCGTCGACCATCACGGTGCAGGCGCCACATACGCCATGCTCACATCCGACGTGTGTCCCGGTAGCGCCGAGCGAGTGCCGCAGGAAGTCACACAGCTGCGTGCGCGGTTCGGCATAGGCACTGCGCTCGCGACCATTGAGCGTTAGCGTGACGCGATAGCGTTCATCGAGCCGGACGTACATCGGCGGTCTCCTCCTGGACGATCTCTTCGGTCATCAGTCGCCGTCCCATTTCTCGTACCAGGTGACGGCGGTAAGTGGCAGAGGCGTGAATGTCGTCCTGCGCCTCGAGAGACCAGGCCAACGTGTTGAGGGCGTCGTCGAGGTCGATGTCGCGGGGAATGCGTCGCACCACGGGCCGGTCAGCAACGCCGCCCACGCCGAGGCGGTATTCGGTTTCGCCGATGTCGACAGCCAAGGCGACGATGGCGAAATCACCATGGCGCATGGCGACCTCCTGGAAGCGATAGCGGTGCCCTGCCTTGCTGAGCGGAAAGCGCACTTCGGTGATCAATTCTTGGGGACGTCGAGCGGTGGTCAAGACCCCCTGAAAGAAGTCCTCCCCGGTCACGCGACGCGGTTTACCACGCTTCGTCTCCAGCACCACTTCACCGCCCAGCGTGGCGAGGCATAGCGGCAGCTCGGCACTGGGGTCGGCATGCGCGATGGATCCGCAGACGGTGCCGCGATTGCGGGTCTGGAAATGGCCGATCCAGGGCAGCATCTGTGCCAGCAGCGGCACTTCGTCAGCGAGTGCGGCGTACTCCGCCAGTTCGGCCTGGGTGGTGGCAGCACCTACCGCAAGATAACCGTCGCGTCGCTCGATATAACGCAGCTCGTCGACGGCACTGATGTCGATCAGCACCCGGGGCTGACTCAGGCGCATGTTGAGTACGGCCATCAGCGATTGGCCGCCGGCGATGATTCGAGCATCTTCCCCGCGTTCGACCAGTTGCTCGATGGCCTCGCGCCGGGTCGTGGGTCGGTAGTAATCGAAGGCAGCTGGTTTCATTGGTCACCTCCGCGCTTGCCGGTCAGAGCGCGCAATCGTTGCCATAGCGATCCTTTGCTCGTGCTGCCACTCAACCGTTGCGAGAGCCGCGAGAAGATCTGACCGATGAGCATCTTCGAGGCGCTGGAGAGCATGCGTCCGCCCACCGAAGCGATCTTGCCGCCCACCGTCACCTCGTAGTCGTAGTCCAGGCGGGTCTTTCCGCCTTCGATTTCGCTGAATCGAATTTTTGCCGCCCCAGCGGCATCGCCCATCCCGCTCTTGCCAGCACCGGAGAGACGCAGCGAGTGCGGTGGCTCGAGTTCGGTCAATTCGACCCGGGCGTCGAAGCGGGCCCGGATCATGCCGACACCGACGGTGACGTCGGCGCGATAAGTGTTGTCGCCGGTCAGTTCCAGAGAATGGCAGCCTGGAATCATGGCTTTCAGTGTGTCGGGGTCGAGAATGCTGTCGAAAACGTGCTGCGGCGACGCGGGAATTTCGACACTGTCACTGGCGCTCAGCTTGGAACCTCCACCCGTCGACGCCTGCGCGCTCTCTTCAGCCACACCTTCCGGCCTTGGCGGTTCCTCGATCCCCATCAGCATGCGGACTTTCGATGGCGTCAACGGCAGCTCGATGGCCCCCGGTTCGACCGCGTCACCCAGCGCATCTGCTACCGCGTTGGCAATGCACACCGGCGTACTCATGTTGTTGCCTTCACCGACGCCTTTCGCCCCAAGCGGCGTGAATGGGGAGGGCGTTTCCATGTGCAGAATGGTCGGATCCGGCACTTCAACGGTCGTGGGGATCAGGTAATCGGCCAGCGTGCCCGAGGCAAAGCTGCCATCCTCGTTGTAATGGAAGGCTTCGTAGAGCGCGGCACCTACCGCCTGAGCGAAAGCGCCGCGCACCTGCCCGTCCACCAGCTGCGGATTGAGCATGCGTCCGGCGTCATGCAGCGTGACGTAGCGGTCGATTGTCACGCGACCGGTAAGCGAATCGAGCTCCACGCCGCAATAATCGAAAATGAAGCCGTAGCAGAGCGAGCTGTTGATACGCTCGTCGTCATCGGGCGCCGTCAGTTCGGCCGGCGTCCAGAAGGCGGTTTCGCGCAACCCGCCCGTTTCACCTTCAGGCAGCGTTCCCGGCGCCCAGTGAGTCGCGCCGGCGAGACGCTGAAATGACGTGGAGTGGACACCGTCGGCGGTATAGATTCGCCCATAGCCGAAGCGGATGTCCTCGACCGACACCTGCCACTGTTGCGCGGCGATGGCGTCCAGACGCGCACGAATCTTGAGCGCCGCGTTATGGACGGCGCCAGCCACCGCACCGGCAAAACGACTGGAATAGTTGCCCGAGGCGATCGACCAGGCATCCTTGCCGGTATCGAGCTCTACATCGACACGGATGCTTTCGAGGGAAATTCCCAACACGTCGGCGACCACCTGGGCCGCGACGGTTCGATGCCCCTGACCTTGGGGCGTGGAAGAGACGTGGACGCTGACGCTACCCAGCGGGTCGACACTGATGGTGGCGGTACTCACCGCTCCGTTCTTGGGCCCGGCACGACGACGCTCCTCCGGCATCTGCGCCATGGTGATGTAACCCATGTTGGAGATCGACGGCTCCACGGCCACCGTATAGCCGATTCCGTAATGGCGACCTTCGCGACGGGCAGACTCCCGACGCTGGCGCAACTCTTCGAGGCCGCCCTGCTCGACACCAAGTTCGATACCGCGTCGATAATCACCGGAATCCAGTAGCGCCCCGGCGGCGCAGCGATAGGGAAAAGCCTCGGTGGGCACCAAGTTGCGACGAATCACATCGAGCGGGTCAAGATCCAGCGTCACGGCAATACGCTGCATCAGTCGCTCCAGTGCAAAGTAGACCTGAGGCCCGCCGAACCCACGATTGAGGCCGGTCGGCATCTTGTTGGTCATGACGATACGGTTGCGAACCTGAAGGTGATGAATGTCGTAAGCGCCAGTGAGATTGCCGTGCATTCGATAGGTGGTGGCAGGCTCCGGGGCCCGTAGATAGGCACCGCAATCATCGAGCTGATCGAAACGCAAGGCCGAGACACGCCCGTCGCTCGCAAAGGCCGCTTCAATCGTGGTGACTCGGTTGGTGGCCGACGATGCGCCCTGCAAATGCTCGTGCCGATCCTCGACCCACTTTACCGGCGCCCCGACCTTGCGTGCCGCCAGCCCCATCATCACGACATAAGGAAAGACGCCCTGCTTGATCCCGAAGCTGCCGCCGGAATCCGGCGGCGTACGCAGTCGAAGACGATTGGCGGGCACCTGCAGGGCACGCGCCATCACCGAATGAATCGCGTAGGGCCCCTGGAAATTGGCCATGACGTCGTAGCCACCCTCCGCGGGATCGTACTGACCCAGAACGACGTAGCACTCGATCGGCGTGCAGGCACTACGGGGGTAGCGCACCTTGAGGGAAAGTCTGTGCGCTGCCTGCTCGAAAGCGGTATCCGCATCGCCATAATTGAAATAACGATCATTGACGACGTTACTGCCGACGGCCTCGTGCAGTACGCTGGCGTCATCGTTAGTGGCCATTTCGGGATCGATGGAGACGCCAAGAACGTCGTATTCGACCTCGACGGATTCGAGGGCGTCCTCGGCTAGATAACGGTCCTCGGCGATGATCACCGCCACCGGTTCACCGACGTAGCGAACCTTATCGACCGCCAGACACCAGTGCTCCATGGGCTGACGTACCCCCACGGGAAACGGTGCCGCCCAGCGTTTGACGTCCTCGCCAGTCAGCACACCTCGCACGCCCGGTATCTGCAAGGCAGCCTCTATCACGACTCGCTGGATTCTGGCGTGCGCATGGGGCGACCGAACGACCGCCGCATGCAGTGTTCCCGGCGGGACGGCGAGATCGTCAGCGTAGCGCCCCAATCCTCGCAACAACGCCTCGTCCTCGACGCGCGGCTGGCGCTTGCCGACGTAGGAGTGCGGCTGCTGATGATGAAGCAGTGTTGCTGAATTCATCGACGACTCCTCGATGGGCGTGAAGCTGTGCCGAGGAGTCTATGATCGCGGACGATTTCGATGCATTGCCGATCGATACGGAGTTTATCCGCAGAGTCGGATCGTTTGCCGCCGAGTCTGATTTCAAGACTAAAGTCTGACGCTACCGATCATCGGAGATCGACGAGCGACTTCGACTCGGGTACGACGACGAGAACAAAGGACAGCATGGAAAGCGCAAAATAGAAGGCGAGGCGACAAGGAGGCGAAGAAAGACAAGGATGGAAAAACGGGCCAGCCAGTCGAGAGCGGGCCCGAGGGGCTGGAAAATCAGTCACGAAAGTTATCGTATTGAAGCGGAAGGTCCGGGCCGTCCTCTCCCTTGAGCAGCGCGATGGCCTGTTGCAGGTCGTCGCGCTTCTTGCCGCTGACGCGGACCTTGTCACCCTGGATCGCGGGCTGCACCTTGAGTTTCGAATCTTTCAACAGCTTGACGATCGCCTTGGCGTCCGGCTGCTCGAGCCCCTGCTTGAGCTTGACCTGCTGGCGCGCCTTGACGCCGGAAGTCTGGGCATCCTCGATTTCCATGCAGCGCGGATCGATGCCTCGCGCGATCAGCTTGTTGCGCAGCACATCGATCATCTGCTGCAGCTGGAACTCGGCGTCCGCCTCGAGCGAGACGGTCTCGCCTTCCAGCGCAAAGCTGGCATCGACGCCGCGAAAGTCGAAACGGGTCTGAATCTCCCGGTTCGCCTGATCGACGGCATTGGTCGCTTCGTGACGATCGAATTCGGAAACGATGTCGAAAGATGGCATGTCAATCCTCCTTGAAAAAGGGCCTGTGTGCGGCCGAAGTCAGTCTTCAAGCGCCGCAGCCGGTATTTCGGCCGACTCGAGTCGCTTGTCCATCTGCCAGGCGGCGCAGCCGTCGGCATAGTAGTCGTCCAGCCAGCGGCGCGCGTTGAATCCCATCCGCCGGTAGAGCCCCATCGCCACGCGATTGTCGGCACGGACCTCCAGCAAGAGGCGTTGGCTGCCCCGCTCGCGGGCGGCATCTTCGAGCGCCTGGAGTAGCTCCCGGCCGAGCCCGGTACCGCGAGCGACGGGGTCGACGCAGAAAGAGTAAAGTCTGGCCGTCACGCTGTTGCGCCGAAACAGCAGCGTGCCATAGCCAACGACGCGCTGATCGTCGCTGACCGCCAGCAGATTGACGGCGTTGGCACGGGTCAACAGATGCGCGAGTTGGCGGCGGCTAAAACGGTCGTCGTCAAAGCAACGCTCTTCCAATTGATACAGGGCGTCGCAATCGGCGGGCAGGCCGGGACGAAGCGTGCGGCGCAGGCGTGCGCTCTCATCTGGGATTTCGGTGGCGGGCGGCCCTTCGGCGGCATTCATTCGACGAACTCTCTCGACGTGCTTTTTTTGACTTGCGCTTTCGTCATGCCATCCCGGCATGCTGTCTCGACGGCGCTGACCAATCGAGCCGAAATTATTTCATGCCGGCAACGGCTTGTCGTCGACTTCGCATCACTGCAAGCTGTTTTCCCTTGCAGTTCCGGCTGCATTTTCGTATCAACGCCGAATACTCTCGGGCAACGTCGAAAAAGGAGTCACCCATTCATGTCTCGCCTGCGTATCGTCGTTGACCGCATCACCGACTGGCAACCTTATTACCCTTCCGAGGACCTGACCGCCGCCGACGACTTTCTGGCCCTGGCGGGTTCGGCCGCGACCGATGATGCCACTCACGTCATCAATCTGTGCGCCAACCTCGACTATCTGGAAACCGGCTATTACGTCTCGCTGCTGGCGCAGGCCCGCGATCAACGTGTTCTACCCAGCGTCGAAACGCTCAACCAGTTGTCACGCAAGGCGCTGATCGACATGCAACTGGCAGCGATCGACCCGTTGCTGATGGAGCTGGACAAGCGCGGCGTACTCGCGGGAGACACCTTCACGCTGCGCGTCTTCTTCGGCGAATGCCTCGCGCCTGAGCTGCAACGCCTGGCGCGCCGCCTGTTCGAGCGCCTGCCTCATCCACTGCTGGAGGCCCGTTTCGAGAAGCGCCAGAGCGTCTGGCGCCTGACGCGTCTCAAGCCTCTGGCGCTGACGGCGTTGCAGCCCGAGGAGGAAGATCGATTCGCGACGGCGTTGAACCGTCACTCCACCCGGGTCTGGCGAACACCGCGAGCGCGGCGTCGTTATCGCTTCGATCTGGCGATACTGATCGATCCGCAGGAGGCTTTGCCGCCCAGCAACCGAGGCGCGATCAAGCGCTTCATTCGTGCCGGACGACGCCTGGGTATCGATGTCAGCCTGATCACCCACCGCGACGCCGGCCGGCTGGCCGAATTCGATGCCCTGTTCATCCGCGAGACGACCCGGCTAGATCATCACACCTATCGCATGGCCAAGAAGGCCGAACATGAAGGCCTGGTCGTGATCGACGATCCGCAGTCGATCCTGCGCTGCACCAACAAGATTTTCCTCCACGAGCTGCTGGGCACCCACAAGATCCCCGCGCCTCGGGGCCAGCTGCTGTATCGCGGCGACATGAAACGGCTCGACGAAAAACTCGCACACCTGGAGTACCCACTGGTACTGAAAGTGCCGGACGGCGCCTTTTCCAAGGGCGTGGTCAAGATTCGCTCGCGGGAGGAGCTGGTCGCCGAGGCGCCCAAGCTGTTCGAGTCGTCCGCCCTGCTGCTGCTGCAGGAGTGGCTGCCCACCGATTTCGACTGGCGCATCGGGGTGCTGGACGGCCAGATGCTGTTCGCCAGTCGCTATTACATGGCGCGGGGCCACTGGCAGATCTACGACCACTCCAGCGGCAAGACCCGTAGCGGCGGATTCACCACCCACGATCTTTCCGAAGTACCGCCACCGGTGGTCAAGGCGGCGCTGCGGGCGACCAAGCTGATCGGCAACGGCCTTTACGGTGTCGATCTCAAGCAGATCGGCGACCGCGTGGTGGTCATCGAGGTCAACGACAACCCCAACCTGGATGCCGGCGTGGAGGATCTCGTACTGAAGGACGCGCTCTACGAGCAGGTCATGGCGGTATTCCTGAAACGCATGGAGCGTCAGCTCGAGCACAAACCGCGCTGACGGGCCTGCCGGCTCGGGCTAGGCCACTTCGGGCTAGATCACCCGGGGCTAGTTCACCCGGGGCTAGTTCACCCGGGGCTAGTTCACCTCGGACTATGTCAGCCCCGGGGCATTCAGCTCGAAGCGCTCCAGCTCAGGCCGCTTCCGCGCTCGCGGACACCTGATAGCCGGCGAATTTGCGCAGGTTGATGACGCCGGTATCGAGAATCAGGTACTGCCCCTTGAGGCCCAGCAAGGTGCCCTCGATCGACGGTGTCTTGTCGAAATTCAATGACACGATCTTGCGCGGCCATTCGAGAACGGGATAGTCGATCGCCAGCGGCGCGACGTCGTCGACCGTCTGGATCGCCTCTTCACCGAAACGCCGGCGCAAGGCTGCGAGCCCCGGCGCAAGCTCGGTCAGCAGGCGATCGCGCTCGGCCAGCAGATCGAGCGGTTCGACCTCGCCCTTGAGCATCGCTCGCCAGTTGGTGCGATCGGAGACATGCGACTTGAACAGCGTTTCCACCATGCCCGACTGCTGGCGCGTATCGACATCGAGAATCGGCAACGCCTGGATCGCGCCCTGATCCAGCCAGCGCGTCGGCATGTTGGTACCCCGCGTAATGCCGACCTTGAGGCCCGAAGCATTGGCCAGGTAGACGGTGTGGGGGCGGAAACAGTGGCGTTCGCCCCAGGCCGGGTCGCGACAGGTGCCCTGGAAATAGTGACAGGTCTCCGGGCGCATCATGCACAGATCGCAATGCGCCAGCGAGGTAAAACAGGGATAACAATGGCCCTGACCGAAGCTCTTGCGCGTGGCTCGCCCGCACTCGACGCAGTGAATCTGGCCGCTGGAATGCAAGCGAATACGCTGCCCCACCCAGCCGTTGATCGCCACACGCTGTTCGCCGGTGCGCAGATGATAGTCGGCTCGGCCAGTCTCCGTCGGCAGCCGGATATCGAGCTTGCGCAGCTGGCCGCTGGCGGCCTGGCCCTCGTGTCGTGAATCGGGCCGACCCAGAATCAGTTGATCCATTTGACCGCGGCTTCCTCGGCCGACGAATGGCTGCCGGAAGCACACTCGTTGCGCTCCAGGTATCCCACGCGCTGGTCCGCAGGCACGTCATGGATCATTTCATACTTGATCACCGCTTCCAGGCAGAGCTCGGTCTGCTCGGGGCTCAAGCGGCGACCATCGGGCCATTTCCGCAGCTGGATGGCCTGCTTGAAGTTCTCGTACATCTCTACCGTCATCTGCGCGACCATGCGGTCGAAATTCATCTCGCTCACTGATTGTCTCCTGAAGAGCTCTCTCCTGAAACGTCGTGGCCGCCGCCCGACGCGTTGCGGCTGGCGAACCAACCCATCACCAGCCCGACCAGCAATCCGCCCAGATGCGCCTCGTTGGCGACGTTGCCAAAGCCGACCGCATCCCCCAGCCCCGTCATGGTGAAGACCATCCAGCCCAGCATGAAGACCATCAACATCTGCGGCACGAAAAATCCGCTGCCCGGCCGGCGGCGAGATAGCAGCCACACGTAACCCAGCAGCGCATAGTCGACCCCTGACATGCCCCCGAACAGCACGGTGCCGGTGAAATATTGCGCGAGGTTGGAAAACAGTGCCGCGACCAGAACGATAACGCCGAGCCGACGCCAGCCCTGGACCGACTCGACCTGGCGGCCGAAATACCACACCCACAGCATGTTGAAGATCAGATGCATCCAGCCGAAGTGCAAAAGCGCTGGCGTGAACAGCCGCCATATCTGTCCACCGGCCAAGGTATCGGTGACCAGATCGCCCGGCACGATTCGCTGACCCACCACGTCCAGCGGAACGATGACAAGCGCACGGACGATGGCGTCGCCGGCGAATGTCATGGCGAGAAAAATCGCCACGCAGACGGCAATCAGGCCGGCGGCAAACGGCGCCTGGCCGAACGCCTGCCCGGTGACGCTGGGCCGACGCCGAGGCGCGGCACGGGTCGCTGACGCGTCCAGCTCGCCGCGATGCCAGAGTTCGATCAGCCGGGCGGCCTCATCGCGCTGCTCGGGATCGGCCAGCCACAATACCTGCTGATTTTCCTGCTGGGTAAAACGATGCCCGATATGGTGTGCCCATAGCGCCTGCCGCAACGGACGCGTATCCAGGTCACCAGGCAGCTCGAGAAGTTTGTACATGAAAGAGATCCGACTCACTTGCCGAGAGAATAGCGAAACATCGACTCCGGAAACGCTCGTGACGTTTGACCACGAACGCGAGCATCGATGCCGGCAGGCATCCATACCAAAACGAATCCGAGCGGCCATTCTACAGAGCCGACAAAGAAAAATCCGGCGGTAGGCCGCCGGATAAGAGCAAGGGATCATTCAAGGGAACACTGACTTTGAGGACCTCGGGTGGCGGTAGTTCCCGGAAGGCTCGAAAAAATTCCGATTCTTTCTCCCTCTCGATCGAGTTTTTCCCAAAAGTATCTTCGAATCAAAAACCTGCAGCCGTGTAAAAAAATGCAAAACTCAGGATCGCGAAGACGTCAGTCCCGAATGCCCTCCTTCGATACATCGACCCAGACGAAACGATTGGCATCGAGCCGCTGCTCCCCTTCCCAACGGTAAGCCACCAACCGGCCGTGCTTCACCGCGCTGTAATCGAGGCAGGCGATGTTGGCCCGCGGCAGCGCCGGCACGCCCTGGCACCAGTAATGACCGACGAACAGCGGCGGCGCCGATTCCGGATAGAAAGCCAGCCGCTCTCGCTCTGCAGCGCTCAGCGGCCTATCTTCGAGCGCCGGCGGCAGGTTGTCGGGTTGAAATACCACATCGCCATAGGTGTGCGGGTTTCGGCACCAGAAATGCGCTCGAAACGAGCGCCGCGTGAAGCCATCGCGGGACCGAATCTCGACCCCGGGTGGCAGTGGCATCTGCGTGCCGCGGGTCAGCCGATCCATGACCCGATGGGCAAAACTGCCGGGGGACGTCGACTCGGTCAGAAAAGCGCGGTCGATACGGGCGTCGGGGCGGCGTGCGAGAAAAGCGTCGACCAAGGGCTCGTCCCAGCAAGCGTGAACCACCCGCAGCCCTTCCAGGTCGAGACACAGCGGCAGCGTCATGAACCAGGCAAGACAGGTTTCCCACTCCATCGGAAAGGCGTGAAACTGTTCCAGCGTCCGCTCGATGATGCGGTGGTTGCGCGGCGTATGCTCGCGCAGCCAGTCGCGTTCGCTATCGCTGGGTGCCTGGTGGCAGTAGGCCAGGGCGTTGTACTCGTGGTTGCCCATCACGATGTGCGCCTCGCCAGCGTCGACCATCCCCTTGGCGATGGAAACTGCAAGCCGGATGTTGGGGCCACGATCGATCAGATCCCCCAGAAAGATCACCTGGCGGCGGGGATGACGAAATACACCGTCTTCCGCCCGATAGCCGAGCTTCTCGAGCAGCCTGACCAGGCTCCGACCGCAGCCGTGAACATCCCCGATCAGATCATAGCCATCGACCTCGCGTTGCTGGGCCATGTCAGTCTCCCAGCCTGCTGCTCCATCCCAGCTTGGAACGGCAGGCCTCGAAGAAACTGTGTCCGCGCGGATGGATCAGCGTCAGGCGCTCGGCGTGGCGACGAACGTAGAGCACGTCGTCGGGCTTGCAGACGACACGGGTCTGACCGTCGCAGCTGACATGCGGATAGGCCTGATTGATATCGCCGATCTGCACCCGGATCTCGCTGGCCGCATCGATCACGATCGGCCGGCTGGAGAGCGTGTGCGGGAACATCGGCACCAGCGTGATGGCTTCCAGCCCCGGATGCACGATCGGCCCGCCGCCGGATAGCGCATAAGCCGTGGAGCCGGTCGGCGTCGCCATGATCAGGCCGTCGGATCGCTGTGAGTAGACGAAACGATCGTCGACGAACAGTTCGAACTCGATCATCCGTGCGGCCTTGCCGGGATGCACGACGACATCGTTGAGGCTGGTGCCGGAGCCGATCAGTCGTTCGCCGCGATAGAGTTCCGCCTCGAGCAGGAAGCGGCGCTCGGTGTCGTACTGGCCGTCCAGCACCTCGGCCACTTTCTGTTCGACCTCGTCCGGCAGAATGTCGGTCAGAAAGCCCAGCCGTCCACGATTGATGCCGAGCACCGGTACCGCGCTGTGACATAGCGTTCTCGCCGCGCCGAGCAGACTGCCATCGCCCCCCACCACGATCACCAGATCACACAGCGTACCCAGCTCTCGACGCCGGGCTTCACCGTGGCGATGGCCGGGAAGCAGCGCGGCGGTACGATCCTCGATCACAAGATCGAGACCACGACGCTCGAGAAAGATCATCAGACGCTTGAGCGTCTCGACGACCTTGTCGCTGCCCAGGCGGCCAATCAGACCGATGGTGTTGAACGATTCCATACAAGGTGTCTCTCGCGGCGTGACGGCCGGCCATTATGCTGGCTGCTCTCGTCCGCCGGCAAACGAGGCTCGGATGCGGGCAAAAAAAGCAGGATAGTTTCTCTGCTAACTTCTAAAAATCCTTTATACTTTAGCCGGCCTGGCATGTGGAATACGGGCAAGCGTAGCCACACCATCGAGCTGTTTCGTCGATGTTTTTTGGCCTGATGCAATATCAGAGCAACGCAGAAGCAGCCGCCAGGTGCACCAAACCGCTCTCATCAGGAGACAACAACCTCATGTCCCAATCTCGATCATTCAGGGCGGGCATCATCGTGCTGCTGCTGGGCTCGCTCGTCGGGCTCGCCGTGTCACTTTATGCCTATTTCACTCCGCTGACCGGGGTCAACGGCACGCTCGGCGCGCTGGTCGTCATTCTCTCGACGATCGCACTGGTCGTTTTGACGCTGGTGCTGGCACCGCTGTCATGCCGTAGCGGCCGCGTCGCGCTGCGCGTGCTGATCCTGCTGGCGCTCGTCGGCACCGGCTTCGCTGGGCTGCTGCTGCATCAGTGGTGGCTGACGGCCGCCATGGTGGTTGGCCTTATCGGTCTGCTGATGGACATGGCCAGCCCGACCGCCTCCACCAAAACAGTTCATTCATGAGGAGCCGATTCATGCCCATACCCTCGCCGACACTGTCCATACCCACGCTGAAAGCTACGGCACAGCGGCTGGGAATGGCCACGGCACTCGCGCTCTTGATCGCTCCCGCTCCACTGCTGGCGCAAGATCAGCCCACCGAATCCAATCAGTCTTCGGCCAATAGCAGTGCCGATGATTCATCAGCCGGAACTCAGGGCGCCACTCAGTCCGATGCCGCTCAGAGCGAGTCGACTCAAAGCGATTCGACTCAGAGCGATTCGACTCAGAGCGATTCGACTCAGAGCGATTCG
>NZ_MSDP01000064.1:0-5950 GCF_001937155.1 Salinicola sp. MH3R3-1 | reverse complement strand
GCTGCTGCGCGAGAGACTGCGGGGTCGCGGACCCTGGCAGCGCGACGCTCTGAGCGGGCGCGATCCCGGGCAGAAAACGCGAGCCTGAAGCACGAGTCTAAAACAGGAACATAAAAAAGCCGCCCTGGGCAGGGCGGCACTAAGGACCGTGACTAGCTTGATGAGGAGATGATCAGGGCAGGAACCTGACATTCGCTGCGATGATCAGTGGCGTTTGGCGGCGCCACGATGTAAAGGTAATCATTCTCATTTGAGATTGCAAGCGTAACGAGAATCCTTTTTATTTGCGCCGATCAACTCGCGCCGACTGCGTGCAATAGAAGCGGCAAGGTCGCCATTGCCAGCAGTGTCTGGCCGGTAATCACGGCCGCCATCAACTCCGCGTCGCCCCCCAGCTGACGGGCCAGGATATAAGCCGATGTGGCGGTCGGCAGCGCCGCGAACAGCAGCGCGATATCGCGATTGGCGCCGTGAAGTCCGACGATCGCGGCCAGCGCCAGCACGATCAGTGGCGTGACGACCAGCTTGAGGGCGCTCGACAGCCAGAACGCCCTGCCGCTACGCCACAGCGCCTGGGGACGCAACGCCACGCCCACCGCCACCAGCCCCAGCGGCAGGGCGGCATCGCCGAGCAGGCCGATGGCATCCGCGCTCCAGCCGGGCAGGCCGATGCCGCCGAGGTTCAAGCCGACGCCCATCAGGCAGGCGAGAATCAGCGGATTTCGCAGCAGCGCCATGGCGCTTTGACCCAGACTGGCGCTGCCCAGCGTGCCGGAGCCGATGAAGGCCAGCACGCAGAGGATGTTCGCGGTCGGCACCATCAGGGCGACGGCGACGGCTGCCGTCGTGGTACCCTCGGCACCATGCAGCGCGGTGGCGCCGGCGACGCCGACGTAGGTATTGAAGCGCACCACGCCCTGGAAGGCCGAGGTGAAGGCGGGCGGCGACAGTCGCAGGCGATCCTTTGCCAGCCAAAGCCCCAGACCCAGCAGCAGCATCGTGCCGAGCATCGTCACGCCGAGCCGAAAGACCGGAACCTGGCTGACGTCGGCGGTGGCCAGCGTCGCCACCAGCATCGCCGGGAACAGCAAGTAGTAGATGAACCGCTCGAGTCGCGGCCAGAAGTCGCCGCCGGGGAAGCGCGCCCAGCCCAGCGCCGCGCCGAGCAGAATCAACAGAAATAGTGGGCCCAGGGCGTTCGCGATATCGCTCATGTGTCATCCTTGTCGAGCGCCTCGGTGATGATCTGCAGCGCCTATGCCCGCTAGTCTATCGGCTAATGCCCACCGCTTGGAGTCTCTAGAAGCCCATGGCTGCCCACGAAGAGGAAACCGCCAGACCGCGGATGCTCAATCTGCTGATCGGGGTCACGCTGATGACGATCGTGATCGCGCTGTGGTATCTGCTCGATTACTACTATCTGCGCGAATCGACCCGTGACGTGACCTGGTATCCGCCGGCGCAGGGCTGCGTGCTGCTGGAAGGGGGCTGTCACGCCGGCCTCGGGATCGACTCGTCGCTGGCGTTCGCGCTTCAGCAGGCCCACGACGACGAGGGCACCTTGACGTTCGAAGTCCGCGTTCACGGGCGCGCGCCGCAAGCGGTGACGGTCCAGTTCATCGGACGTGACATGGCGGTGGAATCGAGACGTCTCTCGCTTCAGGACAAGGGCGATGGGTTGTTCGTCGGGCGGGGCAGCCTGGGGCTTTGCAGTGCTCACGTGGACGCCTGGCGAGCCCAGGTGGTGGTGCTCAGCGATCACGGTCTGAGAGGGAGCTGGTTCGATTTCGACAGCCACGACCTGGGGTCGGCCATGGCGGGGCGGGGCGACAAGCGCTGCCTGTGAACGCCGACGCCGACCACGATGGGTCGGCGTCGGGTGTTGCAGGATAACTCGTTAGCGGTGCTTAGTCGTCGCTGCCCGAGTCATCGCTGCCCGTGTCGTCGCTGTCAGCATCGCCGCCGCTGTCCTTGGCGCCGTCATCGGGGTTGATCGCCAGCAGCTCGACCTTGAACTGTAGCGCCTGATTGGGGCCGATCGGACCGCCGGTGCCGGCCGGGCCATAGGCCAGATCGGAAGGCACGGTGATCATCCAGGTATCGCCGACGTGCATCATCTTCAGCGCTTCCTGCCAGCCGGGAATGACCTGGTCGACCTTGAACGAGATCGGCTCGCCGCGCTTGTAGGAGCTGTCGAAGACGGTGCCGTCCGGCAGGGTGCCTTCGTAGTTGACGCGAACGGTGTCGTCGTCGGAGGGCGACTTGCCGTCACCGGATTCGAGCGACTTGTACTGCAGCCCGGAGTCGGTGGTCTTGACGCCATCCTTCTTGGCGTTCTCCTTCAGGAAGGCTTCGCTCTTCTTGCGGTTCTCATCCGCGACCTTCTTCTGCTCGGCCTTCTGCTCGGAGACTTTCTTCTGCTGGTACTGGGTCAGCGTGCTGCTGATGTCATCCTGGCTCATCTGCAGGTCATCATCGCCGTAGACATCCTTGACGGCCGCCGCGAAGGCGTCGACGTCGAGATCCTTGATGTCCTTGGATAGACCCTGACCGAGCGTGGCGCCAATGCTGTAGCTGAGTTTCGCCTGGTCACTGTCGAGATCGACCTTGTCCTGCGCGAAGGCCGTCAGTGGCAGGGTCATGATGCTGCCGAGGGCGACGGCGGTTACCAAACGTTTCATGCAAACTCCTTGGGTCACGGATAAAACCGATGCTGGCCAGATTGCAAAGAAGCCTCAAACACCGGGTGGATTGTGGTGGTGTGACTCTAACAGGTGGGTTTTGGTTCCGCATCCGACGTATCGATCAGCCAGCATGCCAGCAGGTCGCGTAACACGGGGTAAGCGTCATCGTCGATATCTCGGCGCGTTCGGCAGGCGCGCAAGGCGAGCTCGACGCCGGTTTCCGGTTCGCCAGCCAGTGTCGGGAGGGCTTCGAGGCGTGTCAGCATCTCGCGCTCGGCCTGCAGTTCGGCCTGCTTTAGCGTCTGCCGCAACGGTTCCAGTCGCGGTTGCAGCCGCGCCTCGCTTTTCAACGCTCGCCGGCGTTCGCGCAGTGGCACGGTCATCTCGCGCTGCCAGGCTCTCGCGTCGGCCAGGGCGTCGGCCGCGCCAGGATCCGGGCGGCGGCGTTGCTCGCTCAGCCAGGCGATCCACAGCAGTTCGCAGATATCCCAGCCGTGCGCGTCCTGAAGCGTCAGGCACAGGGTTTCAGCCCCGGGGCGCGCATAGCGGTCCAGTGCGTAGGACCATAGCGAGGGGAATGCATCGGGTGTGGACATCGCTCTCCATGCCGATAGCGGATGGCTGATAGAATGAGCGCCCATTCGATGCGCCCTGGAGCCCGGCATGATCGCATTCCGCCAACTCGCCCTGCAACGCGGTACCCGCCAACTGTTCGCGGGGGCCGATCTGGTGCTGCACGAGGGGCAGAAAGTCGGCATCGTCGGCGCCAACGGTGCCGGCAAGTCGAGCCTGTTCGCGCTGATCCGGGGCGAGCTCGGTGCCGACGCGGGTAGCGTGGAGATCGCCGGTGGCAAGCGCATCGCGCATATGGCGCAGGAAGTGTCGGCCATCGATCGTCCGCTGGTGGAGTACGTGCTCGACGGCGACGTCGGCCTGCGCGAGACCGAGACGGCGCTTGCCGAAGCCCAGGCCAACGGCGAGATGCAGCGCGAGGCCGTCCTCCACGGTGAGATCGAGGCGCTCGATGGTTACAGCGCGCGCTCCCGCGCCGAACAGCTGCTGGCCGGGCTGGGCTTCGGACAGGACGATCTCTACCGTCCGCTGGCGGACTTCTCCGGCGGCTGGCGGATGCGCGTGGGCCTGGCGCGGACGCTATTCACGCCGTCGGAGATCATGCTGCTCGACGAACCGACCAACCACCTGGATCTGGACGCGCTGCTGTGGCTGGAGCAGTGGCTGACGCGCTATCCCGGTACGCTGATGCTGATCTCCCACGACCGCGATTTCCTCGATGCGGTCTGCGATCACATCCTGCATATCGATCAAGGCCAGCTGATGCTCTATCGCGGCCACTACAGCGCCTTCGAACGCGCCCGCGCCGAGCGTCAGACCCAGCAGCAGGCGGCTTACGAAAAGCAGCAGGCCCGGCGTGCCGAGATCGAAGGTTTCGTCGCGCGCTTCCGCGCCCAGGCCACCAAGGCGCGCCAGGCCCAGAGCCGGCTGAAGATGCTCGAGCGCATGGAGAATATCGCCGCGGCCCGCGTCGATTCGCCGTTCCGCTTTCAGCTGCCGTGCGCCGACAAGACCTCGACGCCGCTGCTGTCGCTGGATCAGGCATCGCTGGGATACCCCGATCGCACGATTCTCGACGGGGTGAAGGTGTCGATTTTGCCCGGCGAGCGAATCGGTCTGTTGGGGCCCAACGGGGCGGGTAAATCGACCCTGATCAAGACCCTGATCGGCGATCTGACCCCGATCGAGGGAACTCGAGTCCCCGGCGACAATCTGGTGGTCGGCTACTACGCCCAGCATCAGTTGGAACACCTGGACATCGGCGCCACGCCGTTCATGCATGTCCAGCGGCTGTCGCCCACGGCCAGTGATCTCTCGATTCGCAATTTCCTGGGCGGATTCGGTTTCCGTGGCGACGACGTGTTCGGCGACGTGTCGCGCTTCTCCGGTGGCGAGAAGGCCCGCCTGGCGCTGTCGCTGGTGGCCTGGGAAAAGCCCAACCTGCTGCTGCTGGACGAGCCGACCAACCATCTCGATCTGGACATGCGCGAGGCGCTGGCCGAGGCGCTGGCCGAGTACGAAGGGGCGGTGATCATCGTCTCTCACGACCGCCACCTGCTGCGGGCGAGCGTGGATACGTTCTGGCGCGTCGCCGAAGGCCGGGTCGAGCCCTTCGATGGCGATCTCGATGACTACCATCAGTGGCTGAAGTCCCGCGAGCTGGAGCTGCGGCGAGACCTGAAGCAGGAAGCGCGCCAGGAAAAAGGCGCGGCGGACGGTGGCGATCGCAAGGCGGCACGCCGCGCAGCCGCCGAACGGCGCGAGCAGATGAAGCCGCTGCGCAAACAGCGCGATACGGCGGAGAAGAAGCTCGACAAGGCCCAGAGTGCGCTCACGGCACTGGAAGTGCAGCTGGCAGACCCGGATATCTACGATGCCGGACGCAAGGACGAGCTTGCCCGGCTGGTGCGCGAACAGGGCGAGCGTCAGGCCGAAGTCGAACAGCTCGAGAGCGAGTGGATGGCGGCGGAAGAGGCGCTGGAGACGCTGGAGGCGGAGCTGCTCCAGGCCGAATCCTGAATCGTGGTTGAGGCGCTCGGCGGGCGTCTACACTGAGGATGAATTTCCGGCTCGAGGAGAGCATTCATGCCTTACGATTCCCGCGACGACATTCCCGATAGCGCACGCAAGGTGCTGCCGCCCCACGCCCGCACCATCTACAAGGAAGCGTTCAACAGCGCCTGGGACGAGTACGACAAGCCCGGCGACCGGCGCGGCGACAGCTCTCGAGAAGAGACCGGCCACGCCGTGGCCTGGAAGGCGGTCGAGGCGAAGTACAAAAAAGGCGACGATGGCAACTGGCATCCGAAGTCTTGAGCGACGAGCGACGAGCGACGAGCGACGAGCTACGAGCTACGAGCTACGAGCTACGAGCTACGAGCTACGAGCTACGAGCTACGAGCTACGAGCTACGAGCTACGAGCTACGAAAAGGGCCAGCGACTGACGTCGCTGGCCCTTTTCTCGCAATAAGCCCGTGTTAGCTTTCGCGGCTCGCGGCTAGTCGGCGTAGATCATCTTCTTGGTCATCCCTCCATCGACGCTGATGTGCTGGCCGGTGATGAAGCCTGCCTTGTCGCTGGCGAGAAAGGCCACCGTGGCGGCAACGTCGGCCGGTTCGCCGACCCGCCCGACCGGATGCTGATCGCGGTCGATATCGCGATGTTCCGGATCGTGGCGCTGACCGGCCTTCTG
>NZ_MSDP01000063.1:0-684 GCF_001937155.1 Salinicola sp. MH3R3-1 | reverse complement strand
ATCTATTGAAAGACCGATATAAAAAAACCCCAGCCTATTGGCTGGGGTTTCGGATAGATGCCTGACGATGATTGGGGCGGCCATCCGTGGGCCGGCACTCCGGGACTCTCCATGGGGAGACCCCTAAACGCATGGGGAGACCCCTAAATAAGAGAACCCCGACCAATGGCCGGGGTTCGGAATAGATGCCTGACGATGACCTACTCTCGCATGGGGAGACCCCACACTACCATCGGCGCTAAGCGGTTTCACTACTGAGTTCGGCATGGATCAGGTGGTTCCCGCTCGCTATGGTCGTCAGGCAAAACTGACGTCGGAATGATGGGCCTTCACGGCTTACCCAACCCTCATTCCAACCGATTCGGATCATGCTGACTGAGCGACGTCTCATTGCCTGCCCGCTCTACGAGGCAGCGCGTATCCTGCGTTGTCGGTGATTGTTCACCGATCCGACTTTGCGCTTACTTCAGCAAAGTCTTGCAAACCCCTTGGGGTTATATGGTCAAGCCTCACGGGGTATTAGTACACGTTAGCTCAACGCCTTGCAGCGCTTCCACACCGTGCCTATCAACCAGCTAGTCTTGCTGGACCCTTTAGGAGACTCTAGGTCTCGGGGAGATCTCATCTTGAAGGAGGCTTCCCGCTTAGATGCTTTCAGCGGTTATCCCTTCCGCACATAGCTAC
>NZ_MSDP01000062.1:0-916 GCF_001937155.1 Salinicola sp. MH3R3-1 | reverse complement strand
ACCCCTAAATAAGTGAACCCCGACCAATGGCCGGGGTTCGGAATAGATGCCTGACGATGACCTACTCTCGCATGGGGAGACCCCACACTACCATCGGCGCTAAGCGGTTTCACTACTGAGTTCGGCATGGATCAGGTGGTTCCCGCTCGCTATGGTCGTCAGGCAAAACTGACGTCGGAATGATGGGCCTTCATCGCTTACCCAACCCTCATTCCAACTGATTCGGATCATGCTGACTGAGCGACGTCTCATTGCCTGCCCGCTCTACGAGGCAGCGCGTATCCTGCGTTGTCGGTGATTGTTCACCGATCCGACTTTGCGCTTACTTCAGCAAAGTCTTGCAAACCCCTTGGGGTTATATGGTCAAGCCTCACGGGGTATTAGTACACGTTAGCTCAACGCCTTGCAGCGCTTCCACACCGTGCCTATCAACCAGCTAGTCTTGCTGGACCCTTTAGGAGACTCTAGGTCTCGGGGAGATCTCATCTTGAAGGAGGCTTCCCGCTTAGATGCTTTCAGCGGTTATCCCTTCCGCACATAGCTACCCGGCGATGCCACTGGCGTGACAACCGGAACACCAGAGGTGCGTCCACTCCGGTCCTCTCGTACTAGGAGCAGCACTTCTCAAATCTCCAACGCCCACGGCAGATAGGGACCGAACTGTCTCACGACGTTCTAAACCCAGCTCGCGTACCACTTTAAATGGCGAACAGCCATACCCTTGGGACCGACTTCAGCCCCAGGATGTGATGAGCCGACATCGAGGTGCCAAACACCGCCGTCGATGTGAACTCTTGGGCGGTATCAGCCTGTTATCCCCGGAGTACCTTTTATCCGTTGAGCGATGGCCCTTCCATACAGAACCACCGGATCACTAGAACCTACTTTCGTACCTGCTCGACGTGTCTGTCTCGCA
>NZ_MSDP01000061.1:0-201 GCF_001937155.1 Salinicola sp. MH3R3-1 | reverse complement strand
GGACTACAGGGGTTTCTAATCCTGTTTGCTCCCCATGCTTTCGTGCCTCAGTGTCAAATCAAACGTAGCCACCTGCCTTCGCAATCGGTGTTCTGGATGATATCTATGCATTTCACCGCTACACCATCCATTCCGGCAGCCTCCACTTGTTTCAAGCTCTACAGTATCAATGGCACCTCAACCGTTGAGCGGCTGTATTTC
>NZ_MSDP01000060.1:0-1249 GCF_001937155.1 Salinicola sp. MH3R3-1 | reverse complement strand
CTCGCCCGCAGCCAGACTGTCGAAGTCGGCGCCCGGGGCGAAGCTGTAGCTGCCGTCGGCGTTAAACGTCAGGCTGCCGTTGCCAGTGCCGATATCCGTCGCCAGGTCGTAACCGGCGATCGTACCGTCAATATCGGTCGCTGCCGGCACTTGCCCACTGAGAACGGCGTTCTCTTCTGTCGTGGCCGTGGCGGCCTGAGCGATCGGCACATCGTTGGTGCCGGTGACGGTGATCGTCAACGTCTTGGGTTCACTCACGCCGCCATCGTTGTCCGTGGCGGTATAGCTGAAGGTGACCTCACGGCTCTCGCCCGCAGCCAGACTGTCGAAGTCGATACCCGGCGTGAAGCTGTAGCTGCCGTCGGCGTTGAAGCTGAGACTGCCGTTGCCCTGACCCACGCCAGTGTCGAGCGCGTAGCTGGCGATGGTGCCGTCGACATCGGTCGCTGTCGGCACCTGGCCGGTCAGCGCGGTGTTCTCTTCCGTCGTGGCCGTGGCGGCCTGAGCCACCGGCGCGTCGTTGGTGCCGGTCACGGTGACGGTGACGGTCTTGGGCTCGCTCACCCCACCATCGTTATCGATAGCGGTGTAGCTGAAGGTGACGTCGCGGCTCTCGCCCGCAGCCAGGCTGTCGAAATCGGTGCCGGGGGTGAAGCTGTAACTACCGTCGGCATTGAACGTCAATGACCCATTGCCCTGACCTACGCCGGTGTCGAGCGCATAGCTGGCGATGGTGCCATCGACATCCGTTGCCGCCGGGACCTGGCCGCTGAGAACGCTGTTCTCGCCGGTGGTCCGGGTATCGGCGACGGCCACCGGCGCATCGTTGGTGCCGGTCACGGTGATGGTGACGGTCTTGGGTGCACTGACCCCACCGTCATTGTCCGTGGCGGTATAGCTGAAGGTGACGTCGCGGCTCTCGCCCGCAGCCAGACTGTCGAAGTCGGTGCCGGAGACGAAGCTATAGGAACCGTCGGCATTGAACGTCAACGAACCATCGCCGGTACCGACATCCGTCGCCAAGTTGTAACCGGCGACCGTCCCATCAACATCACTCGCTGCCGGAACCTGGCCGCTGAGGACGGTATTCTCGCCGGTAGTCTGGGTATCAGCGACGGCCACTGGAACGTCGTTAGTGCCGGTCACCGTTACGGTCAGCGTCGAGGTGGCGGTGCCACCCTGGCCATCGCTGACGGTGTAGCTGACTTTAGTGGTGTCGGTCTGACCCGCGGGCAGGCGATCGAACGCC
>NZ_MSDP01000059.1:0-518 GCF_001937155.1 Salinicola sp. MH3R3-1 | reverse complement strand
CCGCGGCCAGAGCGTCGAAGTCGGTGCCGGGCGTGAAGCTGTAGCTGCCGTCGGCGTTGAAGTTCAGCGTTCCGTTGCCCTGACCTACGCTGGTGTCGAGCGCGTAGCTGGCGATGGTGCCATCGACATCGGCCGCTGCCGGGACCTGGCCAGTCAGCGCGGTGTTCTCACCGGTGGTTTGGGTATCAGCGACGGCAACCGGCGCATCATTTGTGCCGGTGACAGTGATCGTCACCGTCTTCGGTGCACTGACGCCGCCGTCGTTATCGATAGCGGTGTAGCTGAAGGTGACGTCGCGACTTTCGTCGGCAGCCAAAGCGTCGAAGTCGGTGCCGGGGGTGAAGGTGTAGCTACCGTCGGCGCTGAAGCTCAACGCGCCATTGCCTTGGCCCACGCCAGTGTCTAGCGCGTAGCTGGCTATCGTACCGTCAACATCGGTCGCTGCCGGGACCTGACCAGTCAGCGCGGTGTTCTCACCGGTGGTTTGGGTATCAGCGACGGCGACCGGCGCATCGTTG
>NZ_MSDP01000058.1:0-1348 GCF_001937155.1 Salinicola sp. MH3R3-1 | reverse complement strand
GGTGTAGCTGAAGGTGACGTCGCGACTTTCGTCGGCAGCCAAAGCGTCGAAGTCGGTGCCGGGGGTGAAGGTGTAGCTACCGTCGGCGCTGAAGCTCAACGCGCCATTGCCTTGGCCCACGCCAGTGTCGAGCGCGTAGCTGGCGATGGTGCCATCGACATCGGTCGCGGCCGGAACCTGCCCACTGAGAACGCTGTTCTCGCCGGTAGGCTGGGTATCGGCGAAGGCGACCGGTACGTCGTTGGTGCCCGTGACGGTGATGGTGACGGTCTTGGGTGCACTGACGCCGCCATCGTTATCGATAGCGGTGTAGCTGAAGGTCACGTCGCGGCTCTCGCCGGTAGCCAGGCCGTCGAAGTCAGTGCCCGGGGCGAAGCTGTAGGAACCGTCGGCGTTGAACGCCAACGACCCATTTCCCTGGCCCACGTCGGTGTCGAGCGCATAGCTGGCGATGGTGCCATCGACGTCACTTGCCGCCGGAACCTGGCCGCTGAGGACGGCGTTCTCTTCCGTAGTGGCCGTGGCGGCCTGAACGACCGGGGCATCGTTGGTGCCGGTGACGGTGATGGTCACCGTCTTGGGATCGCTCACGCCGCCGTCGTTATCGGTGGCGGTGTAGCTGAAGGTGACGTCGCGGCTCTCGCCGGCAGCCAGAGCGTCGAAGTCGGTACCCGGGGTGAAGCTATAGGAGCCGTCGGCGTTGAAGCTAAGGCTACCATTGCCTTGGCCCACGCCAGTGTCGAGCGCGTAGCTGGCAATGGTGCCGTCGACATCCGATGCCGCCGGGACCTGGCCAGTCAGCGCGCTGTTCTCTTCCGTCGTGGCCGTGCCTGCCTGAGCGACCGGCGCATCGTTGGTGCCGGTGACGGTGATGGTGACCGTCTTCGGTGCACTGACGCCGCCGTCGTTATCGGTGGCGGTATAGTTGAAGGTCACGTCGCGACTTTCGCCGGCGGCCAGAGCGTCAAAGTCAGTGCCGGGGGCGAAGCTGTAGGAGCCGTCGGCGTTGAAGCTGAGGCTGCCGTTGCCCTGACCTACGCCGGTGTCGAGCGCGTAGCTGGCGATGGTGCCATCGACATCGGTCGCTGCCGGAACCTGCCCGCTGAGAACGCTGTTCTCGCCGGTAGTCTGGGTATCGGCGACGGCCACCGCCGCGTCGTTGGTACCGGTCACCGTTACGGTCAGCGTCGAGGTGGCGGTGCCACCCTGGCCGTCGCTGACGGTGTAGCTGATCTGGGTCTTGTCGGTCTGACCCGCGGCCAGGCGATCGAACGCCGTGCCCGGATTGAAGCTGTAGGAGCCATCCGCGTTCAGCGTGAAGGTCCCGCCATTGGAGCCGGTGATGGCC
>NZ_MSDP01000057.1:0-1135 GCF_001937155.1 Salinicola sp. MH3R3-1 | reverse complement strand
GCTGAAGGTCACGTCACGGCTCTCACCGGCAGCCAGACTGTCGAAGTCGGTGCCGGGCGTGAAGCTGTAGGAGCCGTCGGCGTTGAACGTCAGGCTGCCGTTGCCGGCACCGACATCCGTCGACAGGTCGTAACCCACGATCGTACCGTCAACATCGGTCGCTGCCGGCACTTGACCACTGAGAACGGTGTTCTCGCCGGTAGCCTGGGTATCGGCCACGGCCACCGGCGCATCGTTGGTGCCGGTGACGGTAATAGTGACGGTCTTGGGCTCGCTGACGCCACCGGCATTATCGGTAGCGGTATAGCTGAAGGTCACGTCGCGGCTCTCGCCCGCAGCCAGACTGTCGAAGTTGGCGCCCGGGGTGAAGCTGTAACTGCCGTCGGCGTTGAACGCCAGGCTGCCGTTGCCAGCGCCGACATCCGTCGCCAGGTCGTAACCGGCGATCGTTCCATCGACTTCGGTCGCTGCCGGCACTTGCCCACTGAGAACGCTGTTCTCACTGGTGGTTTGGGTATCGGCGACGGCCACCGGCGCATCGTTGGTGCCGGTCACGGTGATCGTCACCGTCTTGGGCTCACTCACGCCACCGTCGTTATCGGTAGCGGTGTAGCTGAAGGTCACCTCACGGCTCTCGCCCGCAGCCAGACTGTCGAAGTCGGCGCCCGGGGCGAAGCTGTAGCTGCCGTCGGCGTTAAACGTCAGGCTGCCGTTGCCAGTGCCGATATCCGTCGCCAGGTCGTAACCGGCGATCGTACCGTCAATATCGGTCGCTGCCGGCACTTGCCCACTGAGAACGGCGTTCTCTTCTGTCGTGGCCGTGGCGGCCTGAGCGATCGGCACATCGTTGGTGCCGGTGACGGTGATCGTCAACGTCTTGGGTTCACTCACGCCGCCATCGTTGTCCGTGGCGGTATAGCTGAAGGTGACCTCACGGCTCTCGCCCGCAGCCAGACTGTCGAAGTCGATACCCGGCGTGAAGCTGTAGCTGCCGTCGGCGTTGAAGCTGAGACTGCCGTTGCCCTGACCCACGCCAGTGTCGAGCGCGTAGCTGGCAATGGTGCCGTCGACATCGGTCGCTGTCGGCACCTGGCCGGTCAGCGCGGTGTTCTCTTCCGTCGTGGCCGTGGCGGCC
>NZ_MSDP01000056.1:0-1413 GCF_001937155.1 Salinicola sp. MH3R3-1 | reverse complement strand
AAGTCCCATGCTTAAGGGCTACTCCCCGTTCGCTCGCCGCTACTAGGGGAATCTCGGTTGATTTCTTTTCCTCCGGGTACTTAGATGTTTCAGTTCTCCGGGTTCGCTTCCCAACACCTATGGATTCAGTGTGGGATACCCAGCTTATGCTGGGTGGGTTTCCCCATTCGGAAATGTCCGGGTCGCAGGTTGTTTGCCACCTCACCGAACCTTATCGCAGGCTACAACGTCCTTCATCGCCTCTGGCTGCCAAGGCATCCACCGTGTGCGCTTAATCGCTTGACCATATAACCCGAAAGGGTCTGGTCAGTGATTAAATCATTCGACAATTGCCGGATACGCTTGAGACGTATCTCGTTTCGTTCTTCTCCGAAGAGAAGAACTGTCAGCATGATCCAAATTGTTAAAGAGCGACTGCTGAAAGCAGTTGAAAACCCTCATCTTGCGATGAACGCTTTCAACTAATTTCAACATCAAGACTGTTAGGTATGTTCCTGTGGCAGGAACTGGTGGAGCCTAGCGGGATCGAACCGCTGACCTCCTGCGTGCAAGGCAGGCGCTCTCCCAGCTGAGCTAAGGCCCCGGATAGACAGATCATGAAAAGAATCAAGAAGACCTTTTTTCTTTTTCCAATCTGTTCAATTTTATTCAGATCAAGGCATTTCGGGGCGACGCATAGCCTGCTATGCGAGTCACGAAATAACGTGGAACTGGATAAAATTTGGTGGGTCTGGGCAGACTCGAATAACCCCGCGACCTCACCCTCTCTTAATATCACCCCAGGGGTGCGCTTTAACCAACTAAGCGAGAGATGGTGGGTCTGGGCAGACTCGAACTGCCGACCTCACCCTTATCAGGGGTGCGCTCTAACCAACTGAGCTACAGACCCAATGGTCACGCTGGGTCTTAACCCAAACAGTCTTGCTCTGGCCGATCAGGTAATTGATTGTGGACGCTTGAACCGCGATAAGCTGGTCGTTTAAGGAGGTGATCCAGCCGCAGGTTCCCCTACGGCTACCTTGTTACGACTTCACCCCAGTCATGAACCACACCGTGGTGATCGCTCTCCCGAAGGTTAAGCTAACCACTTCTGGTGCAGTCCACTCCCATGGTGTGACGGGCGGTGTGTACAAGGCCCGGGAACGTATTCACCGTGACATTCTGATTCACGATTACTAGCGATTCCGACTTCACGGAGTCGAGTTGCAGACTCCGATCCGAACTGAGGCCGGCTTTCTGGGATTCGCTCCATCTCGCGATCTCGCAGCCCTTTGTACCGGCCATTGTAGCACGTGTGTAGCCCTACCCGTAAGGGCCATGATGACTTGACGTCGTCCCCACCTTCCTCCGGTTTGTCACCGGCAGTCTCCTTAGAGTTCCCACCATTACGTGCTGGCAAATAAGGACAAGGGT
>NZ_MSDP01000055.1:0-903 GCF_001937155.1 Salinicola sp. MH3R3-1 | reverse complement strand
AACCCCTCTTTCATCCTCATGACTTCGCCTTCTGACCTTGTCTCGCGGTAACTTATTCATCCTCTGAGGTTTTTCACGAAAAAAGTTTGGCCTTCGGCTGGACAATGCTCAGCGGAATCGGTAATCTACGCGCCGTGCTGATCGGGGAGAGGTGGCCGAGTGGCTGAAGGCGCTCCCCTGCTAAGGGAGTATAGGGTTTATAGCCCTATCGAGGGTTCGAATCCCTCCCTCTCCGCCATTTTCGAACAATCGAAAATCTCGATCACGCCGTGTGAAAATTTGTGGATCAAGCGCCCGTAGCTCAGCTGGATAGAGTACCTGACTACGAATCAGGGGGTCGGAGGTTCGAATCCTCCCGGGCGCACCACCCACACCGACGCATCGATTCATAGCGTCGTTTCACCAGAATTCGCGCCCGTAGCTCAGCTGGATAGAGTACCTGACTACGAATCAGGGGGTCGGAGGTTCGAATCCTCCCGGGCGCACCATCCAGTCAAAAACCCCCGCATCTCTGATGCGGGGGTTTTTGTTTGTCTGGCTTTTGTTTGTCTGGCCCTCACCGATGAGAAAGTGACGACCGCCTAGACGGCTGTCGAGACGTCGCGAGGCGAGACGCCCGGCTCGGAAGCGTGTAAGCCCGCCAGGAAGGGCGTCAGGGCGGTTTCCCGGCGCAGCGCCATGAAGCGCGTAGCCGCCTCTGCATCGCGTCCTCGCATGTGGTTCAGCCACTGCTTCAGCAGCGATACGATCACTTTCTCCGCCATGCCCGCACGGCGCTTGGCGTCGGCGTAACGGCACAGCATGTCGCTGCGTGCCGACCACGGTGTGGCCAACAGGCGCTCGCCGCCCGACACCTGCCAATGACGAATGCGCCTTGCCAGCCAAGGATCGGCCAGCATGACG
>NZ_MSDP01000007.1:0-307718 GCF_001937155.1 Salinicola sp. MH3R3-1 | reverse complement strand
GTGCCGGTCTTCAACGTGCCCTGGCTCATTGATCGGGTTTCCCAGAAAGAGGATTGAATGAGCCGCAGTATGACGTAGCTCCCGCCTGATCTGTAGGGGTCCGGTGAAACCGGAGCGCGGCGCAAGATCCTCGAAGCCTGCCGCGACTAATGGCTAGGCGAAAAACGAGGTCGAGCCGACCAACGTATAATGTATACATTGAGTCAATAGGCGCAATCTCCCTGTTGAAGAGCATCGACTGACTGCCTGGAGAAAGCCCCGGCGCCTGCGTTATTCGACGCGGCGGCCGTCTTCCAGCGCTCGATCATGGCGGGAAAGCGCTTTCGGGTTCACAGCCGATCTCTTCTTCAAGGCACGGGTTTCAGAGCATCGGTTTCAGAACTCTGATTTCCCATTGGTGTGCCAGCCAGAAGGATGTCTTCACTCGGAGATCGCCGCATGATCAACCAGAACTCAACGTCGCACCCTTTTCTCGCTCGCTTGCTGGCTGCCGCGGTGCTCCTCGTACCGATGGCTGGCGCCCACGCCGCTACCACGCTGAACTTCGCCCATACCCAGCCGGCGGCGGACGTTCAGAATATTGCCGCGGAACACTTTGCCAAGCTCGTCGACGAGCGCAGCAACGGTGACTTGAAAATTCGTGTCTTTCCCAGCGGCCAACTGGGCAGCGACACCGCGCTGGTATCCAGCGTGCGCGGCGGTCAGATCGATATCGTGCTGACCGGCAACCCCTACTACACCGGGCTGGTTGGCGAACTGAACGTGCTCGACCTGCCGTTTCTGTTCGACAACTACGCCCATGCCTACGCCGTGCTGGACGGCGAGATCGGCAAGTCGCTGCTGGCCAAGCTGGGTGAGCACGATCTCAAGGGGCTGGCGTTCTGGGAAATCGGCTTTCGCAACCTGACCAACTCCCGCCACCCGGTAAAGACCGCAGCCGATATCAAGGGGCTGAAACTGCGCACCACGCCCAACCCTGCGCATATCGCGGCCTTTGAAGCACTGGGAGCCAACCCGACACCAATGCCATTCACGGAGCTGTTCACGGCCCTGGAAACGCGCACGGTGGATGGCCAGGAGAATCCGATCAGCCTGATCCGCTCGGCCAAATTCTACGAGGTCCAAAAATACCTGTCGCTGACGGCACATGCTTACACCGCGGCACCACTGGTCATGAACAAGGCCAAGTTCGAGAGCCTGAGTCCGGAACAGCAGCAGATACTGGTGAAGGCGGCCATCGATTCCGCTCAATTCGAGCGCCAGGAAGCCGCCAAAAGCCTGTCGGGCGATCTCGAGTTTCTCAAGCAACAGGGCATGCAGATCGTCGAGGAGCCGGACCGTGCTTCGATGCGTGACATCGTCGAAGGCCCGGTGCAGGCCACTTTCGAGGAAAAATACGGCCCCGAGTTGATCGAGGCCATCAAGGCCGCTCGGCCTGAAACTCAGTAGATCGGCGCTGAGATTCCGGCCACAACCTTCGACCACTGATCGCGACTTCCGGGGAGGTCCGCCATGTCCAGACCGGCGCAAGCTACGGTTCGACCACCGCAGGGCTCGCTCCAGACGATGCTGTGCCGCCTGTCACGCCTTGCCGAGTCGACCCTCAATCTGCTCATGGTGCTGGCACTGGTGGCGATGATCGCGCTGGTGTTCACCAATGTCGTCCTGCGCTATGGCTTCAACAGCGGCATCTCGATCAGCGTCGAGCTGTCCCGGTTTCTGTTCGTGTGGGTCATTTTCCTCGGCACGGTCGTGGGCCTGATGCGGCATGAACATCTCAGGGTGACGACCCTATCCGATCGCCTGCCGCAAAAACTGCAGGGTCTGCTGCAACGCCTGGTGACACTGGCGATGCTGGGGTGCTGCCTGATGCTGATCAAAGGCAGCTATGCCCAAACACGGCTCAACTGGAGCGATCTGTCACCGATCAGTGGCATTCCCGTCGGCGTTTTCTATCTTGCCGCACTGGTCGCCGGCGTCCTGATGGCGCTGATCCTGATATTGCGATTGCTGATGCCGTTTTCTCTGCAGCCGATATCGCATCATCAGGAGATCGCGCCATGACGATCGGCCTGTTCCTCGCCTCGCTGCTGGCATCGATCGGCCTCAGCCTGCCGATTGCCTTCGCCCTGCTGGTCAGCGCCGTGGTGCTGATGCTGCATCTGGGGCTGTTCGACTCTCAGATCCTGGCCCAGAACCTGGTCAACGGCGCCGACAGCTACACGCTGCTGGCGATCCCTTTCTTCCTGGTCGCCGGTGAGGTGATGTCGCGGGGTGGGCTATCGAAGCGCATCGTGCTGCTGGCGATGAGCATGGTCGGGCATCGCAAGGGCGGGCTGGGTTTCGTGGCCATCTTCGCTGCCATCGTCATGGCGAGTCTGTCCGGATCGGCCGTGGCCGATACCGCCGCACTGGGTTCCATGCTGCTGCCGATGATGCGCCAAGCCGGTTATCCCCCGGGCCGCTCGGCCGGGCTGATGGCAGCGGGAGGCATCATTGCACCGATCATTCCGCCGTCGATTCCGCTGATCATCATCGGGGTGGCGGGCAGCATCTCGATCAGCAAGCTGTTCCTGGCCGGGATCGTGCCGGGGCTGATCATGGGTGTGACCCTGGTGCTGATGTGGCTGTTCATCACTCGCAAGGAGACGCTGGTGGTGGCCGCGAAGGCCACCGGCGCCGAGCGGCTGACCGCGCTGCGCAAGAGCTTCTGGGCCATGCTGCTGCCGGTGATCATCATCGGCGGTATCAAGACCGGGATCTTCACGCCCACCGAGGCCGGTGTGGTGGCGGCCGTCTACGCCATGCTGGTATCCACGCTGATCTATCGCGAGCTCAATCTCGTCGAGCTGTATGAGGTACTGGTACTGGCGGCGCGCAATACGGCCGTGGTGATGTTCCTGATCGCCGCGGCCAGCGTCGCCTCCTGGCTGATCAGCATCGCTCAGCTGCCGATGATGGTGGCGGATCTACTGTCCCCGCTGACCGATAGTCCACGCCTTTTGATGCTGGCCATCATGGCCATCGTGTTGATCATTGGCATGGTGATGGATCTGACGCCGACGATCCTGGTGCTGACCCCGATCCTGATGCCGGTCGTGCAGATCGCCGGTATCGACCCGGTCTACTTCGGCATCATGTTCGTGCTCAACTGCGCCATTGGCCTGATCACGCCGCCGGTGGGCAACGTGCTCAATGTCATCGCCAGCGTGGGGCAGCTCAAGTTCGAGAAGGCGGTCATGGGCGTGCTGCCCTTCGTCATGGCCTACGTCGTGCTGTTGCTGCTGTTCGTGGCCTTCCCGCAGATCATCACCGTGCCGCTGTACTGGCTGGCAAACTGAGGTCATTCCGATGAACGAACAGGCCCTGATCGATAGCCATCACCACTTCTGGGCGCTGGACGGCAGCGTGCATTATCCGTGGCTCGAGGACGAGATCGACGCTCACTTCTTCCTCGGCGATTACGCGCGCATCCGTCAGCCGTTCCTGCCGGCGGATCTCCGCTCACAGATCCCTCCCGGCTATCGTTTGGCAGGCACCGTGCACTGCGAGGCCGAATCGATCCGGCAGGCGCCGGAGGTGGAAACCCGCTGGCTGACACAGCTGGCCGAGGAGCAGGGGCTGCCCACGGCACTGGTCGGCTGGGCGGCGTTCGCCGATCCGGCCTGTGAATCCCAGCTTGAAGATCAGATGCGTTCACCGCTGTTTCGCGGTGTGCGCGCCAAGCCGGTGACGGCAGCGAGACCGGATCAGTACGCCGCCACGCTCGGCGCATCGGGTTCGCTGCAGGACACTGACTGGACCCGCGGGCTGCGACTGCTGGAGGAACGCGATCTGTGCTGGGATCTACGCGTACCGGCCTGGCATCTGGCGGATGCCGCCAGGGCGCTGGAAGCCACTCCGGATCTGCGCGTGATCCTCAACCATACAGGCCTGCCCTGGGATCGCAGCGAACAGGGGCTGACGCGCTGGCGCGAGGGCATGCGTGCCATCGCCGCCAACCCCAACGTCGCGGTCAAGCTTTCGGAACTGGGGAGCCCCATGGCCGCCTGGGACGAGCAGCAGAACATCGCGGTGCTCGCCGAAACGATCGGCATCTTCGGTGCCGAGCGCTGCCTGTTTGCCAGCAACTTCCCGGTGACCGGACTCAATGTCAGCTATGCGACCTGGCTGGGCATGGTCGAGCAGGCTATCGCCGATGCCGCGCCGGACGCCCGGCAGGCGATCCTGCACGACAATGCCGTCCACTGGTATCGCCTTGGCGCACAGGAAAAGACCGCCGGCTAGCTCACGAAGCCCTGAAATCCTGAAGCCCTGAAGCCCTGAAGCCGAAATGTCTCAGCCGGCGTCGGGGGCTGCGCTCAACCGATCCCACAGAAATCGCCACGCCAGGGCGCTCAGTTTCGCCCGCTGGGCATTGTCCGCCGCGCCGCCGTGGCCGCCTTCGGTGTTCTCGTAGTAATGGACCTCACCCGCGTTCATCGCTTCCATCTTCGCCATCATCTTGCGGGCGTGGCCGGGGTGAACCCGATCGTCGCGGGTCGAGGTGGTGAACAGCACCGACGGATAGTCCACGTCCTCGCGCAGGTTGTGGTACGGCGAGTAGTCCTTGAGGAAGGCTTCCCAATCGGCGCTGTCCGGGTCGCCGTACTCGGCCATCCATGAGGCGCCCGCCAGCAGCTGGTGATAGCGCTGCATGTCGAGCAGCGGCACCTCGCACACCGCCGCGGCGAAGTGATCCGGATAGCGCGTGATCATGTTGCCCACCAGCAGACCACCGTTGGAACCGCCCTGGATACCCAGCCGTTGCGGGGTGGTGATGCCGGTGGCGACCAGATCTTCGGCGACGGCGGCGAAATCCTCGAACGCCTTGTGGCGCTCTCCCTTGAGCGCGGCGCGATGCCAGCGCGGGCCATACTCGCCGCCGCCGCGAATGTTGGCGACCACGTAGGCGCCGCCACGGGTGAGCCAGCTGCGCCCGGCCCCGGCGATATAGTGCGGCGTCAGCGAAATCTCGAAGCCGCCGTAGCCGTAAAGCAGCGTCGGCAGCGGCTGGGGCGGTTTTCCCGCTTCCATGCCGGCCGGCAGCACCAGAAAGTAGGGAATCTGCGTGCCGTCGGCGCTGGTGGCAAAACGCTGCGTCACCTGCATGCCGTCGGTCTCGAAGAAGCTCGGCGCCCGCTTGATCGTCTCCGGCGCTCGATCCACCGCGGCGAGATCCATCCGCGCCAGCGTGGTGGGAGTGAGATAGTCGGTGACGATCAGGAAGACCTCGTCACTCTCTTCGTCATCGATGGCCGCGACGCCGATTTCACCGGCCGTCGGCAAACCCGGGATCGGGCGCGGTGACCAGTCGGCGCCCTGGCCGGGCGTCAGCACCTGCAGCCGATGTTTGACGTCTTCGAGAACGTCCAGCACCAGGTAGTTTAGGGTCCACTCGAACCCTTCCAGCGAGCGGTGCGCATCCGGCGTGAACAGCGTGGTGAAATCGCGTTCGCCACGCTTGAACGACGCGTAGTCGATCGCCAGCAGCGCGCCGCTTGAGAAGTTGAGATCGTTTTCTTCGAGCTGCCAGTCGTCGCGCAGGTGGACCAGCAGCCACTCCCGATGCACCACCGCCTGGGCCGACAGCGGCACCTCGATGGGGAACGCCTCGCCGTCGGGCAGGAGTTCGATCAGTCGCTGCTCGTAGAATGCCATTGCGTGATGGATGAAATCGCGCTCAAAACCGCGAGTACTGTCGTGAAACGCCAGCGCCATCAGGTCCTGTTCGGCGGCCTCGAAGATCGTCTCTGCCGCCGCCATCGGCTCGCCCCGGCGCCAGCGCTTGACCAGGCGGGGATAGCCAGAACTGGTCAAAGCGCTTTCACCCGAGCCCGTGGTACCGAAATCGGTGTAGACGAACAGCGTGTCGCGGTCGATCCAGCTCATGCCGCCCTTGGCTTCTGGACGCTCGAAGCCGGCCTCGCCGTTACCGTCGGCCCCGACCCAGCGCTTGGCGATCAGATCGAACTCGCGGGTCACGTCGGCGTCCGCGCCGCCGCGGGATAGCGACACCAGCGCCCGCTCCCAGGGGCCACCCGGCTTTTCCGGTTCGAGACAATCGGCGCCGTGCCAGACCCAGTTCTCGTTTTCCGAGGCATTGAGCGCATCGACATCGATCAGCACTTCCCACTCGGGCCGCGCCTGAAGATAGGATTCCCACCTGGTCCGACGCCACAGACCGCGCGGATGCTCGGCGTCCTGCCAGAAGTTGTAGTAATGCTCGCCACGCTTGACCACGAACGGAATGCGGTCGTCGGCGTCGAGAATCTCGCGCAACCCCGTCTGCAACGTGGCGAAATCGGCGTCCTCGAAACGTGCGAGCGTGCGTCGGTTGTGACCCTCGACCCAGGCCAGCGCCTCGGCGCTGTCGACCGCTTCCAGCCATCGATGAGGGTCGTGGTCTGTGTGACCAGTTTCTGTGTGACCAGTGTCTGTGTGATCAGTGTCGCCGCTGCCGGCCCCACCGGAAGCGGGATCGGAAGTGGCGGATTGATAGCGATAGGCGGGAAAAGGAAACATGCGGTGCCTCGATGACAGGGTGACTGCCATCGAGGTTAGCACGTGGCGCCGCCGGTGCGAGTCGGGGCCGGAGCCCCGATCCGCCTAGAAGCGATCGACGGCCGCCGCTTGCCAGTGCTCGCGCCATTCCGGGGGAATCTCTTCACCCAGCAGTTGCGCCTCTTCGAGCTTCGGCAGCTCGAAATCGGCATAGCCGCGAGCCGGTGCGTAGGCGCTGCGGTGGCGAATATGATCCGGCGTCAGCTCGTCGAAATGCGACAGCCCCATCGCCCCGGTCAACGCCGCGAAGCCGTCCAGCGTGGCCTTGTGGTAGCGGGCCACGCGCTCGGCTTTCTCCGGCACGTCGATCGCCCGCGAGCGCTTGGGATCCTGCGTCGTCACCCCGGTCGGGCACTTGTTAGTGTGGCAGCGCCGCGCCTGAATGCAGCCGACGGCGAACATGAACGGTCGCGCGGCGTTGCACATGTCGGCGCCCAACGCCGTCTTGACCACCATGTCGTAACCCAGCGCCACCTTGCCGCTGGCAACCAGCCGGATCTTGTCGCGCAGGCCGACGCCACGCAGGGCGCTATCGACGAACGGCAGCGCCTCGTCGATGAACACGCCAAGGCTGTCCGAGAACTCCTGCGGCGCCGCGCCGGTACCGCCCTCGGCGCCATCGATGACGATGAAATCGACCAGGGTGCCGGTCTCGACCATCGCCTTGCAGATACTCAGAAATTCGCTGCGCCGGCCCAGACAGAGCTTGATCCCGACCGGCTTGCCGTCGCTGAGCTCGCGCAGGCGAACGACGAACGCCATCAGCTCGCGCGGGGTGGAAAACTCCGGATGCGACGACGGCGATGCGCAGTCCTTGCCTACTTCGATCTGACGCGTACTCGCGATCTCACGATTGACCTTGGCCCCTGGCAGCAGCCCGCCGTGAGAGGGCTTGGCGCCCTGGGATATCTTGATCTCGACCATCTTGACCTGCTCGCTGCGCGCCTTGTCCCGAAACGTCTCGGCATCGAAGCGGCCGTTCTTCTGGCGGCAACCGAAATAGCCCGTGCCCAGCTCCCAGATCAGATCGCCGCCGTGCTTTTCGTGGTAAGGGCTGATCGCGCCCTCGCCGGTATCGTGGGCGAACCCGCCCTGGCTGGCGCCCAGGTTCATCGCCTCGACGGCATTGCCGGAGAGCGAGCCGAAGCTCATCGCCGAAATATTCAACCGTGAGGAGGAGTAGGGGCGCGAACACTGCGGCCCGCCGATGACGATCCGGCGTGCCTCGTCCGGCACGCTGCCGGGCTGGATCGAGTGATACGAAAAATTGTACCCGGGCGCGCCGACGTCGCGAATGGTGCCGAACGGCGAGGTATCCCCGCTACCGTCGGCCCGGGCGTTGATCAGGTTGCGCTGCTCGCGGGAGAACGGGCGACCGCTGGTTTCGGACTCGAAGAAGTACTGACGTAGCTCCGGGCGCACGAACTCGAGCAGATAGCGCAGATGGCCGATCAGCGGATAGTTGTAGAGCACGTTGTGCGGGGAGCGCAGATCCCGCCAACCGATCAGGGCCAGCGGCACCCAGAGAATGAGTAGCCACAGAAAAGCGTGCCAGAAGACGCCGATGACCAGAGTGGCCGCGATCAGCGCGGCCGTCAGCGGATAAAAAAATTGGCGATACATGATGGGCTGTCCGACGATGAGAGGTGACCTTTCAAGTGTTGGATAAGCTCGAGGATTGTTCAAATCGGGTCCGTTTTCGCCAGCCACCAATGTCGTATTTCTTGATATATCACACTGTGCCACCGTGGAACCGCACCGATCACTTCCAGGAGAGAGTCACATGGACGACTGGACACAAACCCTGACGGTAGGGCCACTGCTGGGCATCGCCGCTGCCGCGATCGCCCTGCTGTTGATTCTGATCATTCGCTTTCATCTACACGCCTTCCCGACGCTGGTGCTGGTCAGCCTGCTGACCGCGTTCGCCACCGGCATCCCCGCGGGCGCCATCGTCGATACCATGACCGACAGTTTCGCCGGCACGCTGGGTTCGGTGGCGCTGCTGGTCGGTTTCGGTGCGATGCTGGGCAAGCTGGTGGAGCACTCCGGCGGCGCTCAGGTACTGTCCGAGAAGATGGTGTCGCTGTTCGGCGAGGCCCGGGCACCGTTCGCGCTGGGCATCGCGTCGCTGATCATGGGTTTCCCGATCTTCTTCGATGCCGGCCTGATCGTGATGCTGCCGATCATCTTCGCCGTGGCCAAGCGCCTGGGCGGCCCGGTGCTGCTCTATGCGCTGCCGGCGGCAGCGGCGTTCTCGGTGATGCACGTGTTCGTGCCGCCGCACCCCGGCCCGGTCACCGCCACCGAGCTCTACGGCGCCAATCTGGGTCTGGTGCTGCTGGTGGGGATCATCATCGCCTTTCCGATGTGGTATCTCTCCGGCTATCTGTGGGGGCGCTTCGCCGCCAGCCGCTTCGACTTCAAGCTGGAAGTGAGCCTGTTCGGCGGCCAGGACGACGACGAAATCGAGAATCCGCCCAGCGTGGGCACGGTCATCGGGCTGCTGCTGCTGCCGCTGGCACTGATCTTCCTCAATACCGGGCTCGACTTCGCCCGCGCCGCTGGCGTGGCCGACAGCGACGCCACCTGGTTCCAGTTTCTCTCCTCGCTGGGCGAGACCCCGATCGCACTGCTGATCTCGGTGCTGGTGGCGATCTACGTGCTGGGCAGCCGTCGCGGCGAAGGCGGCAGCGCGCTGGAGAAGATCGTCGACTCCTCGCTGGGGCCGATCTGCTCGGTGATCCTGATCACCGGCGCCGGCGGTATGTTCGGCGGCGTGCTGCAGGCTTCCGGCATCGGCGATGCGCTGTCCGATTCGATGAGCGATCTGGGCCTGCCGGTGATCGCCGCCGCCTATCTCGTCGCCGTGGTCATGCGCCTGGCGCAGGGCTCCGCCACCGTGGCGCTGGTCACCGCCGCCGGGCTGATGGCACCGGCCGTTGCCGGTGGCGACTTTTCCGCCATGCAGATCGTCGCGATCACGCTGGCCACCGCCGCCGGCTCGGTGTTCGCCGGCCACGTCAACGACTCCGGCTTCTGGCTGGTGGGTCGCCTGCTGGGCATGGACGTCAAGACCACGCTGATGACCTGGACCGTGCAGCAGGCGCTGGAATCCGTGGTCGGGTTCGTGCTGGCCTGCGCCGTCTATCTGATCTTCTAGAGCACTCACCGATACGAGGACAACGATGACCAATCTATTCGATATTCAAGGTCGCCTGGCACTGATCACCGGTTCCACCCGCGGACTGGGCAACGCGCTGGCCCGCGGGCTGGCCGAACAGGGCGCCCGCGTGATCGTCCACGGACGCAGCCAGGAAGCGGCCGAGGAAGCCGCCCGGAAGCTGGCGGCGGAAACCGGCGCCACGGTCGAAGCCGTGGCCTTCGACGTGACCGATGCCGAGTCGGTGAAAGCGGCAATCGCCCCCCTGATCGAACGCCTCGGCGTGCCGGACATCCTGGTCAACAACGCCGGGCTGCAGAAACGCGGCCCGTTCAACGACTTCGACCCCGCCGACTGGGACGCCGTGATCGCCACCAACCTCTCCAGCGCCTTTTACGTTTCGAAGGCGGTGAGCCCGGCGATGTCGGCGCGCGGCAGCGGCAAGATCGTCAATATCGGCTCGGTGCAGTCGAAACTCGCCCGGGAGACCATCGTGCCCTATGCCGCTTCCAAGGGCGGCGTGGCACTGCTGACTCAGGGCATGGCCGCCGACCTGGCGCGCTACGGCATCCAGGTCAACTGCCTCTCCCCCGGCTACTTCCAGACCGACATGAACCAGGCGCTGTGGCAGGACGCCGACTTCAACGCTTGGATCGAAAAGCGCACGCCGGCGCAGCGCTGGGGTCAGGTCGAGGAGCTGGTGGGCACGCTGGTCTATCTCTGCTCCGGCGCGTCGAATTTCGTCTCCGGACAGAACGTGTCCGTCGATGGCGGGATGACATCGGTGGTCTGAAAACGCCGCCACGCCAGCGAGCCAATGGCCTGATCTCGACGGTCGATAGTTTTGCTGCATCGACATAGTCGTCAGGATTCATTGTTGGTCGGCTAATCGTTTCCTAGACTTTGGTCTATTCGAGCGAGCCCGAAAGGGCTCGCCTTATTTTTGGCCTGACGTCATCGCGACCGAATGTCAGCGTAAAAGGAGTTCACGATATGACATCGCTATTCGAACCGTTCGATCTTGCCGGCACTCGTCTCAACAACCGCATCGTCATGGCGCCGATGACCCGCGCCCGCGCCAAGGGCGACGTGCCCGACGAAATGGGCGCGCTCTATTATCGCCAGCGTGCCAGCGCCGGACTGATCGTCTCCGAAGGCAGCCCGATCTCCCGCGAGGGCCAGGGTTATCTGTTCAACCCGGGCATCTACGGCCCCGATCAGATCGCCGGCTGGAAGAAAGCGACCCAGGCCGTGCACGAGCGCGGCGGCGTGATCTTCTGCCAGACTTGGCACGTCGGCCGTGTCTCGCACACCTCGATCCAGCAGAACGGTGCCGCACCGATCAGCAGTAGCGCCAAGCAGGGCGGCATGGCATTCGGCTACAACGAAGACGGTCAGCCGGACATGCTGGCGGCCACCACGCCCCGCGCCGCGACCACCGAGGAGTGCCGTCGGCTGGTGGGCGATTTTGCCCAGGCAGCGCTGAATGCGCGCAATGCCGGCTTCGACGGCGTCGAGCTTCACGGCGCCAACGGCTATCTGCTCGAGCAGTTCGTCAACGGCGGTCTTAATGACCGTACCGACGAGTACGGCGGCTCGCGCGAGAACCGCTGCCGCCTGCTGCTGGAGGCAATCGACGCTTCCATCGCACTGATCGGCAAAAACCGTGTCGGCGTGCGCCTGACGCCCTACGGCACGCTGTTCGACATGCCGATCTACGACGATATCGAAGGCACCTATCTTTATCTCGCCGAGGAGCTGAGCAAGCGCAACCTGGCCTATGTTCACCTCATGGATCAGGGCGCCCAGGGTCAGGACGGTCTGCCGCGCGAGTTCCTGCGTCAGTTCCGCGACGCCTATCGCGGCACGCTGCTGTTCGCCGGCAATCTCGACAAGGCGGAAGCACAGAAGCTGGTCGATGACGGTGTCATCGATCTGCCGGTATTCGGTCGCCACTTCACTTCCAACCCGGACCTGGTCGAGCGCCTGCAGAACGACTGGCCGCTGGCCGAGTTCGACCCGGATACCTTCTACGGCGGCGATGCGCGCGGCTACGTCGACTTCCCTACCTACGCGGAAGAGCAGGCGCGTCTGGCGCGGGAAAAGATGATCAAGGAGAAATCCTGATCGCCTGACGCAATAAGACACGCCGACAGTACACTGTCCGTATCGTGTCGGTCAGACGACGAACGCCCCGCAACCGCGGGGCGTTCGTCGTTGGGAGGAAAAGCTGACATCAGGCGACGTTCGGAATCCGCGCCACCACCTTGATCTCGAAATCGAATCCGGCCAGCCAGGTCACACCCACCGCCGTCCAGTTGGGATAAGGCGGCGCAAGGAAGTGGCGCGACTTGACCGCCATGATCGTCTCGAACTGATTTTCCGGATCGGTGTGGAAGGTAGTGACGTCGACGAGATCTTCCAGCCCGCAGCCGGCGGCGGCCAGCACCGCTTTCAGGTTGTCGAAGGCAAGCGCGACCTGGCTTTCGAAATCGGGCTCCGGCGAACCGTCCTCGCGGCTTCCGACCTGCCCGGAGACGAACAGCAGATCACCGGAGCGAATCGCGGCCGAATAGCCGTGCTTCTCGTAAAGGGCGCTGCGGCTGGCAGGAAAGACCGGCTGCGGCGACTGGGCAGGTTGGGCTTGCAACATGGAATGACTCCTCGCGAGGGCGCGACGCATGAAAGCGTCGGGAAATTGACATACGACACGTATATTAATTACGCATACGTCGTGTATGTCAAATTAATATACGCTCCGTATGCCAATGTCCGTCGTCTCGCGATACTCTTTCGACAGCTTCGAAGAAGCCGTCTTTAACACAGGAGAGATCATGACCCGACGCAGTCGCGCCGAAATGCTGGAAGAGACGCGCGCCAAGCTGATCGATGCCGCACGCGCGGCCTTTGCCGAGAAGGGTTACGCCGGGGCTTCGATGGACGAGCTCACTGCTCGCGCCGGCCTGACCCGTGGCGCGCTATATCATCATTTCGGCGACAAGCGGGGGCTACTGGCTGCGGTCGTCGACCAACTCGACAGCGAGATGGCCGCTCGCGCCCACGACATTGGGCAGCGCCATACGAACGCCTGGGAGGGGTTACTGGCGGAGGGTGGCGCCTACATCGAGCTGGCGCGCGATCCCGAGATCCAGCGCATCGTGCTGCTGGATGGCCCGGCGGTACTGGGAGATCCTTCCCAGTGGCCGAGCCAGAACCGCTGCCTGCTGGCGACGATGACGACGCTGGAGGCGCTGACCAAGGCGGGAATCGTCAAGCCGGTCGACGTGGAAGCCGCCGCCCGGCTGATCAATGGCGCGGCGCTCAACGCCGCACTGTGGGTTGCCGCCAGCGACGATGCAGACGTGCTGGAGAGAGCCACCGACGCCTTCCGCCAGCTGGCGTCCGGGCTATTGGTGACGCGCGAATGACGACAGACCTGGCGCCTAGCGACGAATGCCCAGCGCCTCATGCTGCTTGGCGAACAGGGTCTGACAGCCGCTCTCGGCCAGATCGAGCATGCCGTTGAGTTCGGCGCGGGAGAACGCCTCGGCTTCCGCCGTGCCCTGCACCTCGATCAGCTTGCCGTCTTCGGTCATCACCACGTTCATGTCGGTGTCCGCGGCGCTGTCTTCCGGGTAGTCCAGATCGAGCACCGGCGTGCCCTTGTAGACGCCCACCGAGATCGAGCTGACCAGCTGGCGGAACGGATCGGTCTTGATCATCTTCTTGCGCTGCATGTACTGCAGTGCTTCGATCAGCGCCACGCAGGCCCCGGTGATCGACGCCGTGCGCGTGCCGCCATCGGCCTGCAGCACGTCGCAGTCCACCGTGATGGTATATTCGCCGAGCTTTTTCAGATCCACCGCCGCGCGCAGCGAACGGCCGATCAGGCGCTGGATTTCCAGCGTGCGCCCGCCCTGCTTGCCTCGCGCCGCTTCACGGCCGCTACGGGAATGGGTCGCGCGCGGCAGCATGCCGTACTCCGCCGTCACCCAGCCCTGGTTCTTGCCACGCAGCCAACGCGGCACGCCGGCCTCGACGCTGGCGTTGCACAGCACCTGGGTATCCCCGAAGCTCACCAGCACCGAGCCTTCGGCGTGACGGGTAAAACCGCGGGTCAGCGTGACCTCACGGGGCTGATCGGGTTGTCGTCCACTCGGGCGCATGAAAGCCTCTCGATCCAAAACATCAATGACAGAAGCGCCACGCCTTCGACGCTTCACAGCAGGCCGGCCATTCTACACGGGTCAGCCGTACATTCACCGTGGGCAAGCGGCGGCCAACGTCTTCACGGATGGGTTACACTCGATCGATCAGCTCGACGATTCAAGGAATTCCCCATGCCCCATAGCATGACCGCGTTCTCCCGCCAGACCCGTGATGCCGACTGGGGCAGCCTGCAGCTCGAATTGCGCTCGGTGAATCAGCGCTACCTGGAGCCACACTTCCGACTTCCCGATACCCTGCGCGATCTCGAACCGCACTACCGCGAAGCGATGCGCCAGCGACTCGCCCGCGGCAAGGTGGAGTGCTCGCTGCGCTTCGACCCTGCCGAAGGCAACGCCGCGCCGGGCATCAACGCCGATCAGCTCACCGCGCTTTCCCAGGCGCTGGCCCAGGTTCGCGCCCAACTGCCGGAAGCGCCGATGCCCAACGCCCTGGAGCTACTCGCCCACCCCGGAGTGATGGCCACCCAGCGCCTGGATATCGACCGGGTCAAAGCCGCCGGCCTCGAACTGTTCGACGCCGCGCTGAAGGATCTGGAAACCGGCCGCGCCCGCGAAGGCGAACGCCTAGCGGAGTTGATCAACGAGCGGCTAAAGGGCGTGCGCGAACAGGTCGCCATCGTGCGCGAGCACCTGCCGACGATTCTCGAGCGCCAGCGCACGCAGCTGCTGGAAAGGCTCGAAAGCGCCAAGACCGAACTCGACCCGCAGCGCCTGGAAGCGGAAATGGTGATGATGGCGCACAAGGCCGACGTCGCCGAAGAACTCGACCGGCTGGAAACCCACGTCACTGAGGTCGAACGTCAGCTCAAGCAAAAAGGCCCCATTGGCCGGCGCCTCGACTTCCTGATGCAGGAACTCAACCGCGAAGCCAACACCCTCTCCTCCAAGGCCATCGTCGCCGACACCACCCGCTGCGCGGTGGAGCTGAAGGTGCTGATCGAGCAGATGCGGGAACAGATTCAGAATCTGGAGTGAGTGGTGAGTTGATTTCGTAAGCCAGCGTACTCACAATCTCTGGTAAATGGACTGGGAGCACTCGGTCGGCGTCTAAACCTCGGTGAGTGCACCGGGGTTTTTCGCTATCTGGAGTATGGAAAAGCGATCGAAGCAGGTACCTTAATCTCCACTGATCGTAGCTATCCCCTACCGCCCGTCGCCCCCGCTCGCAGTAGAACTCAATCTGATCAGTATCGGTCAGCTTCTGTGCTAGGGTAGATGCTAGACATCAGACTAATGAATCGCTCTTTGCCCGTCCCATGTTTCGAGGCCCTGTACCACCAAGCGCACGCAGGATGAGGAACGCCTTTAGACTCAATTTCAAGATGCTTGGCCAAGTGCCTTTTCGCTTTTGTGGAAACGAAAATCACGTGATCCGGTTTTAGAACGTCGATTACCCCATTCAACACTTCTCGAGAGACCATCAGGTCCTGTCTATGAACCTTGAGGCTGTCCCCGGTTACCGCAGGCCGCTGAAAGCCATTCATGAAGGCGACATATTTGAACATATTATCGTTACCGGGATACCCAGCCTCGATGAGCGCCCGGTTCAGGCGTTGGTAGATCGTATGGCCCTTCGCCGTCCACCTGCCGTCTGGCTTATTGAGAATATCGCGGGTATTTATCCAGCCAGGCTTATCAGCTTCGCTAAAAACTGCTTCCGTGCCCGCATACCAGCGTTGTGCATCCAGATGGAGCGTACTGTTGCGCGGCAGATAATGGCTTTCCGCCACCAGTAGAATTTTTGGGCCATGGTGGCCGTATAAATGCCCAACGAAAGGCCGCATACGCGGATAAGCCTGGTAATGGGGCAATTGATCAAGAGCTGTATCGTAATCCTGACTATATTGAATCGTCTTTTCAGTCATGTCCGTCACTTGGTCCAGCTATTCGAAAGAAGCTCAGCCTGCTTGAGAATCAGCTCGATGACCTCAGCCGATTTGTCCGGCGGGTATTTATAGCGTTGCAGTGTGCGGCGCACCAGAATACGTAGTTTGGCGCGTACGCTCTCACGAATCTGCCAGTCCACTGTCGTGGAGTTTCGGAGTTTGTTGGTGACTTCGACTGCCAACGCTCGCAGCGTGTCATCGCCCAGCTCCCGCACGGCACTTTCATTGGTAATCAGAGCGTCGTAGAAGGCGATTTCATCGGCGCTTAGGCCTAGTGCGACATCGCGCTCCATCTCGGCCTTGAACTGCTTGGCCATGGCGATCAGTTCCTCGATCACCTGCGCCGTCTCTATTCCTCGGTTGTTGTACTTGCGCAGCGTTTCCTGCAAGCGGTCGGCGTACTTCTTCTCTTGCACCACGTTGCTGCGCGTTTTCGACTTGATCTCGTCCTTGAGCAGCTTTTCCAGCAGCTCTACAGCCAGATTGCGGTACGGCATCTGACGCACGTCTTCGAGAAACTCATCGGAAAGCAGGCCAATGTTGGGCTTGTTGAGACCGCATAGTGCGAACACATCTGTGACGTCCTCGGCGACGATGGCATTGTCGAGAATCTGCTTCAACGCAGAGTTTTTGGCTTCCTCGCTCAGCTTGCGGTCCACGCTCGTGGACTTGACCAGCGCCGCCTTCACCGCCGACAAAAACGCCAGCTCCTTATGTAGCTCGCGTGCCTCGTCGAGCGTACTGCAAAGGGAATAGGCTTTGTTCATGGCCAGCACGGTATCAAGAAAACGCTTTTTTCCGTCTTCGAGGCCGAGAATGTAGTTCGCGGTGGGCACCAGCAGTTTGTGGGGGGCTTCCTCAAAGCCGGTGTAATCGAAGCCATCGCTGTTCGGCCCTTTGGCGAACATGCCGTGAATGACATCGAGCTTCTCCAGCAGCAGCGCCAATGCTTCTTCCGCGCTGTGCGTCGGCTGGCCCCTGCCTCTGGAGTCGGTGTAGGTCTTCAGCGCATTCTTCAGCTCATTGGCGATACCGATGTAGTCGACCACCAGCCCGCCGGGCTTGTCCTTAAATACCCGATTCACACGAGCAATGGCCTGCATCAGGTTGTGGCCTTTCATGGGTTTGTCGACGTACATGGTGTGGCAGCAAGGCGCATCGAAGCCCGTCAGCCACATGTCTCGTACGATCACCAGCTTCAGCGGATCGCCCGGGTTCTTGAAGCGCTTTTCCAGCCGCTTCTTGGTCTGCTTGTTGTAGATGTGAGGTTGCAGTAGCGCGTCATCAGCGGCAGAGCCAGTCATGATGACCTTGATGGCGCCCTTTTCTGGATCATCGTCATGCCATTCAGGGCGCAGCGCGACGACTTCGTTGTACAACTGGGCACAAATACTGCGACTCATGGCGACGATCATCGCCTTGCCCTCGATCGCCGCGTTACGGGTTTCGAAGTGCTCAACCAGATCAGCAGCGATCCGACTCAAGCGGGGTTGAGCGCCCACGAGCTTCTCAAGGCGACTCCACTCTCCCTTAGTGCGTTCCCGCGCGCCGGTGTCCTCTTCGTCCTCGATGATCTCGTCGACCTGCCCGGACAGCTGCTCGATCTCTTCGCGGTTGATCTCCAGCTTGGCCAGACGCGACTCGTAAAAGATGGGGACGGTGGCACCATCGTCGACGGCATCCTGAATGTCGTAGACCGAAACATAGTCGCCGAATACGGCCCGCGTGTCCTTATCTTCGCTGGCGATCGGGGTGCCGGTAAAGCCGATGAAAGCCGCGTTGGGCAGGGCATCTCGCATATGTTTGGCGAAGCCGAACTTGTAGCGTCCATCCTGCTTCAGGGTTGCCTTCAGGCCGTACTGACTGCGGTGGGCTTCGTCGGAAATCACCACAATGTTGTGACGCCCGTTCAGAACGGGATGCCCACTCTCGTCATCCAGCAACGCGAACTTCTGCACCGTGGTGAAGATAATGCCGCCGGACTCACGCTCGGCCAGCAGGCGACGGAGCGTTTCGCGATCCCCCGCCTGAACCGGCTCCTGCTTTAGCAGTGTCTGAGCGTTACTAAAGGTCGCAAACAGCTGGCCATCCAGATCGTTGCGATCCGTGACGACGATCAGCGTCGGATTGCCCATCTCTGGCTGTTGAAGCAGCTTGCCCGCATAGCAGCACATCGAGATGCTCTTGCCAGAGCCTTGGGTGTGCCACACTACGCCCGCTTTCTTGCTGCCGGGCACCACTTCCTCGCCATAGGTAGCGCGTCTTTCGCCAACACCGTTGGCTATCTCCCGCGAGGCGATCACGGTCGCCTTGACCGCTTCACGCACCGCATGAAACTGGTGGTAACCAGCGATTTTCTTAATCACTTTCTCCGCGTCGGTCTCGAACAGCACGAAGTAGCGCAGATAGTCGACGAACAGCTCGCGATCGAAGAAGCCCCGTACGAGCGTTTCCAGCTGCCATTCCAGCTGTGGCTTATCATTCTCATGCTTGAGCGTGCGCCACGGCATGAAGCGCTCTTGGTCCGCCGTTAACGAGCCGACGCGAGCCCAGTAGCCGTCACTCACTACAATCGCTTCATTAGTGATAAATAAATCCGGAACTTCCGCCTTGTAGGTCTGCACCTGATTGAAGGCGTCCCAGATACCCACGACCTCGCTGCTCGGGCTCTTCAACTCAAGTACGGCCAGCGGCAGGCCATTGATAAAGCAGATCACATCGGGTCGCCGAGGTTGTTTGGTACCCGTTATGGTGAACTGGTTGATAGCCCGGAAGCGGTTGGCTTCGACATGCTCGAAGTCAATCAGGAAGGCGCGGTCATGAACGGTCTCATCATCCTGCTTGTACTGCACCGGTATACCGTCCAACAGCAGCCGATGGAATGCACGGTTAGCCAGCACCGGGTCGGGGCTTTCCGGCTTGCTGACCTGCGCCATGGCCTGCTGAATGGCTTCCTCCGGTAGCTGCGGATTGAGCTGCGAGAGCGCCGCCTCACAATCGGCCAGCAGCAACACCTGCCGGTAGTCCGCCCGCTCAGGGGCAGAGCCATCGGGTGCGATATCCGTCCCATTAGCGATTTCCCAGCCGGTCTCGCTGAACCATTCGAGACAGAGCTGCTCCAGCTGATCTTCATTGATCATGGCCGTTCTCCTCCGTCATGTAGGCTTGGCTGGGGTGGTTGGGCTTGGTGGGATAAAGCAATTTCAGCTTGCGCGCCCTGACCAGTGGTTGCAGATAGTGCTTGCGCAAGGATTCTGCTGACCGATCGAGCAAGCGAGTCAAATCCTCCAGTCGCAAGGGGTGATGCGAACAGACCGCCAGGATAGTCTCTTCTACCTTGTCTCTGGGCGCTTTCCCCGTCGATGCCACCGGCTCTGCCAGCCTTGAGAGTTGGTTCCAAAGTACCGGGGTAATGTCCAAAGGTCCGGAGCTGACTTCCAAAGGTCCGGAGCTGACTTCCAAAGGTCCGGAGCTATTGTCCAAACGCTCGGCCTCGGTTGCTTGAGAACCCATAGCAGAAGAATCGCCGTCACCCAGCATCAGCTCTGTGATGATGTCATCCAGATGCGCATCGGGCAGAAAATAGACCGTGCCTCGACCCGATCCGTTTCTTAGCATCAGTCCTTTCTCTACCAGCCCTGATAGCAGTTGGCTGAGGTCGCGCGGATGAACATCGATGATGGACATCATCCGGCGATGATCCACCGCCTTCTCGATGGACGCGGTGACGAGGATTAGTCGCTCGGCGTCTGTCAGGCGGGAAAAGACATCCTCCCCCAATGCATCGCCCAGTTTCACCAGAACGGATTCCGGCACCAAGCTCAGCATATGAAGCTCCAACAGGGTCTGCTCTGATGGCGTGTGGACCTCGCGCAGAATCGGTTTGCGCCAGTGCTGGCTCGTCCAGCCATCAAATATCTTGGGCAGACCCGAGCCGGCGTTCTCCCCCAAGCCAATATGGCGGAACATGCTTTGCAGCAACCGATTGCGACAATCGCTTTGGCCACCGGCAGTCGCCTGATCGACCGGTACCCGCATCTGACCGGGGTTGCGAAAACCGAACATATCGGGTCGTTTGACCACCAGCACCGAAGCTCGCCCCGAGTAGTCGGCATGCACCAGGGTGTTGACCATGGCTTCACGTAGCGCCTTGTGGACGCGGGTATCGTCCTGGCGTTTGTCACCCTCCAACGCGAAGGGCACCTTGAGATCGGCAACCAGCTTGCGGATCACCCGCCGGTAAAAATCGAACACGTTGCCTGACCAGCTGCCATCGAGCGTTAGACGATCGACCCAACGCAGCTCCGCTTTGGCTTCGGGACGCTCCTGGTAGTCCAGCATATAGTTGGGAAAGGCTTCGATGATGGCCACCTGTTGGCCGAACATCAGCAGGCCGGCGCGAGTGAGGCCATCTCGACCGGATTCACGCTCTTTTCGCCAGCCACCGAGCTGTTGCAGGAATTCCAGCGCATCCAGTTGATTCCAGGGATGATCCGGCTGTCGAGTGGCGTAGAGCTGGCGGTAGTGCTTGAAGCTCTCGAGGTCCAGATCCTCCAGGCCATAGCCGAAGAGAATTTCATTGTCGCGACTATCTTCCACCTGCTCGGCCAGCATTCGCCGCACCTGCTCTTCGTTGAGCAGATGATCCGTGCTGTTGAAGCGTCGATACGTACCGGTCAGCGGATTGCCGCGCAGATAAACCGGGCGCTGTTGGCGCGTGGCGAGCGGCACGTGAATATGCACGACCGCCTTGCCTGCAATCTGGATAACGTTGACCCAGCGCTCCTGCAACAGATTGGCACTCACTTTTTGAGAATTGTTGAGCCCGGTCCACAGCTCATCGATGATCTTCTGCGTATCGGCAACACCCGCTAGCTCGAAGCGTCCGTCGGAGAGCTCTTTCACCCCCAGGAAGATATCGCCACCCTGGCTATTGGCGAAAGCACTGTAGGTCGGCCAGAACTCCTTGGGCAAAGCGCCCTTGCCATCGCGGCCCTGGGCCAGCTTGCACTCGACGTCGACGCTCTCACGCAGTGCGACGATATCTTCCAAAGAGTCAATTTCCAGCATCAACAACCTCAATTTTTACGTGCTAATTCCTTGTTATCGGCACAACGCCTCGTGCCATCCAGTTACAGCGATTCGGAATGCTCGAAACTGGCTTGCTTCAGTTGCTGGTTGATGATCTTTAGCGGATCACGCAAGGCGCTCTCGAATCGAGTCATATGCCGTACCATCCACTCGATCATGCCCGGCCAGTTTGCCTTGTCATAACCGTCCACAGCCTTGGTGTACTGGAGGCGACAAGCTTTCTTGGCCGGTAACGGAAGCCAGACCAGCGGTTCGCCGAAGCTCGCTTCGATCGCCTCCTTCTGCGCCTCCAGCCGATCAAATACGAAGGTATTGGCTTCAGCGTGCCCGTTCTGAAGGCTTAACCCGATGCGTATCTCGTTCTTGCCAAAAGTCAGCTGATAGGGCATGCCGCTGATGCCGGAGCCAGCGCTAAGCCAGTGGTCCTTCATCGGACTGATATTGTTATAAAGCGAGCAATGACTGTTATTGAAAGCCTCCAGCGCCTGCTCCCAGAAGTCCAACCGCAAACGGTGACGATGCTTCTGTTCGGTATCGGCGCTTTTCTCCTCGTCTTCCTTGGCAACCATACCGATCATGAATTCCGTAGATTCGGGAGTCGGTATGATCTGCTCGACATTGAGAAACAGCTCACTGCCAGTCTGGTAGGGCGTCACCTTGAAACAACGGCACTCGATTCCGAACTGGCTGAGCCAGAGCACCGTATTAGTGACTTCCTTGCGATAGCGCGCGGCGACCAAAATAAGGCGCTGAGTTTTAATGCGGTTGATCTGGGCAGCTTCCAGGCCATCGACTTCCAAAAACTCGACCAGATTATCGACGGCAATAGCTGGTGGATTCCCGCTCTCCTGCGCCTTCTGATTGAGATAGCGTTGGTAGATATCCACCACCTGTGACTTGCTCAAATTCGCGCAGTAGCCCGCATATTTCAAAGCCTGCCAGATCACGTCACGCCCGGAATCATCAAGCTTGTTCTCGATGATCACCAAGTTGCCGTCTTTATCGATGGCAAGAAGGTCCAACCGCTCACGGGTATCGTCGAAGCCATCGAACTCCTTCTGGATGATCAGCAGCTCTTCACCATCCGTCTGCGCCAACGCCTGTGGGCAGTTCTCCAGCCACTCCTGTAGGTGCTTTCGCTCGCTAAAGCCCAGCTCGCCAAAGCGTTTGGCTTCCAACGGTGCGATACGATTCTGGGCCGAGTCGATTTTATACATGGGCGGCTTCCTGCGGTTCAGTTCGCGCCTCTTCGACACTGGAAATTGTCAGCTCGCCGGAAAGGAGTTTGGGTAGGAGGGTGTTGCGTAGATTCGAAAGCGTTTTGCTTTCCAATCGCAAGATGATCTGTTTGCCCAACTGGTTACCTAGTTGGTGCCCAGCAGCTTCCAGCAGCGGCTCGTAAGGTATGGCACATAACGCTTGTTTTAGATGCTCGCGTTTGATGTGTCCCATGGTTACCGCTTTGGATTCGGCTATACGCTGAAACTCCTCTAGATGATGCCTTGTAAAATGATAATAAAGCCATTTGGGATAGCTCGAAGAAGTCACTTTGAACAAATGCTGATTTAAAGCCGCCCTACCACCACACCAAATGTCTACCATCAAAGAGCCAGACCAAGAAAAAATCACGTCACCATCATCGATAATACATTCCGGCTTGATATCTGGGGATGCCTTTTCTTCGCCATCGGCAACCCCTTTCTTGAGCTGCGTTATTTTCACCACTGGCAAATAGTCGTCTTCATTCTCAGGACGGTATTTCTGAAGGGCCAAACCATTTTGGTAGTGCGCGATGCTATCAAGTGGAAGGCAGTCCCACCCCTCCGGAATCGCCCCCAGCTCACTCTCCTGCATTGCGGAGGAAAACAGCGCAGCGGTCTCGAACAGCTCGTTGTAACGCTCGGGAACTTCAGCGCGCAGCGCGTCTAGTTGCTCCGTCGTCTTACCCGAAATCGCCTGCATCGCGGCGCGGTTCATATAAGTATCTAGATCGCCTACCGCAGGTTGCTCATCCAGCTCGGCGGCGTAGCAGACGGGCGAGGCAGGTTCATTCTCTGGCTGGAGCGCCTGCCAGCGCTGGCGCGCGGCGATCTTGGCCTTGACCGGCTCGAAATCGACAAACCAGCTTTTGAAGAGGGCCTGAGCCATCTGTTCGAGGTTTTGGTTAATCTTATGGTTTATTTTTATTTTTTTGTCCAAAGAAGAAGCATGCGCAACAACTTTTTTCTGAACATCAATACCTGGAACTCTTATATACAAGCTTCGCTGAGAAGTTAGACTTAAATACGCAGCCATGTCAGTCTCGCCTTTGCGGGACCCAACTTGTTCGACAAATTGCCTAGACTGCATTTCGTAAAAAAGAAACTCTGGAAGCAAAAAACTATGATCTAGGGATCGCCAAAAAGATGTCTGAGGGGAGCAGACATAAAAAGGGCTGCCTTGAGGTACAAATGCAATCTTGCCAACAGTACCCTTTGTTGACATGACAGTGTCTAGATCTTTCCCAATCCCTTTGCGCAGACGTTTCAAAGCGGTCAAATTTATTTTTTCCGCCCCATGAAAGTTCACAGCTCCGCTGGAAAAATCCGCGGCCCTGATAAATGCGACCCCATCATCTAAAAACTCTGATTTACGAGGTCGGTATTCACCATGGTTTCCATCCTGCACAAGCAACTTGCCTTGATATTCAAGTTCAGACACTTGGTATACCGGCCATTCAGCACCCATAACCCAGCTCCCCAAGATTCCGCTTAATCTCGCGCTCCAGTCGGTCGCTTTCCTCGAACTGGTCTTTCAGCTGCGCCGTTAGCCGCGCCATCTTGTCGGCGAAGGGTTCGTTGTCCTCTTCCTGTGCGGCGGCCCCAACATAGCGCCCAGGGGTGAGCACGAAGTCGTGCTTTTCAATGGCAGCAAGGTCTTTTGATGCGCAGAAGCCGGGCACATCCTCATGGTGCTCGCTGCGCTGCCAGACATGGAAAGCGTCGGCGATTCTGGTGATGTCGTCTTCTTTGAAATCGCGCAGCACCCGGTCGCGCATATAGCCCTGTTGGCGGGCGTCGATAAACAGCACTTCACCTTTGCGGCGGCGTTTTTCGACGCCGTTGGGGGAGAGGCCGCCGGATTTGTCCTTGGTCAAGAACCAAATGCAGGCCGGAATCTGGGTGTTGGTGAAGAGCTGCCCCGGCAAAGCAACGATGCACTCCACCAGATCCTGCTCGACGAGGCGGCGGCGAATCTCGCCCTCGCCGCCGCTGTTGGAACTCATCGAGCCGTTGGCCAGCAGCAGCGCCATGCTGCCGATGGGCGCCAGGTGATACAGCATGTGCTGCAACCAGGCGAAGTTGGCGTTTCCCTTGGGCGGGGTGCCGTGCTGCCAGCGCACGTCATCAGCCAGCGATTCGTGCCACCAGTCCTTGACATTGAATGGCGGGTTGGCCATCACGAAATCGGCGCGCAGGTCCGGGTGTTGGTCATCGAGGAAGCTGTCGGCGTTCTTCTGGCCGAAGTTGAAGTCGATGCCCCGAATGGCCATGTTCATGGCCGCCAGCCGCCAAGTGGTGGGGTTGGATTCCTGCCCATAGATCGAAATCTGCTTCTTCTGCTCGGCGGGGTCGTAGTGATGCTCGCTGGCATGCCCTTCGATGAACTTGTCACTGGAAACGAAGAATCCGCCCGAGCCCATCGCCGGGTCATACACCCGTCCCTTGTAGGGCTCCAGCATCTCGACGATCAGCGTGACGATGCTCTTTGGCGTGTAGTACTGGCCGCCCTGCTTGCCTTCGGCGAGCGCGAACTGGCCAAGGAAGTACTCATAGACGTGGCCGAGAATATCCTTGCTGCGCAGCTTGAGTGGTTGGCCGTGGTGTTTGGGCTGGGTAAAGGAGGTATCCGAAAAGGAGTTGATCAAGCCAATTAGCTTGTCGTCATCGACCTGAAAGCGACTGATGCTTTGCAGTACGCCCTTGAGCTTGGTGTTGTTCTTTTCGATAGCCTCGAGTGCGTTGTCGATCAGCCACCCGACCGAGCGCAGACGCACGTTATCGCCCTTGGCGTCCTGCCAGATCACCGAGTTAAGAGGAAGAGCAGCCGTCTCCTTCAGCGTTTCCCAGCGCGCCTCTTTGGGCACCCAGAAGACATTGGCTTCACGGTAATAATCGAGTATCTCCAGCTCCTCGTCCAGCGCCTGCTGGTACGCCGCATCGCTGTCGTAATCCTCGCGCGGGAGGTGATAGATGCTGTCGTCGCTCTTGGTTTTAAAAAGCTCGAGTAGCTCCTGTTGGCGCTCTTCGAACGCATCCGAGACGTACTTCAAAAATATTAGCCCCAGCACCACATGCTTGTAGTTGGCGGCGTCCAGATTATTGCGCAGCTTATCAGCGGCTTTCCAGAGCTTGTCGTCGAGCTCCTTCAGGAATTGCTGTTCGGTGTTATCCACATCTACCTCTTGAAAACAGGAGTGGGCGTAAAGCCCAAAACAGTGAGCCGATCTTATCAGGCGACTGACTTTTCTCTATGCATCCGTATCGCGATTCAGCTGATCGATATAGGCGTTATACGCGTACACACGATTTCGCTTCTGGCCGGTTAGCTCTCGGACGATGCCAAACTGTGTTTCCAGCGCTTCCAGTACTTTGCCAATGGTGGCCTGAGCAAGCCCCGTTTCTTGGCGCAGCGTAGCGATATTGGCAATCGGGTGATGGAACAGAGCCTCCAGCACTTGGGTCGCTGAACCGGATAGACGACCCAGCGCAGATAGCCGCGCTTTGTCCTGCACCAGAAGCGCATTCAACGCCTGTGCCGTGGCAACGGCGTGATTGGCGGTATCGGCGATGGCATCGACAAAAAAGAGCAGCCAGCTCTCCCAATCCCCCGTCAGGCGCACGTTTTGTAGGTGCTCGTAGTACACCTGCCGGTGGCGTTTGAAGAAAACGGAGAGATAGAGCAGCGGATCGGTGAGAATGCCGGCCTGCACCAAAATCAATGGAATCAGCAGGCGCCCGAGCCGGCCGTTGCCATCCATGAATGGGTGAATGGTTTCAAACTGCACATGGGCCAGCGCCGCCTTGATCACCGGTTCCGTCGCCGCGGGTTCGTCGTTGAGAAAGCGCTCGAAGGCGCTCCAGCAGTCGGCGAGTTGGTTGGCCGGGGGCGGCACGAAGGCGGCTTCGTCGGCACGGTGGCCGCCGATCCAGACCTGGTTCTGGCGAAATTCCCCCGGGCGGCGATGCGTGCCGCGCCCGTGGGTCATCAATGCGTCGTGCAGCTCACGCACGAGGCGAATCGTGATCGGGTGACCTTCGCGAATGCGCTGCACGCCGAGACTGAGCGCACGCACATAGCAGGAAACTTCCTGCGCATCGTCCATAGGCACGCCGGGAACGCCTTCCATCTCGTAGATCATGAGGTCACTGAGCGAAGACTGCGTGCCCTCGATCTGCGAGGACATCACCGCTTCCTTGCGCACGTAGCTGTAGAGAAACAGCCGCGTGTCGGGCAGCAGCATCGAAATGCCATCGAGCCGCCCTAGGGCAACGTGGGCGGCGGAAAGCCGACTCTGTAACTTTTCATCCAGCGACAGCGCAGGCTCGGGCGGCAGCGGCGCTGGCACAAAGGCTTGGCAATTTACGCCGCCTGCGATGCTGGAGGTGTGATGACCGGTCAGCCCACGATGCATGGGGCAACTCTCGAGAAGTTGAAATAAGTCGCAACACTATTCCATTTTCGGCACTAAGTTAAAATAGCACCGCCCACTATTTTAACTTCGCTTGATCGAATCAGTCGCAACCCTGCTCCACCGCCATGAGACCAACAGAACGCCGCACCGACCATCCGCCCTTCATACAGTCAAAACCACTACCCACCCTCGACCATTGGCGTAGAACCATCCCTGTTTTAGCCGTGATCGGCTACCCTTGCGTCCTTGGCTTGCCACCGTGAAGCAATATCTTTCGATCTCCAAGGATGACCCTCTTGTCGACTTCCGCGATGCCCCGCCGGGGCGTTCTGACTCTCGTCGCGCTGCTGCTGGTAGCGATCAACCTTCGTCCGGCGCTGACCAGCGTGTCGCCGGTGCTCGGCAGCATCGCTGAGGCGCTGGCACTCTCCCCCAGCTGGCAGGGCATCCTGACCACCCTCCCGGTGCTGTTTCTGGGTCTGGCGGCGCCGCTGGCGCCCAAGCTGGTACGTCGCATCGGGCCGGAACGCAGCGTGTTTGCCGCTCTCGTGGTGTTGGCATTGGCGCTGCTGGCGCGGCCCTATGTCGTTACAACGGTCGGCACGGCGGGGCTGTTCCTGGGTACGGCGGTCGCCGGGGGCTGTATCGGGGTCATCGGGGTGTTGCTGCCGGGCATCGTCAAGCGGGACTTCCCCCGTCGCGTCAGCATCATGACCGGCCTCTACACCGTGGCGCTCAACCTCGGCGCTTCCGCTGCCGCGGGTACCACGGAGCCGCTGCGTCAGGCGTTGGGCGGGCTGTGGCAGAACGCTTCCCAGGGGGCTTCAACCGGCCCCTGGCAGGGTGCGCTGGCGTTCTGGTTGCTGCCGGCGGTGATCGCCGCCCTGTTCTGGCTGCCGCAGCTCAAAGGCACCAAGCCCGTTCGGGTCCCCGTCCGTCGCGGCGCGCGCCTGCGTCACGATCCGCTGGCGTGGCAGGTGTCGCTGTTCATGGGGCTGCAGTCGTCGCTGGCGTACATCGTGTTCGGCTGGCTACCGACGATCCTGCAGGACCGCGGGCTGGCGGCGGTTACCGCGGGGCTGGCGCTGTCGGTATCGATTCTGCTGCAGGTGATTACTGCGATTCTGGCGCCGTGGATCGGCAGCCGCATGCGTGATCAGAGGGCGGTGCTGATCGGGGTGATGACGCTCACCCTGATCGGGCTGCTGGGCTGTCTCTATGCCCCGATCGCAAGCGTGTGGCTGTGGATCGTAATCCTGGGGCTTGGCCAGGGCGGCACCTTCAGCATGGCGTTGACGCTACTGGCCCTGCGTGCACCGGATGCGACAACGGCAGCCAGCCTCTCGGCGATGGCCCAGGGCATCGGCTACACCCTGGCGGCGATGGGGCCGTTGCTGGTCGGCGTTCTGCACGACTGGAGCGGCGGCTGGAACGTGGTGGGCTTTCTGGTGAGCGCGATCGCCTTGGCCGCGCTGGTCATGGCGCTGGGTGCCGGGCGTGACCGACAGGTGGCGTCGACCCTGGGGGCAGATTGACGGCGTGGACTGACGGCGCAGATTGATGGCGTGGATTGACGGCGCAGACTAATACTCAAGCCGACGAACCGGGCCGCCGGAATCGGTTACCCTAGGGTTTGTACGAAAAGTCGGCGAGCGATGGCCAGACGAGGCAAAAATCAGCGATGAGACGGAGTTTACGGGGTGTAAATGAGTACTTTGAGCTAATTTTTAACACTGTATGGCCGAGCGCAGCCAGTTTTCATACAAAGCCCAGGAAGCAGACCCAACGACCCAGGAGACTCGCATGCCAGCCAGAGCCATCAGCCTCGAGCAACAGCAGCGCCTGATCGAGATCGTGCGCGATGCCGCCAAGACCGAAATCCTGCCGCGCTTTCGCAATCTCTCCGAAGACGCGATCCGTTCGAAGAGCGCGCCGGACGATCTGGTCACCGACGCCGACCAGGGCGCGGAACGGATGATGACGGCGGCGATCCACGAGTTAATGCCGGAGGCGACGGTGATCGGCGAGGAAGCGGTCGCCGATGCCAGTGCCAATCTCGACGACATCGCCGGTGCCGAGCTGGCGCTGATCATCGACCCGGTCGACGGCACCTGGAACTTCGCCCGCGGGCTCAATCAGTTCGGGGTGATTCTGGCGGCGACCAGCTTCGGCGAGACGATCTTCGGCCTGCTCTACGATCCGCTAGCGGACGACTGGATCGTCGCCCGTCACGGCGAGGGCGCCTGGTTCGGCCGCCCCGACGGCACCCAGCGCCAGCTGCAGGTGTCGGACACCGACAAGTTCGACGAGATGGTCGGCTCGACCTCGATCCGACTGTTTGCCAAGCCGCAGCAGTATCAGCTGGCGGCGACCTTCCCCGACTTCCAGCGCATGATGGCCTTCGGCTGCGCCTGCCATGAATATCGCACCATGGCGTTCGGATTCGTCGACTTCATGCTCACCGGCAAGCTGATGCCGTGGGACCACGCCGCGGGGCTGATGATCCACGCCGAAGCCGGCGGCTATTCGGCGCTGCTCGACGGCACGCCCTATCAGCCGACGATTCACCAGGGCACGGTGCTGGCTGCCAGCTCAAGAGCGCATTGGGAGCAGTTGCGAGAGAAGTTCAGCTTTTTGGTCTGAACGCGATCCAAGTTTTAGCGAGTCCATGACGACGAAAACCGGCGCCGAGAAGGCGCCGGTTTTCTTGCTTTCATCGACACAGACCTGCAGTCGATAAAGACCTGCCGTCGATACAGACCTGCGGCCGATCAAAAAACGATCACCGAGACCGGATCAGGGGATGATCTTCTCGGCGCGCAGGCGATCAAACAGGTCGAAGAACGCCGCTCGCGTCTCGCGGAAGTGATCGAAGCCGAAGTCGCGGGACTTGGTGGTGTCGTTGACGCACTCCTGATCGCGGCCCAAATCGGCATCGGTGTGCCACCAGGAAGCCAGCTTGCTGACATCCGGCTCGACCAGATCGTGCTTCGCGGCGATCTCGCGCCAGGTCGATTCGGCACCGACCATCTGCGCTTCCAGCGGCTGCATCGTCTTCGGGTCGTCCGAGGCTTCGGGCCCCTGACTTTCTAGACCAAAGTACTCACCGATCTCGCGCCACATCCGGCGCCAGCGGAACACATCGCCATTGACGGTGTTGAAGGCCTGATTGGCAGCGCCCGGCGTGGTGGCGGCCCACTCCATCTGTCGCGCCAGTACCAGTGCGTCGGTCATGTCGGTGAGCGCATTCCACTGCGTTTGCGAACCGGGATAGACGAACGGCTGGCCGGTCGCCTGGCAGATCGAGGCGTAGACGGCGATCGTCGAGCCCATGTTCATGGCGTTGCCGCGGGCGTAGCCGATCACGGTGTGCGGGCGGTGCACATTCCAGGCGAAACCGTGACGCTCGGCGGCTTCGAACAGCACGTCTTCCAGCGCGTAGTAGAAATTGTCGCCCGGCACGCGCGGCTCGGATTCGCGAAACGGCGTCTCGATGCGCCCGCTGCCATAGGCCTCGAACGAGCCCAGGTACTGCTTGGTGCCGGTGACCAGAGAGGCGTGATCGAGCTTGTCGCTGTCGAGCGCCTCGAACAGGTTGCGCATCATCTGGCTGTTGGCCTCGACGTTGGCCTTCTCGTTGTCGCGACGAATCCAGGTGCAGTAGAAGACGTGAGTGATCGGCAGGTCGGCGAGCGCCTGCTCGGTCGCCGGCTTGTCCAGCAGGTCGGCGGCGACGGGAATCACGCCGCTCTGTTCGGTGGCACGACGAGAAAGGCCGTAGACGGTCCAGCCGCTGGACACCAGATAAGACGCCAGATTGCCGCCGGTAATGCCGGTCGCGCCAACCACGAGTGCAGTGCCTTTACGCATGATCGATATCCTCCTTCCGAGTTCAGGAAGATCCGGTATTGCGCCGGATCGATGAATGCAGTCTGGTAGCGGCTGATTGTTGCTACAATCGAAAGCGTCGCAAATCTTTATTGCGCCAGACGCAACCTCAGACATTTCAAAGCCATGGGTTTCAACGTCGTGAATCTCAATTCGCTGGATCTCAACGCCCTGCGCGTGTTCGAACGGGTCGCGGCGACCGGCAGCTTCACCGCGGCCGCGCATCACTTCCACCGTGCGGTCTCCTCTGTGTCCCGTCAGATTCGCGGGCTGGAAGAGGCGGTCGGGCAGCCGCTGCTGTACCGACATACCCGTGCGGTCACCCTGACCGAGGCGGGAGAGCGCTACTACGAGGAAGTGCGCGAGATTCTGGAGCGGCTCGATCTTGCCACCGAAGCGCTCACCTATCCCGACCCCGAGCCCAGCGGCGTGCTACGGATCAATGCGCCGGTCGCCTTCGGCCAGCGCCAGATCGTGCCGCTGCTGCATGCTTTCCAGCGCCAACATTCAGGTATCACCGCCGAACTGCAGCTGAGCGATCACGTCGTCGATCCGGTGCGCGAGGGTCACGACATCACCTTTCGCGTCGGCGATCTGGCCGACTCTTCGTTGGTCGCACGGCGCCTGGCACCGATGAATTACGTGGTGGCCGCGGCACCGAGCTACCTGACCGCGAACGGCGAGCCGCGGACGCCCGAGGCGCTGAGCGATCACAACTGCCTGCTCTATCAGGGTGAGATGGGCCGCCAGCGCTGGTATTTCCAGGCGCCGGACCAGAGCGGTTCGACCCCGTTCGAGGTCGCTGGCAACCTCTACAGCAACGATGCCGAGAGCCTGCTGCGCGCCGCGCTGCTGGGCCAGGGTCTGGTGCTGTTTCCAACTTGGCTGATCGGCGATGCGCTCTCGCGGGGGGAACTGGTGCCGTTGCTCGAAGCGTGGCGCGGCGAGGTCATGCCCGGCCACCGCGACATTCACGTATTGACCACCGAACGCCGCCTGCGAACGCGCAAGGTGCGGGCATTTCTAGACTATCTGCGGGAGTCGCTGGAGCCACAGCCGGCCTGGGAACGGTGGCGATGACATTGCCATTTTGAGCAATTTATTTCTCACTAATGACGAGAAAAGCATTTGATGAGCAAAAAATAGCTCACCACAGTCGGACATGATAAATTTGAGCAATAATTTACCCAGTACACTCGATATGTCACTGACGATACAGTTGTTCCATCATGGCCAATGGCACGATGCCGCAGAACTTCAGATCGACGATCCGAAGGCGGGTCGACGCGGCACGATTGCGCTGGGCTACTCGACCGATTACGCCATCGACTGGATGGGCCGGGACGACGAGCACGCCTGCAGTCTGAACTTGCCAGTCGAGCTGATGCTCCTGTATCGCCGGACGAACTGGTTCGCCATGCTCGACGACATCATGCCGTCGGGGGCCAGCCGACGTTACTGGGTCAATCGACTGGGACTTCAGTCACTGCCCCCGCATGAGCAGGATCACGCCTTGCTGGCCCAGGGCACGATAGCGCCCGTCGGCAACCTGCGCATCAAGCAGGCACTGCCCCAACTGCCGGCGGGTAGCCAGCTGAAACACCATCGATTCACGCTGGACGATGTCGTGGAACGCCATACCGACTTCCTGGAATATGCCCAGCAGGTGGGCGCTGCCGGCGGTGGTGCGACCGGCGCGGGCGGCGAAGCCCCCAAACTGCTGCTGCGTCGCAGCCCGCAGGATGAGATCTGGATCGATACCTGGCAGGACGATCCCCGCAATACCGATGCGCATTACCTGGTGAAATTCCCCCGTGGGCCACGCTCGGAGATGGATTGCGACATTCTGCGCGCGGAGTACCACTACTATCACGAGCTGCAGGCGCTGGGCGTCGATACCATCGCCATCCGCGGTATGGAACTCATCGAAGGGGGACGCTACCCCAGCCTCTGGCTGCCTCGATTCGATGTGGATTTCATCAAAGGAGAGCGCACGCTTTACGGTCTGGAGTCGCTCTATTCGCAGCTGGAGAAGCCTCCGGGCACTTTCCTCAATCATTTCGAAGCGATCGACACGCTGGTTGCCAAGTGTCAGCAGCAATATCGCGTCAGAGAAATGGGCGAGACCTTCGACGTTTCCCGTTTCGTCGTGGAGTGGGTCAAGCGGGATCTCCTCAACGTCGTTTTCGGCAACTCCGACAATCACGGCCGCAATACCGCGATGATCAAGCGGCCCGATGGCCTGTGGCTGGCGCCAGTCTATGATTTCGCGCCCATGAAGGCGGACCCCGAAGGCATCATGCGCACCACGCAATGGGGCGCGCCATACGAAGAAGGCGGCCGTTTCGATTGGCAAGGGATCGCTCAACGGCTCGATCCGCTGGTTCCCGCCGACGACCTGCTCGCCGAGCTTCGCCAGTTGGGAAGACGACTGAAAGGCCTGAAAGCTCGCCTGCGGCAGCGAGGCGTTCCGAATTCGATTCTCGATATGCCCGCGCTAGGGTTCGATTATCTCGACGAAAAACTCGATGCCTGGGGGCTGACATGAGCCGTCTTTCTCCTCAGGAACGTGAAGCGCTACTGTTCGATCTGCTCGACCAACTGTTCGAGGAAAAAATCACCACGGGAGCGCTGCTGAAACGACTGCGCCGGGAGGTTCTGGAGATGAACCAGACCCGCTATGCCGCACTGGCGTCGGTGAGCCGACGAACGCTTTCGGCCATCGAGAACGACAGCGGGACCCAATCACTGGGTTCTCTCAATCGCGCCTTTCGCCCTTTCGGGCTCAGCGTAGGGTTGCTCCCGCGTGATCGATCGACCCGCCAGCGTCTGTTGACGCGATCCTCCTCGTGATCACCTTCATAGCAAAACCTAATTAGCGATTGAATCGTGCGCGATATAAATTGACCGCATGACGACACGCAACGATACCGACGACACGCTGGCCCTGGAATCGCAGCTCTGTTTCGCGCTCTATTCGACCCAGCTGGCGATGAACAAGCTCTACCGCGGCCTGCTGCGCGAGCTCGATCTGACCTATCCCCAGTACCTGACCATGCTGGTGCTGTGGCAGCGGGACCGGCAGACGGTATCGGAGATCGGCGAACAGCTGTACCTGGATTCGGCCACGCTGACGCCGCTGTTGAAACGCCTGGAAGCGGCGGCGCTCATCACCCGGCAGCGCTCACGCCAGGATGAACGCCAGGTCGAGATCGCGTTGACCGAGAAGGGCCGTTCGCTGCGCGAGCAGGCCAAGGCGATCCCCCATGCCGCCGGCTGTGCGGGCCAATGCACGCCCGAGGAAGCCGCCGAGCTGCGCGACGCGTTGCATGGGCTGCGTCAGCGACTCGACACTCGGTGAAGCGTTCGCACGATTGGCGAAGACCATTTTTCAACCACCTTTTTACCCCAATAGATCGTGCGCGATTCAATCGCTCAAGATCTTAACCCGCAAGGAGATTCACCATGTCACTCGATAAAGTCCTCTACCGCGCGGAAGCAACTGTCACTGGTGGCCGCGACGGCCGTGCCACCGCCGCCAACGGTGCCATCGATCTCAAACTGTCGACGCCCAAGGAATTGGGCGGCGCCGGCGGTGACGGCACCAACCCGGAGCAGCTGTTCGCGGCCGGTTATTCCGCCTGCTTCATCGGCGCGCTGAAACTGGTCGCCTCGAAAGAGAAGGCCAAGCTACCCGACGATACCCGGATCCAGGGTGAAGTCGGCATCGGCCCCAAGGGCGAGGGTTTCGGCATCGAAGCGACGCTGACCGTGAAGCTCCCGGGCATGGATCGGGAACAAGCCGAAGCGCTGGTCGAGAAGGCCCATCAGGTCTGCCCGTACTCCAACGCCACTCGCGGCAATATCGATGTGACCCTGAACGTCGAAGTGTAGGCATCGCCCATCTTTGGCTGAAAATTGACGGCCCGGGTCATCGAAAGATGACTCGGGCCGTTACATCTTTGGTCGCAACACGGGTCGAAATAAGACTTTCACCGGATATTTATCGATTTAATTTCAAAAAGTTATCGTGACATGCAAAAACGCGATGCGGGCATAGCGATAACGCAATAGCCTCGCTCCGCCGACGCTGTCTACCGTGTCGACTCCAATAACCTAGGGATTCGATCATGGTCGCGTTTCTCATAGCCATGGCGGTGACGGCGTTCGCCGGCACGCTGGTCATCAAGAAATACCAACCGCAGACCGTGCTGCTGCTCGCCGGGCTTGCGCTGTTCGTCGCCACCGCGCTGTTCTTCCCCGCGCAATCGGTGCTGTTCAAGGAGACCGAAACCAGCGGCTGGGCCGGCTTCGATATCTTCGAGTTCATCCATCAGATCATGTCCTACCGCCTGGCCGGGCTGGGGCTGATCATCATGGCCGCCGGCGGCTTCGCCAAGTACATGGACCATATCGGCGCCACCCAGGCGATGGTCAACATCGGCACCCGCCCGCTGGCGCGGATGCGCGCGCCCTATCTGGTCCTGGCGCTCGGCTATGCCGTGGGGCAGGTGTTGAACATCTTCATCCCCAGCGCAGCGGGGCTCGCCATGCTGCTGCTGGTTACGCTCTATCCCACACTGGTACGCCTGGGCGTCAGCAAGGCGTCTGCCGCGGCGATGATCGGCATGACCTCGGTCCTCGATCTGGGGCCGGCCTCCGGCACCGCCAACCTGGCCGCGCATACCGCCAACATGGACGTGGCGATCTACTTCGCCCAGTACCAGATCCCGGCGTCGCTGTTCATCGTGCCGGTCATCTGCGTGCTGACCTACTTCAGCGCCAAGTATTTCGATCGTCGCAGCGGCCACGTGGTCGATCCCGACCCGACCGCCCACGCCATTGCCGATGGCGAGACGGAGGCCCCGCGTGTCCCCGGCTTCTACGCGCTGCTGCCGATCCTGCCGCTGACGCTGATTCTGATCTTCAGCAAGCTGCTGATCCATCAGATCGAGATCGGCGTGGTGACGGCGATGATCATCGGCGCCGTGCTGGGCCTGTTCTGCGAGATGGTGCGCAAGCGTCGTGAGCTGCAGGCGGTATTCAAGGGCTTCATGACCTTCTTCCAGGGCATGGGCCAGATGTTCTCCTCGATCATCTCGCTGATCATCTGCGCCGAGTTCTTCGCCGCTGGCCTCACTGCGATCGGGGCCATCGACTTCATGATCGGCGCGGCTCAGGGCGCGGGATTCGGCCTGTTCGGGATGACCCTGGTCACCTGTCTGCTGGTCGCGGTGACCGCCATCCTCACCGGTTCCGGCAACGCGGCGTTCTTCTCTTTCGCCGGCCTGGCGCCCAATGTCGCGGCCGCCACGGCCGCCGGCCCGGTGGCCCTGCTGCTGCCGCTGCAGTTCACGGCCGGGATCGCGCGCTCGCTGTCGCCGGTTTCCGGGGTGATCATCGCGGTCAGTGAAGCCGCCGGCTGCTCGCCCATCGATATCGTCAAGCGCACCGCAATCCCGCTGATCGGCGGCTTGATCGTGCTGTTCGTCTATACCGCGCTGTTCGTGGGCGTGAAATGAGCCGCGATCTTCCGCGAACCGATGGTCTGAACCTGCAACGTCGAACGACTCTGCACACCTTTGGCGAGAACCGACCATGAATATTGATCAGCTTCCCGATTCGACCGACCACCTCTTTTCCCGCGACGCCACCTGGCAGGCGTGGCTGGAGGTCGAACGTGCGCTGGCGCTGACCCAGGCCGAACGGGGCATGATTCCCGCTGCCGCCGCGGCGGAAATCGAGCGCTGCGCGACCCTCGATCAGCTCGATCGCGAGGCGCTGGCCACGGACATCGAACGCACCATGTCGCCGGTGATGTCGCTGGTGCGGGCGCTGGCCGAACGCTGCGATGGCGACGCCGGCGGCTACGTCCACCTCGGCGCCACGACGCAGAACATCATCCTCACCGGCAAGATGCTGCAGCTGAAGCGTTCGCATCGCTGGCTCAAGGCGCAGCTCGCCGCGCAGCTCCAGTGTCTGGCGGATCTCGCCGAACGCGGCGCCGAATGGCCGTGCGTCTCGCGCACCAACCGTCGCCACGCCCTGCCGATCACCTTCGGCTACAAGGTCGCCGGCTGGATCGAGGAGCTGGAGCGTAACGTCGAGCGACTGGAAGCGGTCGAAGCGCGCACCTTCGTGCTGACTTTCGGCGGCGCCAGCGGTGCCATGCACAGCTACGCCGACGAAGGCCAGCCGCTGGCGGAAGCGCTGGCTGTCCGGCTCGGTCTCGGCGTCTCCCGGGTTCACTCCCGCGCCGCCGTCGACGGTCTGGTCGAGTACATCACCACGCTGGGGCTCTACGCCGCCGGCTGCGAACGCCTCGGCCAGGAGCTTTACACGCTGATGGCCAACGAGTTCGAGGAGGTCAGCGAAAACCAGGGGGACGAAGTGGTCGGCAGCAGCACCATGCCGCACAAGTTCAACCCTAAGTTTGCCGTCAATCTACTTGCCGAGGCCGGCGAGCTCCGCAGCCTGATGGCGCCGGCGCTGGAGACCGCGCGCCCCTCCCACGAGGGCGACGCGTCGTGCAATTTCCGCCTCTACAAGCTGCTCGATCAGGCCGGCGCGCTCGCCTATCGGGTCGCTGCCACCCAGCACACGCTGCTGACCCGGCTGGTTCCGCGCCCCGAACGGATGCGCGAGATCCTGATGGCCAACGCCGCACCGCTGATGTCCGAACACATCATGCTCGAACTGAGCGAAGAGATCGGCCGCCAGCGTGCCCACGATCTCGTCCACGACGCCATCGTCGCCAGTCGTGACGGCGATCTCTCCTTTGCCGAGGCGCTGTTCGAAAACGATACCGTGCGCCGCCACTACGGCGACCGGGCCGCGCTCGACCAGGCCCTCGCCCCCGAGCACTACACCGGACAGAGCCGCCAGATCGCCCTGGCGATGGCGGCCTCGGCCCGGCATCTCGCCACGCGTCTCGCACGCGCTTTCGAAGAAGAAAAAGAAGAGGAAGGATCATGCCAATAACATCAAGATGCTCTCTTCGCCTCATGCTGGCGCTGGGCGGCCTCGCTCTATCGCCGCTGGCGCACTCGCAGACGTCTCAGGTATCAAATACTTCTCAGACCCTGGCCACGGGCAGTCATGAATCGACCTTCACGCTGCCGGACAGCCAGCGCCAGATCGAAGTCGCAAGCTACGTGCCCGAGGATGCCGATGCCCAGACACCGATCGTGTTCGTGCTGACCGGCCTCAAGCGCAACGCCGAGGATTATCGCGACGCCTGGATCGACGCCGCCGACGAGTACGGCTTTACCATCGTCGTGCCACGCTTTTCCAAGCAGGACTATCCCGGCGTCGCGGGCTACAACCTGGGCAACCTGGTCAGTGCCGACGGCCAATCCAACCCGCCCGAGGCATGGTCGTACAGCGTCATCGACGGCCTCTTCACCGACTTCGAGCAGTCCGGTCAGACCGAACGCCAACGCTACTATCTGTTCGGTCACAGCGCGGGCTGTCAATTCGTCCACCGCATGCTGACCTTCGTGCCGCAGTCGCGGGTCCAGGCGGCAATCTGCTCGGCGGCGGGCTGGTGGACGCTGCCCGATACCGACAACGAGTGGCCCTACGGGCTCAAGGACGCGCCGGTCGAGGTCGACCGCGATGCCCAGCGCCAGCTCGCCGGCCTGAATCTGCTGGTGACGGTCGGCGCCGAAGATACCGACCCCTGGCACAAGTATCTGCGCCGCAGCTACCAGGCGATGGCCCAGGGCAACAACCGGGTCGAACGTGCCTGGGTCTACTACAAGACCGCCGAGCAGAAGGCCAACCGCTACGGCTTCGACTTCCACTGGGCATTCCAGACCGTGCCCGACGTCGGCCACGACAACGCCGGTATCGCCCCCTTCGCCGCCAAGCAGTTCGCCGCCTTCGAACGCGATGGCACCTTCGACGTCGTCACGCCGGAGACACCGCCGGACAGCCAGCCCCACCGCTAGCTCTCGACTTCGCAACGCCTTTTCGATCACCGCACCTCGTTCGCTCAGCGGGCGAGGCAGGGAACCTGCGCCCGCTCGATGGTCAAGTCGAGCCGCGGGCGGGCGCTCCACGCCAGCAGTTCCCGACAGCTCCCGGCAATACCCAGAAGCTCCCCACAACATGAAAAACGAACAGGAGTTCATCATGACCACGCCATGCCACCGCACCACGATCCGGCGATCCCGACTCGCACGCGCGCTCCCGGCCCTTTCGACAACAACGCTTCCGTCGATAGCAACGCCTCTCGCGGGCACCTGCACTTTGGCATTGACTCTGGCGCTCTCCGCACCAGCGCAGGCCGATTTCCTGGCGGACAGCACCGCGTCGCTGGAACTCAAGAACTACTTCATCACCCGTGACTACCTCGAGGGAGACACGGACGACAACAAGCGCGAAGAGTGGGCGCAGGGCTTTCTGTTCCGAGCGGACTCCGGTTTTACCGAAGGCCCGGTCGGGTTCGGCGTCGACACCATCAGCATGCTGGGGGTGAAACTCGATTCGAGCCCGTCCCGTTCCGGCACCGGTTTGCTCAAGATCGATGACGATGGCCGCGCCGAGGACAACTACACCAAGTTTGGCGCCACCGCCAAGATCCGTGCCGGCGAGAGCGTGCTGCGCTACGGCTACCTCGAGCCTCGACTACCATCGCTGCGGCCCAATGCCAGCCGACTGTTCACGCAATCGTTTCGGGGAACGCAGATCACCTCGACCGACATCGACGGGCTGGAGCTGACCGCGGGCCAGCTCAACCGCACCCGCCAGCGCGACGAGACCGACTACGAGCCGATGGCGCTGACTCGCAAGAGCAGCGCCTATGGCAAGGCCACCAGTACCCGATTCCAGTTCGTCGGCGGGGAGTACCATCTCGGCAAGCGCGCCCGGCTCGGCTACCACTACGCGCAGTTGGAAGACATCTACCACCAGCACTACGTTGGGCTGAGCGACGGCATCAATCTCGGTTCGGGTCGGCTCGGTGCCGATCTGCGCTACTTCGACGCCAGCGAACAGGGCGCCGCCGAGGCCGGAGAGGTGGACAACCGCGCCATCAGCACGCGACTGCGCTATCGGCTGGACGGGCATAGCTGGAGCGGCGGCTATCAGTCCCAGTTCGGTACCACCCCCTTCACTTATCTCAGCGGTACCAACGTCTACCTGTTTTCCCAGTACCAGATCAGCAACTTCACCGAGACCGACGAGCGGGTCTGGCACGTCCGTTACGACTACGAGTTTTCCCGGTTCGGGCTGCCGGGGCTGACCTTCATGATGCGCTATGCCATGGGCGAGCAGGCCAGCGTCAACGGGTTCGAGGGCGAAGCGCGGGAGTGGGAACGGGACGTCGATATCGAGTACATCGTCCAGGGCGGCATGCTCGAAGGGTTATCGCTGCGCTGGCGCAATGCCGCCCGGCGCGCCAATTTCACCCGTGACGTCAACGAGAATCGCGTGCTGCTCGGCTACACATTGAAACTGTAGCCGAGAAACGCCTCGATCCGGCTCACGGCAGCAGCGTGACGCCGTCACGGAACGCGCGGTCTTCCTGGCCGCGCGTCTCGAGCGTCTCGCGCAATGCCTCGATGAAGCCCCGCGCGATGGGACGTTGCCCCGCCGGCGGCAGGATGCAGGCGTAGGTCAGGTCGGTGGCGGGCGTGATCGGCCGCATCACCGTGCCACTGCCCTCACCGCCAGAACCCATCGTGGCACCGCAGCAGGCCAGATCGAGCAGCCCCAGCCCGAATCCCGCTTCCACGAAGCGCGGCACCAGTTGCGTCGAGCCGACCTCCAGCGCGATGCGGGGCTTGCGCCCGATCCCGTCGAACAGCCGCTCCAGGCGCTGGCGCCAGATCTGTTGCGGCTTGAGGGTGACGAAAGGCGAGTCCGCCAGCGCCTCGACCGGTACCCGGTCGAGCGCCGCCAACGGATGATTCGCCGGCATCAGCACCTGAGTCGTCGCCTGCAGCAAAGGCTCCACTGCCAGCTCGACGATGGCGTTCTCCACCGGCAGCGAGAGCAGGCCGATGTTGTAGCGTCGCGACCCTACCTGGCGCTCGACGTCGAAGCGACTGCCGATATCGATCTTGCAACTGAGCTCGCGACAGCCCTCGCGCAACCGGGCGATCGCCGCCGGCAGCAGCGTGGCACCGATCGGTGCGGAAGTGATGATGCGCAGGCTTTCGACCGTCTGCTGGCGGATCTCGCCGGCGATGGTGGGAATCTCCTCGACGCCGTTGAGAATGTGCTCGGCCTCGCGGTAGAAGCGTTCGCCTTCCAGGGTCAGCAGCAATTTCTGGTGGGTGCGCTCGAACAGCGTCAGCTTGAGCTCCGCTTCCAGCGTGGCGATCAGCCGGCTGGCGGCGGGCTGGCTCAGATTGGCCGCCTGCGCGGCCGCCGATAGCGAGCCGTGCAATACGGTCAGGCGGAAGAGTCTGAGAGCCTTTAGATTCATGCGGGTCAACGTCGCCAGTGGAGCGAAGCGACGAGCCTACCAGAAGTCGGGAAAGAGACACTGCCGCTTTGGTGTAAGGCGCCGAAAGCATGCTTACCAGCAAGACGGCAGCGTGGAATCAGCGCCCCAGCACGATCGCCGCGATCACCCCGGTGGCGACGGCTGCCAGCACATAGTCGCCGTCGATCCGCATCCAGCGATGGCCGTGGGGCGGTTGCGGCAGATGACGTGAATGCCAGTCACGCACCCAGTATCGATCGTCGCGGTAATAGCGGCTGGCAATATGGCCGCCTTCACGCCAATCATGATGGTGATCGCGGTAGCGGCCGTGATCGTGATGATCGTCTCGACCATGGGGGCCGCCGTGATCATGACCATGGGGCCCGTGGTCGCGGCCGCGATCATGACCGGGGCCGGGCCCATTACCGGGACCGTGTCCGTTACCCTGTCCGGGATTGGCCTGGGCGAGACCGCCGGTGCTCAGTGCGGCAATCATGACGCCAATCGTCAGTGCACGATGTTTCATGGAAACCTCCTTACGTCGCCGTCTTCACGAAACGAACAGCGAGTGAGTCCGGGGAATGCACCCAGCTTGACGCAGCAATAAGAAAACAGCGTTCACGAATTGTGCAACTCGCGCCTGACCCTTGCCGATGGGCGGTGCCCGCCGGAAAAGTCGGCGCATGGACCGCAGCGGTTCCCACTTAGCGTGCTAAGATCGCAATCACCTCTTCCTTCGCCCGGACTCGCCGCCCGTGTCAGCCATCCCCGCTCAAACCGCAGCACCCACGCCCTGGCCCACCATCGTGCTGCTGGCGATGACCGCGTTCTGCGCCGCCGCCACCCAGCGAATTCTCGACCCGATGCTGCCGCGTCTCGCCGAGGTCTACACCACCACACTGAGCGCCGCGTCCTGGGCGATCACCGCCTTCGCCATCGTCTACGGCTGTCTGCAGCTGGTGCTGGGGCCGAGCGGGGACCGCTACGGCAAACTGCGGGTGATCTCGCTGTTTTCCCTGCTCGCCGCCGTGGCCAGCCTGCTGTGCGCGCTATCGGGCAGCCTGGCGACCTTGATCGCGGCGCGCATGCTGACCGGCGTGGGTTGTGCCGCGGTGATCCCGCTGGCGATGGCCTGGATCGGCGATAACGTCCCCTACGAGCAACGTCAGGCGGTGCTGGCGCGGTTTCTGATCGGGCAGATCGGCGGGCTGGCCTGCGGTCAGACCTTCGGCGGGCTGGCCGCGGAGCAGGATTGGTGGCAGTGGCCGTTTCTGGTCTATACCCTGCTGTTCGCCGCCGCCAGCGGCTTGCTGTGGTACCGCGCCGGCCGTCACGAACGGCCCCAGAAGCGGGAACGGGAATCGCTCGGCGTGAGCTTGCGTCACGTGCTGCAGAAGCCGTGGCCGCGGGTGGTTTTGATCACCGTGTTCTTCGAGGGTGCGGCGGTCTTCTGCGGGTTCGCGTTCGTGGCCAGCCATCTGCACGTCGCCGGCGGGCTGCCGTTGACCGAAGCCGGGCTGATCCTGGCGGTGTTCGCGCTGGGAGGGTTGAGCTTTGCTCTGCTGGCCCGACGGCTGGTGCCAAAGCTGGGCGAGAGCGGGCTGTGCCAATCGGGCTGCGTGCTGATCGCGATCGCGCTGGCCGCCATCTGCCTGAGGCCAACCCCCGGCGTCGCTATCGTCGGCTGCTATCTGTTCGGGCTGGGGTTCTACATGCTGCACAACACGTTGCAGACCACCGCCACCCAGATGGCGCCGGAGCGGCGTGGCGCGGCGGTGTCACTGTTCGCCACCGCCTTCTTCACCGGGCAGTCGCTGGGCACTGCCATCGGCGGCGGGATCATTGCGCTGTCCGGTACCGCACCGACGCTGGCGCTCGCTGCCGTCGGGGTGCTGCCGGTCGGCTTCGGCTTCGCCTGGCAGATCCGCCGTCGCGACCGCGCGCTGACCGACTATGCTGCCCCTGCCGACCCGACGATCAGGTGACTCCCGTGACCACTACCCTTGTTCACCCTCAACAGGTTCTCGATTTCTGGTTCGAGGAATTGACCCCCAAGGACTGGTTCCGCAAAGACACCGACCTCGACCGCACCATCGCCGAGCGCTTCGGCGACACCCTGGCCGCCGCCGCGCGTTGCGAATGCTGGCATTGGCGCGAGACGCCTTCCGGCCGACTGGCAGAGATCCTGGTGCTCGACCAGTTCTCGCGCAACGTTCATCGCGATACCCCGGAAGCTTTCGCCCAGGACCCGCTGGCGCTCGCTCTGGCGCAGGAAGCGATCGCCGCCGGCGATGACGCCATATTGCCCACGCAGCAGCGTATCTTCGTTTACATGCCGTTCATGCATAGCGAATCGCTCGTCATTCACGACCAGGCGGCGATGCTGTTCGACCAGCCCGGCATGGAAGAGCAGGTCCGTTTCGAGCGACGCCATCGCGAGATCATCGAGCGCTTCGGGCGCTATCCGCATCGCAACGCGATTCTGGGCCGAGCGTCGACATCAGACGAGACCGAGTTTCTGAGCCAGCCGGGATCGGCCTTTTAACGGGTCTTGAGCAGGCGAACTTTCTTTTCGGTCTTCAAACGCGCGATCATGCGGCCCTGACATTCATCAGGAGCCAATCCATGACGCCGACCATCGACCTGTTGCGCAGTCATCGTTCGATTCGTGCCTTCACCGACCGGCCGATCAGCGATGACCAGCGCGAGGCGATCATTGCCGCCGCACAATCCGCCTCGACCTCCAGCTTTCTGCAGTGCTCTTCGATCGTGCGCGTTACCGATACCGGCCTACGCGACAAGCTCGTCGAACTGACCGGTGGTCAGCAGTGGGTCGCGCAGGCGGCCGAGTTCTGGGTGTTCTGCGCCGACTTCAACCGACACCAGCAGATTTGTCCCGACGCCCAGCTGGGTCGCGCCGAACAACTGCTACTGGGCTGCGTGGATACGGCGTTGATGGCCCAGAACGCCATGGTCGCGGCGGAGTCACTGGGCATGGGCGGGGTGTTCATCGGCGGGCTGCGTAACAATATCGCCAGCGTGACCGAGCTTCTGGAACTGCCGAAGTTCGTGCTGCCGCTGTTCGGCTTCTGCGTCGGCTGGCCGGATGCCGAGCCCGATCTCAAACCGCGCATGCCGCAGGCGATGCTGGTCCACGAAAACCGCTACCAGCCGGTCGATCCCGCCGTGCTGGCCGATTACGATGGTCAGATCACGCGCTACTATCAGCAGCGTGACAGCCAGCAGCGGGCCGAAACCTGGAGCGCGATGATCCAGCGCCTGATCATCAAGGAAACGCGGCCGTTCATTCTCGAATATCTGCACAAGCAGGGCTGGGCCACGCGTTAAAACCTATACCTGGCATTAAGTCACGATGAAGCCCACGCAGGCAGCGGTCGCCAGGCCCATCACGCCGTTGAAGATGCGCCAGGCTCGCGGTGTCTTCAACAGCCTGCCGATCGCCATGCCGAAGCCGGCCCAGCAGGAAATGCAGAAAAACCCGACGAACTCCATGAACAGCGACAGCACGGTCGCGTTCAGCAGCAGCGATCCTTCGTGCGGCATGAAGCCGGCGATCAGCGCAATGCCCATCACCCACGCCTTGGGATTGACGAACTGGAACACCGCCGCCTGCCAGGCGTTCAGCGGGCGCGCCCCTTCTTTAGCGGTCAGGTCCGGGGGCGGCGCGGTGGCGATCTTCCACGCCAGATAGAGCAGATAGACGGCGCCGACGATCCTGAGCGTCTGCTGCAGCACCGGGAAACGCTCGAACAGCACGCCCAGACCCAGCGCCACGGCCATGAACAGCGTGAAGCAGCCCGCCATGATGCCGAAGATATGCGGCAGGGTACGGCGATAGCCGTAGAGCGCACCGGAGGCGGTCAGCATCACATTGTTGGGGACAGGCGTACCGCACATCGAGACCGAAAACAGCGCTACCGAGAACCACCAGCCAAGCGACATCATTGGCCACCGCCCGGCGTTTCCGCCCAAGTGAGCGTGAAGCGACGATTGCGCGCGCCACGATTCTTGATGCTGGCGACCTGCACGGCGCCGATCTCCGCGGTCGAGGCGACGTGGGTGCCGCCGCAGGGCTGATAGTCGATGTCGCCGATACGCACCATGCGAATCTCGCCGGCGCCGCGCGGGGGGGCCACCGACATCGTCTTCACCAGCTCGGGATGCGCGTCGAGCTCCGCCTCGCTGATCCACTCGCTGGCCACCGGATAGTCGTCGGCAATCAGCCGGTTGAGGCGTTCGCTGAGCTCGTCCTTGTCGAAGCTGGCCTCACCCAGATCAAAATCCAGCCGGCCGCGATCAGCGCCGATACTGCCACCGGTGACGCCATGGGGCACGATCACGGAAAGCAGGTGCAACGCGGTGTGCATGCGCATGTGGGCATGGCGCCGCGCCCAGTCGATCTGCTGGGTGACGCTCTGCCCTGCCTCCAGCCCATGGTTCGGGTCGAGCAGGTGGTGGACCTGTCCATTGTCGCCCTTGCGCGTGTCATGAACCGTCAAGGTGCGGCCATCGGCGGTGATGAACACGCCCCGGTCCCCCGGCTGTCCGCCACCGTGGGGGTAGAACAGCGTGGCGTCGGTTACCACGACACCGTCATCCCCAATTGCCCCTGTCGTTGACAGCACGGTCGCCAGGCTCTCGCGGGCATAAGGCAGTTCGCGGAACGTCAGGACGGTAGACATCGGACACCTCTTCAGAGAATCAATCGATACCCGGGAATCATTTTTCATAAATCGTATGGGTACAATTTGTTGACTTTGTGGCTTTAAAGCCGAACAATTCGAGCATAACCGCCTTATTTCTTCGGTCAACTCGATTATTGTCACCATGACAATCTGGATCCCTCTACTTCCCGGACATGGCCCCCGCTATCGCGAGCTGGCCGACGCCATTGCCGCCGCCGCTGCCAGTGGCGAGCTGGCGACAGGTGCCAAGCTGCCTCCTCAGCGGCGGCTGGCGGATGCGCTTGGTGTGACCGTCGGTACGGTCACTCGCGCCTACGCGCTCGCCGAACAGCGCGGCGTGGTCAGTGCGCGCGTCGGCAGCGGAACGTATGTGCGTGACGCCGGTGCGCCCCACCAGGCGTTCGACCACGTCCGTCGCGTCGCGCCGGACAGCGGCATCGTCGATCTCAGCCTGTCGCTGCCGCCTCCCCACCCACAGCGCGAGGCATCGCTGGCCCGCGCGATGCACTCCATCCAGCAGGATCCGGCGTTACTGCGCGCGGCGATCGATTATCAACCGGAGGCGGGCCAGAGCTGGCAGCGGACAGTCATTTCGGATTGGCTGGCGACACTGGGCCGCGCGGTGCCCGCCGAGGAGTTGTTGATCAATCAGGGCGGCATGCATGGCATCTTTCTGAGCCTGAGTGCCCTGCTGTCACCCGGCGAACGCCTCGCCGCCGAACGCCTGACCTATCCCGGGCTGATCAGCGGTCTACAACAGCTCTCGCTCAAGAGCGTGGCGGTCGCGCACGACGAGGAAGGCATCGATATCGATGCGCTGGCTCGCGCCTTCGAACAGCAGCCGTTCCGCGCGCTCTACGTCATGCCCGACTGTCACAACCCCACCACCGCGCGCCTCAGCGAGGATCGGCGGCGAGCGCTGGTCAGGCTGGCAAGGGAAAGACGGTTCTGGCTGATCGAGGACGACATCCATCCACAGCTCGATGAGGCACCGCTGACGCCGCTCTATCGGCTGGCGCCGGAGTGCACGGTCACGCTCTTTTCGGTGGCCAAGGTGCTTGGCGGGGGGCTGCGCGTCGGTGCCATGCGTGCGCCACTGGCGCTGCACGGACGGCTGACGGCGGCGTTGCGGGCCCAGAGCTGGATGCCGCCACCGCTGATGGCGTCACTGGTCTGTCGCTGGATCGAGAGCGGCGATGCCGAGACGCTGCTGCGCTGGCAGCGCGACGAGCTCGAGTGGCGTTTCGATCATGCCATGGAGAGGCTGGGGGAGTTCTCCCCGCGCGGTCGCCGCGGTGGGTTCTATCTATGGCTGCCGCTGCCGGGGGAGCTACGCACCAGCCATGTGGTCGCTCAACTCCAGGCGCAGCAGGTCAACGTCAGCACGGCCGAAAGCTTCTGCCTGGGTAGTGTCAGCGCCCCCCAGGCGATTCGTGTCTGTATCAGTGCCGCCGACAGTCGCGAAGCGCTGGAGCGCGCGCTGCAGGTCATCGCCACCACGCTGGGTGATCCGGATCCGATGCTATGGCAGACCGTGTAGATCAATAGCCCAAGCTCGTATCGACTCGATTCTCGAGCGGCCGGTCGTCAAGGTAACGCTCGACATTGGCGAAGAAGAAGCGCAGGCAGCGCGGCACATAATCGGCGTCGTAGAGTCCGCTGTGCGGCGTGACGATCAGGTTGCGCGTGGTCCAGTAGGGCGAATCCGCCGGCAGCGGCTCCTCCGGGAACACGTCGAGTACCGCGCCGCGCAGTTGACCCGCTTCCAGCCGTTTCGCCAGCGCGGCCACATCCAACACCGGGCCGCGGCCGATATTGATCACCCCCGCGCGCGCCGGCATGGCCGCCAGTTCCGCCTCGCCGACGATATCGCGAGTATCGGTGGTCAACGGCAGCGTGATCAGCAGAAAATCGGCGTCCGCCAGCGCTTCCTTCAGCCGGCTTTGCGGCAGACTGACATCGGCGAGGGCGTGATCCCGGCCCGAACGGCTGACGCCGATCACTTTCAGATTCAGCCGCTTGGCCGCCTCGGCCGCGGCGCTGCCCAGCGCCCCCATGCCCAGGATCACCACCGTCTTGCCGTCGATGGGTTCGAGCGCGCTCTGCGCCCAGTGTTTCTCGCGCTGTTGGGTCACGAAATCCGGCAGCCGGTTGTTGAGCATCAACAGCGCGGTCATCGAGAACTCCCGGGCCCGCACCTCATGATTGCCCTTGGCATTGGTCACCAGTACCTCGGCGGGCAGGCGGTCCAGAGGAATTCGATCGACCCCGGCACTGGTGATATGGATCCAGCGCAGTTTCGGTGCCCGTGCCGCCACGTCGGCGATATCCAGCTTGCCCACCAGAATCAGCACCTCGGCATCGGCCAGCGCCGCATTCAGCGCAGTCTCGTCGTGGCTGAAACTCAGCGCGATACGCGATCCCAGACCCTCGAACTCCGCCAGAATGCCGAGGACGCGCTCGTCGGCGAAGTCCTTCGATTGCCGAAAATCAGGGTCGGTGTAGATATGGATATCGAGAGCGGTGGACATGGGCATTCCTTATGCGGTTCACATCTGTTCGGGCATTGTATGACAATCGGGCGGATCGCCGGATCATCACCAAGGGTTACCGCAAAATCCCGTAGCCGGCAAATCGTCACTCGCCGAATCGATTAGAATTGCACCACTGCACTCACACCCGACTTGTTGCCAAGGACCCGCCATGCCTGCCCTGATCCGCCGCCCCTTTGTCTTCCTTCGCCACGGCCAGAGCACCCGCAATCTCGAACGTCGCATCGGCGGTCAGCATGACGTGGCATTGACGCCTCAGGGCGAAGACGAAGCGAAGCGCGCAGGCGGGCTGCTGGGGGACATCGACTGGTCGCTGGCGGTGTCGAGCCCGCTGCAACGCGCCTACCGCACCGCCGAACTGGCGCTGGGCCGCGCGCCGGACCGGATCGTTGATGGGCTGATGGAACGCCACTGGGGAGACCTCGAAGGCCAGCCGATTCCCGCGACGATCCCTTACATGAGCACGCCGCCAGGTGGCGAATCCTGGGACGCGTTCGTCGAGCGCATCGCCGCCACGCTCAATGCGCTGCTCGAAGAAGCCGAAACGCCGCTGATCGTCGGCCATTCGGGGCTGATCCGTGCTGTGCGTGGCCTGACCCACGGCAGTCCGGCCGGACCGCGCTCGGCCAATGCGATCCCGCTGTGGATTGCACCGGAAGGCACAGAAAACTGGATCATTCGCCCCTTCGAGCCGGCTGACGGGTTATCGGCTTGGCGCTGACTAACCATTAGCGTTGACCCCTGCCCCGATACAAATGATAATGATTCGCTTTAATCAACTAGAAGAAAAGCGATCATGGGGTTATTACTGGGCCGCCGAAACGCGTGGGACACACTCGGGCTCTGGCTCAGGGTTTGGCTCCGGCTCTGGCTCGGAATCTGGCTCGGTACCGGCTGGCTGACGAGCACGGCGCAGGCGACAGAGTATCCGGTGACAGTGACCGATCTCGCCGGGCGCGAGGTAACCCTTGCCGCCGCCCCCGAGCGCCTCTTTCTCGATAATCCGCGACACCTCTTTGCCCTCGCGGCACTGTTGCCCGATCCCGTATCACGCATGAGCGGCTGGCGCGGTTCGCTGGAGAGCTTCGACCCCGTGGCGCAGGCGCGTTTCGCTGCGGCCTTTCCCGCCCTGTCCGATTTGCCGACGCTGGGCAACAACGGCAATGCCATGCCCAGCGCCGAAGCGCTGATCACCCTCGATCCGGATCTGATCGTCACCGATATCTCGCGCCATGCCGAGCTGCGCCAGACACCGCTGCTGGATCAACTGGCGGCGTTGCAGATTCCGATCCTGTTCATCGATTTCCGCGAGCATCCTCTCGACGACACGCAGCCCTCGCTCGAGCTGCTGGGCCAGGCGCTGGATGCAGAATCGCGCGCCTCCGCCCTGATCACGCGACTGCAGTCGGAGACCGCCGCTGTCGATGACTGTCTCGATGCCGTCACCCGGCGGCCCAGCGTGCTGATCGATATCGCCCCGGGGCTCAAGGTCGACTGCTGTCGCAGCAACTTCGATTCGGGTCTTGCTGACCTGGTCGACCATGCCCGGGGCGACAACATTGCCGCCGGCATGAGCCCGGGCACCGAAAACGTGCTCAACCCCGAGACCATCCTCGCGCGCGATCCCGACGTGATCATCGCCACCGCCGCCCAGTGGGCCAAAAGCGGCTCGATTCGGGCCGGCTTCGGTGTCGCGGAAAGCGATACCCAGGGCGACATGGCCGATGTCGTGGCCCGCCGACCGGGTTGGTCGGCGCTATCGGCGGTCAACGACGGCGGCTTCCACGCGATCTGGCATGGCTACCACCAGGGGCCGTTCTCGGTGGTCGCCCTGCAGGCCATCGCCGGCTGGCTGCATCCGCAGCAGTGCGGCGCCCTCGATCCGGCAGCGACACGACGCGAACTCTATCGAGACTTCATGCCGATCACCGTCGACGGCACGTTCGAGACGACCTATCGCGCGGTTCCTTCATCACCACACTCATCACCACACTCATCGCCAAATTCATCGCCACATTGAACGCTCGCCTTCGTCGCGGGCCACGGCCAAAACGTCAGTCAGAAAAACGATAATTCGAACCAGGGAACCCACGCCATGCCCCCACGCCGCCTCTCCAGCGTCGCCACCTTGGCGGTGCTGCTGATAGCCGCCCGAGCCAGCTCCGCGGATGACACTCTCATGCCGCTGGTGGTGACTGCCGCCGCCGTCCCATCCCAAGCGGAAGGCTATCAAGCGACGCGCTCAAACCTGGTCAATGGCCGCCCAACCGACTTCCTGAGCCAGGCGCGCACGGTCGACCAGGTTAGCTCGCAGATGCTCGAGGATATCGGCGCCGATTCTTTGACCGATGCCATGGCCTACGTCAACGGCGTGACTCTGGGCAACACTATGGGCGGAACGGAAGCCGGGTTCATCAAACGCGGCTTCGGCAGCAACAGCGACGGCTCGATTTTGCGCGACGGCATCCGCCAGCCACGCAATACCTTCTCGACCTTCACCACCGAGCGGGTCGAAGTGCTCAAGGGCCCCAGTTCGTTTCGCTACGGCATCCAGGAGCCTGGCGGGGTCATCAATATCGTCAGCAAGAAGCCGCAGTACGACTGGCAGCGCACCATCAGTGGCGAGGGCACTTCCTTCGGCGGCGGCAATGCCAGCGTCGATGTCACCGGGCCGCTGGGCGACAGCGGTGCGGCGTTTCGCTTCATCGTCGGGCAGCAGGACGAGGACTACTGGCGCGACTTCGGCAGCAATCGTCAGACCGTGGTGGCGCCGTCGCTGAGCTGGGAGGACGACGATACCCGACTGTGGTTCGCCTATGAATATCGTGATTACGACCTGACCCTGGATCGGGGCACCGCCTTCGTCGATGGCAAGGCGGTCGACGTGCCACGCAAGCGGCGATTCGACGAGAACTGGTCCCGCGTAACGGGCCACGATCAGTCGTTCACGGCGCGCTGGGAGCAGGATCTGAACCCGGACTGGACCAGTCGCCTGACCTACGGCTGGAACCGACGCCAGTACGACGACGGTCAGCCGCGGGTATTGAGCGTTGCCGAGGATGGCACCGCAACCCGGCGCGCCGATGCCAATCACGGCTTCGACCGGCGCGTGATCTATACCGCCGCCGAGCTGCTCGGCGACGTAAACCTGGCCGGCATTCGCCACGAAATGACCGTCGGCATCGATCATGAGCGACGCCGCGACTATCTGGCCGACCGCTATCGCGGCGCTACCGACACGATCTCGATCTACGCCCCCGACTACGGCGATCTAAACCTGGATGGCGCCACCTATCTCGACAGCACCAGCCATCGGCTCGACGAGATCGACACCACCGGCGCCTATGTCGACGACAATCTGCATCTGGGCGAACGCTGGATTCTCGGCCTGGGCGGGCGTTATCAGCATAGCGAGCAGTATGGCGGCCAGGGCCGGCCGTTCGTGGTCGAAACCGACACCCAGGATGACGTCTTCCTGCCCCACGCCAGCCTGCTCTACAAGCTGACGCCACAGACCTCGCTCTACGCCAGTTACAGCGAATCGTTCGTTCCCAACCAACCCGATGCCGACACCGGACAGCGCTTCGATCCGGAAGAGGGTCATGGCTGGGAAGCCGGGATCAAGCAACGTTTCCTCGGCGATCGGCTGCAGGCTTCACTGGCCTATTTCGATATCACCAAGGAGAACGTCGTCGTCAGCGACAACGGCGTGTCGCGGGCGGTGGGCAAGAGCGGTTCGAAAGGGGTCGAGCTTTCCGCCCAGGGCGAATTGACCGAGCGGCTATCGGTCCTCGCCAACTATGCCTACACCGATGCCGAAGTGCGCGACGATGGCTCGGAGAATACAGGCGGCGGCACCGAAGGCAACGCGCTGCCCAACGTGGCGCGTCACACCGCGTCGCTGCTGCTATCGCAGGCGCTAGCGGTAAACCCCGATTACGGTCGTTGGCGAGTCGGCGGCGGCGTGCGCTACGTCGGCAGCCGCGAGGGCGACAGCAACAACAGCTTCAGCCTCGACGACTACACCGTAGCGGACGCCTTCGTCGCCTGGGACAACCGCTGGCTGGGCGACAACACCCATCTCCAGCTCAACGTTCACAACCTGTTCGACACCACCTACTACCCCTCCAGCGGCGGCGATACCCGGGTGGTGGTCGGCGAACCGCTGGAAGTCACGCTGCAGGCCGGCGTGTCGTTTTAATCGGTGGGATCGCGGCAGTTACACGGAGTGGGGAGATCCGCTGGGCGATCCCGACACAGGCTGGAAACCTTTCACTTGCCGTGCTGATCCGACGTTGTCTTGCCTTTGGTCGGGGCGCGTCTGAAGCGCGCCTGATTGCACGGATTAGAGAAGCTCACTGGAATCCGTGTCCGATGCTCGACTCAGGGCTTTCGAGTCATTCCGGCGCCAGCCATGAGCCTGGCATTCGCCTCATGCTGGTGCGGTTTCGTCTTCCACGGCGCTGATATCGATCCGGTAATGCGCATGCGTGGAAAGGTTGACCAGCGCATCAAGACTGAACTTGCTGACTCGACCCTTCAGCAAATCATTGACGCGAGGCTGAGTCAGCCCCAGGCGGCGGCCAGCTTCAGCCTGACTTACGTTCCAGCTTTTTACCCGCTCGCCAAGAATCATCATCAGCTTGGACCGCAGCCGCATGTTTGCCGCTTCCTCCGGGGTATCTTCGACAGCATCCCAGATGCTTGCGAAACGCTCGTTAGCCATCTCTCTATCCTCACTCTCATACTGCCATATGCCGGTTGGAGAAAGGCACATCGGAAGACGTGGTCTCTACTGTCGGCTTTTCGAGGGCTCGGGCGGCAGCTCTTTGAATCGCTGCTTGCCTAGCGCCAGATCCTTGGGAGCCGTCTTCTCGGTTTTCTTCTGGAAGCAGTGAAGGATGTAGATAGCCTCCTGTCGCTTCGCGATATAGAACGTTCTATAGGCTCCGGTTTCGTCCTTTACCCTGATTTCATAAACCCCGTTGCCCACGGTTTTCATGGGTCTGGAGTCTTCGGGCTCCAAGCCAGCTTGGACCAGGCCAATCTGATAACCCATATCTTGCTTCGCTGCCTGCGGAAAAGCCCGTAGCCGATCCAGCGAGTCTCCGCAGAATTCAATCGGCTTTTCTTCTTTTGCCATGATGAACCCTTAACCAGCGCCATCAAATTATATCTAATTTGATATAACCGCAAGAATAATGTCGGATCTTATCTCGCGCTTCGAACTAAGCGCGCCGGTGCATCCTGCCTCGCCGTAGCACTCGAGATTGACCCATCCTGCGCTTAATCCCGCTTCACCGACCAGGTCAGAGATTCGCCAGCCTGGTAGGGGACGAAGGTGTTGTCGCCTTCGCCCACCGATTCGGCGACCGGAGTCGGCTGGCGCGTCAGGGTGACGAAGCTTTCGTTGAGCGGCAGGCCGTAGAAGCGCGGGCCGTTCTCGGAACAGAAGGCTTCGAAGTGCTCGAGCGCGCCCTCCTGCTCGAAGACGTCGGCATAGACCGAGAGCGCCGCTTCGGCGTTGAACACACCGGCGCAGCCGCAGGATGTCTCCTTGGCGGCGGTGACGTGGGGGGCAGAATCGGTACCCAGGAAGAAGCGCGGGTGGCCGCTGGCGACGGCCTGGCGCAGCGCCTGCTGGTGCTCGCCGCGCTTGAGTATCGGCAGGCAATAGAGATGCGGGCGAATGCCGCCGACCAGCATGTCGTTGCGGTTCTGGGCCAGATGCTGTGGCGTCAGCGTGGCGCCCAGGAACTCGTCGCCTTCCAGCACGAAGTGGGCGGCTTCCCTGGTGGTGATATGCTCGAACACGACCTTGAGCTCGGGGAACTGGCGGCGAATATCGAGCATGACCTCGTCGATGAAATGTTTCTCGCGATCGAAGATATCGATCTCGCCGCGCGTCACTTCGCCGTGGATCAGCAGCGGCATGCCGATGCGCTGCATGACTTCGAGCAGCGGATAGACGTCCTGAATCCGTTTGACGCCGTGCTGGGAGTTGGTCGTCGCGTTGGCCGGATAGAGCTTGGCGGCGGTGAACAGCCCATCGGCGTGGCCACGCTCCAGCGTCTCCCGGGAGACACTCTCGTTGAGGTAGCAGGTCATCAGCGGCGTAAAGTCATGATCGGCGGGGATCGCCGCCAGGATGCGCTCGCGATACGCGCTGGCCGCCTCGATCGTGGTCAGCGGAGGCACCAGATTGGGCATGACGATGGCGCGGGCAAACGTCCGGCTGGTGTAGGGAAGCACCGTCTTCAGCACCTCGCCGTCACGCAGATGCAGGTGCCAGTCGTCGGGGCGGCGGATGCGAAGCGTGTCGGGCGAAGCGGTCATCGGGAACTCCTGGCAGTCGGTAGAACGAATCGGCGCTCATGATACCAGAGACCGTCTGACTGCAACGCGCCTCGCGACATGCCTAGGCGGCCTCTCGTCGCTTGTTCCGCCGCAGCAGCAGGAACAACGCGAGGCAGCAGAGCAGTGCCACCAGCAGAGCGAACAGCAGCCCCGTCAGCTGCAGGCTGATCACCGAGGCGACAAGACCAATCCCGATGACGGGCAGGGAGATCGCGACATAGGCCACCACGAAGAAGGTGGAGACCACCGCCGCCTTATTCTCGCTGGCACTCGCGGCCGCCACCGCGCCCAGCCCGGCACGGAAAGCGATGCCCTGGCCGATGCCGGCGACGATCGCGCCGATGATGAAACCGGCCAGCTGCGCCGCACCGATGCCCCAGGCGACGCAGAGCACGCCGATAAGCAGCACCGCACAACCCATCGGCAAGCGCCGCGACTCGGGGAGTCGCCCCTGAAGCATCTGGCCGACCGTGGAGGCGATGAACAGCAGCCCCGCCACGAATCCGATCAACGCATAGTTGGTATGACCCAGCACCTTGCCCAGAAACGCTGGGGTTACGGCGGTGAAAAAGCCGCACACCATGAAGCCGGCGAATGCCGCGATGGCCGCGGGTACGAACACGCCGCGCACCTCGGCGGGCACCTTGAGTTTCTGCACACGCAGACGAATCCGCTCGGGCCGGTTCACGGTCTCCGGCGCGCGCCAGATGCAGGCCACCGCCACCAGCGCGAGCACCAGATGCACGATATAGGGCAGCGCCAACGGCATGGGGAAGAGCACCGCCAGCACCCCGGCGAGCATCGGCCCCAGGCCCAGACCACCCATATTGGCGGCGGTGGCCACCAGCGTACCGGCGCGCTTCCACTCGGCAGGCACCAGCTCCATCACCGCCACGGTCGCCGTGCCGGTGAAGATGCCGGCAGAAATACCCGACAACACCCGCCCGGTGAGAATCATGCTGAGGCCGTCCGCGTGCCAGAACACCAGATCGCTGACGATCGATGCCAACAGGCCGGCGAACAGCAACGGCCGTCGCCCGAGCTGATCGGACCAGCGCCCGGTAATCAGCAGCGCCGCGATGACCCCGGCCGCGTAGACCGCGAAAATGACCGTGATCATCAATTGCGAGAATCCCAGCTGCTGCTGGTAGATCGGATAGAGCGGCGTCGGCAGCGTGGTGCCGATCATCGTTGCCGCGAACGCCAGGGCGATGCCCAGAAAAGGGCCGGCACGGCGGGTCTCGGTTGCGGTCGAGGAGTTCATGAATACCTTTGCTGATCAGAATGGCTCTTGCGGGAAAGCCCTCTCGCGGAAAGCCCTTGGCGAAGCGGAAAGTCCGAAGCGGAAAGTCCCTTGGCGAAAAGAGCCGAACGTGACGAATGAGAAAGCGCATTGTAGTAGAAAGAGGCAGCGTCGAAGCCTCACTGCTCTGCCGGCCGACAGCCCGAACCCGCGCGAGGCTCCCCTGCCCATGAAGTGGCGTTTACGTGGCATACTATGGGGCTTCACGCACTTCCGGACGGCCGTTCTGTCATGTCGCACGCTCTCTCGACGCCCCGTACCCCCGCCGATACGCTCGGCGCCAGCGCTCTGGGCACGCTATATATCGTTTCCGCCCCTTCCGGTGCCGGCAAGACCAGCCTGGTCCGCGCCCTGCTCCAACGCAACGCGGATATCGGCGTGTCCGTGTCTCATACCACTCGCGCCAAGCGCCCGGGCGAGCAGGATGGCGTCAACTACCACTTCGTCACCCAGCCCGAGTTCGAGGCGATGGTCGAACGAGGCGAATTCTTCGAGCACGCCTGGGTCTTCGATCGTCATTACGGCACCTCCAGGGTCGAGGTCGAAAAGCGCCTTGCCGTGGGCGAGGACGTGATTCTGGAGATCGACTGGCAGGGCGCCCAGCAGGTTCTCGAGCAGTCGCCGGATGCCGAATCGATCTTCATCCTGCCGCCGTCGCGAGAGGCGCTTCGCGAGCGGCTTGCCGGACGCGGCACCGACGATGACGCGGTCATCGAACGGCGCATGCGCGATGCGGTCAGCGAGATGTCGCATTACACCGAATATGAGCACGTCATCATCAACGACACTTTCGAACACGCGCTGAGCGAACTCGAATGCATCGTCCATGCGCGCCGTTCGCGCCGCGACAAGATGCAGGCACGCCACGCGGCCCTGCTCGCCGATTTGCTGAACGACGCCGGCTGAATTTCGGTGGTCACGTCACCTTCTCCAGCGCATCTCCTAGCGCACCCTCGCGCGCCGGATCTCCCGAAGAAGCGCGAGCGGTCGACCTGCTTTGTCGTGTCCGGCTGGCCTCTCTTGTCAGGCGTTGCGCAACTCCAGTAGACTGCTCGGTCCCGCAGACCCCGCAGCATGGGGCGCGTTCCCTCATTTTCTGGTAACAGGGCTACCCTCATGGCACGAGTGACCGTCGAAGATTGTCTGGACCATATCGAGAACCGTTTCAAGCTGGTAATGATCTCGTCCCAGCGCGCCCGTCAGCTCGCGCGCGGCTCCCGTGATGCGCTGCTGCCGTGGGAAAACGACAAGCCGACCGTGATGGCGCTGCGTGAAATCGCCACCGGCCAGATCGGCGACAGCATTCTCGACGAGCCGGTCGAAGCCGCGCCGCCGCGCCCGCGTCCCGAGCCGACCCAGGAATACGACATCTGAGTCTTGGCTTCCGGCATGATCTCCGGTCGTCTGTGGCGTCGCCATGACGTCCACGGACCGGTTGCGGTCCGGGATGTTGATCAATCGGTGTCCATAACGGGTAGTTAAACGAGCAGTCAAAATAGGCGCGCGCATGTTCACCATCGATGACCTGGCCGATCGTCTCGGCGGCTATCTCCCCGACGACGAGATTCAGCAGGTCAAGCGCGCCTTCTACTACGCCGAGCAGGCCCACGACGGCCAGCAGCGCCGCTCCGGCGAGCCCTACGTCACCCATCCGCTCGCCGTCGCCAATATCCTCGCCAACATGCACATGGACCATCAGAGCCTGATGGCCGCCATGCTGCACGATGTCATCGAGGATACCAGCGTCTCCCGGGAAGCCCTCGAGGCGCAGTTCGGCGAGGCGGTGGCGGAACTGGTCGACGGCGTCTCGAAGCTGACCCAGATCACCTTCGAGGACAAGGCGGTCGCCCAGGCCGAGAACTTCCAGAAAATGGTCATGGCGATGTCCCGGGATATCCGGGTCATCATCGTCAAGCTCGCCGATCGCCTGCACAACATGCGCACGCTGGGGGCTCTGCGCCCCGACAAGAAGCGCCGGATCGCCCGCGAGACGCTGGAAATCTACGCCCGCATCGCCGGACGCCTGGGGATCAACACCATTCGGGTCGAGCTCGAGGATTTGTCGTTCCAGGCGATTCATCCGATGCGTTCCGAGCGCATCAAGCGCGCGGTGGCCAGCGCTCGCGGCAATCGCCGCTCGACCATGCGCCAGATCCAGACCAGCCTGCAGCGTCGCCTCGACGAGGACGACCTCACCGGCAGCGTGGTCGGACGCCAGAAGCACCTGCTGTCGATCTATCGCAAGATGCACGACCAGCGAAAGCCGTTCGCCGAGATCATGGACGTGTTCGGCTTTCGCATCATCACCGACAGCGTCGACAACTGCTATCGCGTGCTGGGCGCGGTGCACAATCTCTACAAGCCGGTGCCGGGGCGCTTCAAGGATTACATCGCGATTCCCAAGGCCAACGGCTACCAGAGCCTGCACACCACGCTGTTCGGCCCCAGCGGGATGCCGATCGAGGTGCAGATCCGCACCCGCGAAATGGAAGCGATGGCCAACAACGGCATCGCGGCGCACTGGCTCTACAAGGCGGGCCAGACCGAGCGGCCGATCGCTGCCGGCAGCCACGCCCGGGCCCGCGAATGGGTTCGCGGTCTGCTCGAGATGCAACGCCACGCTGGCGACTCGCTGGAGTTCATCGAGCACGTCAAAAACGACCTGTTTCCCGATGATGTCTACATTTTTACGCCGAAAGGCGACATCATGGAGCTGCCACAGGGGGCGACGGCGGTCGATTTCGCCTACACCGTGCACACCGACATCGGCAACAGCTGCATCGCCTGTCGCATCGATCGCCATCTGGCGCCACTGTCGACGCCGCTGGAGAGCGGGCAGACCCTGGAGATCATCACCGCCCCCGGCGCGCGGCCCAATCTGGCCTGGCTCAATTTCGTGATCACCGCCAAGGCGCGCTCGGCGATTCGTCACGCCTTGAAGAGTCAGCAGCGCAGCGAGGCGGTCCAGCTCGGCCGCCGGCTGCTCAATCGCGCGCTCACCGGGTTCGAGACCAGCCTCGAGAAACTACCGCCGGGACGGCTGTCTTCCCTGCTGGAAGAACTGGACCTTAAGACCGAGGACGACCTGCTCGAGACCATCGGTCTCGGCACTCGCCTGGCTCACGCCACGGCACGGCGCCTGGTCGCGGATGATTCGGCCACCGACACCAGCAGCGGCGAACGCAGCCTGGAACGGCTATTGGAAGAGGCGCCGCACAATGGCCCGATCGTCATCAATGGCTCCGAAAGCATGGCGATCAGCTTCGCGCGCTGCTGCCACCCGCTCCCTGGCGACCCGGTGATCGGCCACCTGTCGATCGGCAAGGGGATCGTCGTCCACCGCCACGAGTGTGGTAACCTCGATGAGCTGCGCGACGATCCCGACAAGCTGGTGACGTTGACCTGGTCGAAGCAGATCGACCAGGATTTCCCGGTACCGCTGCGGATCGAAGTCGAGACCCGGCGCGGCCTGATCGCCGAACTGGCCAGCCTGATCACCGATGCCGACGCCAACATCGAGCGCATCGGCATCGAGGAGCGCGACGCCAGGCTCTCGATCGTCAATCTGACCATTCTGGTCAAGGGCCGCATTCATCTGGCACGGATCATCAAGCGCCTGCGCAACCTGAATCATATCGGCCGCATCGTTCGCGCCCGAAACTAATCGGTAATGGCTGCCCCGCCGCGTCATGCGCGGCGGGGCAGTGTTTTTTCACGATGGCAATGCCATTGAAAACGTATTTATGAGAAGACGCTAGATAAAGAAACTGGAGGGTACGCCATGAGCAACAAAGCCGTCATCAACACCGACAACGCCCCGGCCGCCATCGGCCCTTATTCCCAGGCGATCAAGTCGGGCAATACCGTCTATCTCTCGGGCCAGATTCCGCTAGACCCGAAGACCATGGAGCTGGTCTCCCAGGAGTTCGAGGCTCAGGCACGCCAGGTGTTCACCAACATGGCCGCCGTGTGCCAGGAAGCCGCCGGCTCGCTGCAGGACATCGTCAAGCTCAACCTCTACCTGACCGATCTGGATAACTTCGCCGTGGTCAACAAGGTGATGGAAGAGTTCTTCCAGCCGCCCTTCCCGGCCCGCGCCGCCGTCGGCGTCAAGCAGCTGCCCAAGGGTAGCCAGGTCGAAGCCGAAGCGGTCATGGTCATCGGCGACTGAGATTGACCCGCTGCACGGCCCGGTCTTTCAACATCCTGGCCGGGCACTTCTCGAGCCGTTCGACACAGGCTCATGTCGCGCAGGCATTCAGGCCCGCGCGGCCTCGGGCAACTCGCCGCGCAGTTTGGTCACGTCCGCTCGCGGCGGCACCCCGAACAGGCGGCTGTACTCGCGGCTGAAATGGGAAGGACTTCCGTAACCCACGTGGAAACTGGCCGTCGCCGCCTCCATCCCCTCGGATAGCATCAATCTGCGCGCCTCGTGCAGCCGCAGCTTCTTCTGGAACTGCACCGGCGACATCCGGGTGACCTGCTTGAAGCTGTGGAACAGCGACGATTCGCTCATGTTGACCATGTCCGCCAGGTCGCGAACGCGCAGCGGCTCGGTGAAGCGATCCTTGAGTACCGCGATCACCTTGGAAATGCGATGCGTCTGGGTGTCGGCCACCGCGAACTTGCGCATGTGCAGGCCGATCTCGCCGATCAGCGCACGATAGAAGATCTCGCGCCGCACCAGCGGTGCAAGCATTCGAATGTCCTGCTGCGGCGAATCGAGCAGATTCACCAGCCGCAGCACCGCCTCCACCAGCCCTTTTTCCGCCTGTACCCGGCTTAAACCACAAGCGTTCTCCGGGCACTCCTGCTGCTCCATGCCGTTGAGCCCCTCGCCCAGGGCCAGCACCAGATCAGTGATCTCCTGCGGTTCGACAGTAATTTTCAGACCCAGATAGGGTCTTTCTGGCGACGCCTCGGTGACCTTGCCCAGCACCGGCAGATGCACGGCCGACACCATGCAGCTCAGCGGACCGTAATCGATCTGCCGATCGCCCAGCCATACCGTCTTGCTCCCCTGTGCGATCAGGCAGAACGAAGGGTCGTACACCGTGGAACCGATGCAGTTGTTGACGGAAGAGTCGGCTCGTACCAGCTCCAGCCCCGGCACCGCAGTGGTGGTCAGACCCTCTTGGTGCGTCCATTTCCGGATCTGTAACGCCAGAGTATCCGCCAATCGTCCGAGTTCATCGTCAAGCGTTTCGAAGACAGGTTGAACAGCACTCACGACTTCACCTCTCGCTTGTTGGTCTGATGGTCATCTTGAGACAAATCGCGATTATATGCCGGCTTTCTGGCTTTCTGATGACAGAAACCCGATATCTGCAGGATTGGGCAAGACCTTTGAAGGAACGGGCAATCATGCCCCGATGCCACTCCCGGAATGCCAAAAGCTGGCGCGCGCCCCCATACACAGATTCGCGATGTCGACAGAATTAGGCAATCAATAACGAGGAATCCGATAACGCCCACGCTTGTCCGAGCCCTACAGTGCTCGTCCTATCCGGTGCCCATGCTCGCCAACCCCAGAGGTTGGCTGGTGCGTTTTCGGGCATGACTCGCGCGATCTTGACTGACGGGATCGATTGCGACCGGACACAGTCAACGCGGGGTCAAGGAAATGCAGATACATAACGAAAAGCGCGTATCGACGACGAGTCTGTCTCGCGGATTGGGCGTATTGCTCATCATCGCCTTGCTGGCCGGTTGCGATGCCCGGGGCGAAGCGCAAACCGCCAGCGCGCCGCCGCCGCCGGCAGTAGATGTCGCAACGGTGCTGGTGGAACCCGTCACGCTACGGGAAACCTTCACCGGTCGCGTGGCGTCACCGCAGACCGTACAGTTGCGGCCGCGCGTCACTGGCTATATCGACGAAGTCGCCTTCGAAGAAGGGGAACTGGTCGAGGCCGGCGACCTGCTGTTTCGTATCGATCCCCGTCCCTACGAAGCCCGGGTACAGGCCGCCAAGGCCTCATTGGCTCAGGCGCAGAGTCAACGCCGGCTCACCGAAGTCGAGGCCGGCCGATCTCGCCAGCTGATCCAGAAACACATGATCTCCCAGGAGCAGCACGATCAGCGTCAGGCGGCCGCGCTCAATGCTCGAGCGCAGCAGGCGGAAGCCGAAGCCGCGCTGACCAGTGCCGAACTGGATCTCCAGTACACCCGCGTCACCGCACCGGTAACGGGACGCACCGGACGCGCCATGGTCACCCAGGGCAACCTCGCCAGTGCCGATCAGTCGGTGCTGACCACGCTGGTGTCGGTCGATCCACTTTACGTCTATTTCGACAGCAACGAAGCCGAAGCCCCCAGCGCTCAAGCACTGCTGAATCAAGGCAAGACCGCCACGCTGCGCATCGGGCTGACCGGCGAGACAGGGTTCCCCCACCAAGGTCAGCTGGATTTCGTCGACAACCAGATCAACGCGGATACCGGCACCCTGCGCTATCGAGCGGTTCTGCCCAACCCGGATGGCGCCTTCCGGCCCGGGCAGTTCGCGCGAGTGGAGATGCCCGTCGCCCATCTGACAGAGGCGATGCTGGTGAACCGCAAGGCAGTGCTCGCCAATCAGGACCGGCGCTTCGTCTACGTGGTCGGCGACGACAATACCGTGACACCGCGCCAGATCGAGACCGGTCGCGAGGTGGGGGATCTGATCGTGGTCCGCGAGGGCCTGAAGGCCGGCGATCGTGTGATCGTCAACGGCACCCAGAAGGTCCTCGCGCCGGGGATGCCGGTCACGCCCAATCCGATCGCCATGCGTGAGCCGGCCGCCGGCAACGATGTCGCCACCCGATCCTGAGAAAGCCGCGCGCCGATCGACTCAACGCGTCCTGAAGCACGTCTCTCCTTCCGAATGACAAGACGCGGTTGGGCATCGTCCCCGCCGCTCAGGAGCCTCTGTCATGAACTTCTCCCGCTTTTTCGTGGACCGGCCGATCTTCGCCGCGGTGCTGTCCATCGTCATCTTCGCGGTGGGCGCGATCTCCATTCCCAATCTGCCGATCGGCGAGTACCCGGAGGTGGTGCCGCCCTCGGTGCTGGTCCGCACCGTCTACCCGGGCGCCAACCCCAAGGAGATCGCCGAGACCGTGGCCACGCCGCTGGAGGAGGCGATCACCGGCGTCGAGAACATGATGTACTACAAGTCGGTGGCGGGTTCCGATGGCGTGCTGCAGATGACCATCACTTTCCAGCCCGGCACCGATCCCGAGCAGGCGACCGTACGCGTCCAGAACCGGGTCAGCCAGGCGCTGGCGCGGTTGCCGGAAGCGGTGCGGCGACAGGGGGTGACCACCCAGAAGCAGTCACCCACCTTCCTGATGGTGGTGCACCTGGTCTCACCGGATGACAGCTACGACACCCTCTACCTGCGCAACTACGCGCGACTGCACGTGCGCGATCAGCTGGCGAAGATCCCCGGCGTCGGCGAAGCGCAGATGTTCGGCGGCGGCGACTACGCCATGCGCGCCTGGCTGGACCCCGACCGCATCGCTTCCCATGGCCTGACCGCCGGCGACGTGGTCGCGGCCATGCGCGAGCAGAACGTCCAGGTCTCCGCCGGTCAGATCGGTGCCGAGCCCACCCCGCACAGTGATTTCCTGACCCTGATCAATGCCAAGGGCCGCCTGTCCACCGAGCAGGAGTTCGGTAACATCGTGCTCAAGGTCGGTGCGGACGGCGAAGTCCTGCGGCTGCGGGACGTCGCTCGTCTGGAATTGGGCGCGGGCGACTACACGCTGCGCGCCAGCCTCGACGGCAAGGATGCGGTGGCGATCGGTATCTTCCAGTCGCCCGGCGCCAATGCCCTGCAGATCCGCGACCAGGTGATCCGGACCATGGACGAGCTGTCCACCCAGTTCCCGCCGGGAGTGGAGTATCGCACCGTCTATGACACCACGCTGTTCGTCACCGACTCGATCCGCTCGGTGATCCAGACGCTGCTGGAAGCGATCCTGCTGGTGGTGCTGGTGGTGACGCTGTTCCTGCAGACCTGGCGAGCCTCGCTGATTCCCCTGCTGGCGGTGCCGGTCTCGGTGGTAGGCACGTTCTCGGTGCTGTTGCTGCTTGGGTATTCGATCAACACGCTGACGCTGTTCGGGCTGGTGCTGGCGATCGGCATCGTCGTCGACGACGCCATCGTGGTGGTGGAGAACGTGGAGCGCAACATCGGCCAGGGGCTGGCACCGCGGGCCGCCGCCCATCAGGCGATGCGCGAGGTGTCCGGGCCGATCGTCGCCATCGGCCTGGTGCTGTGCGCGGTGTTCGTGCCGATGGCGTTCCTGTCCGGCGTCACCGGCCAGTTCTACCGCCAGTTCGCGGTGACCATCGCCATCTCCACCGTGATCTCCACCGTCAACTCGCTGACGCTCTCGCCGGCGCTGGCCGCGATGCTGCTCAGGCCTCACGACGCCCCGAAAGATCGCCTGACCCGAGTGATCGACTTCCTGTTCGGCTGGCTGTTCCGGCCGTTCAATCGCTTCTTCAACGCCGGCTCCAATCGCTACCAGGGCGTGGTCTCGGGCAGCCTTCGCCGTCGCGGCGCGGTGTTCGTGGTCTATCTGATTCTGCTGGGCACCACCGGCTATCTGTTCAAGCTGGTGCCGCCGGGGTTCATCCCGGTTCAGGACAAGATGTACCTGATCGCCGGCGTGAAACTGCCGGAGGGCGCCTCGCTGGAACGCACCGATGATCTGCTGCGCCAGGTGGTGGATATCGCCATGGAGACCGACGGCGTCGAGCACGCGATCTCGTTCCCGGGACTCAACGCGCTGCAGTTCACCAACACCGCCAACACCGGGCTGGCGTTTCTGACCCTGAAGCCGTTCGATCAGCGCACCCGCACCGCGGCGGAAATCAACGCCGAGATCGCCGGCAAGATCAGTGGCCTCAAGGACGGCATCGCGTTCTCGTTCATGCCGCCGCCGATCCTCGGGCTAGGCAACGGTTCGGGCTATCAGCTGTTCATCGAGGATCGCGGCGGGCTCGGCTACGGCCCGCTGCAGGAAGCGGTGACCGCGTTCCAGGGCGCGGTGGTGCAGACGCCGGGGATGAGCTATCCGATCACCAGCTACCAGGCCAACGTGCCCCAGCTCGATGCCGAGGTGGACCGACTCAAGGCCAAGACCCAGGGCGTGGCGGTGAGCGACCTGTTCGATACCCTGCAGACCTACCTGGGCTCCACTTACGTCAACGATTTCAATACGTTAGGCCGCACCTGGCAGGTCATCGCCCAGGCCGACGCCCCCTACCGCGACAGCGTCGAGGATATCGCCCGACTGCGCACCCGCAACGCCCAGGGCGAGATGGTGCCGATCGGCTCGATGATCGATATCCATCAGAGCTTCGGCCCCGACCCGGTGCTGCGTTTCAACGGCTACCCGGCCGCGGATCTGGCCGGCGAAGCCGACCCCCGGGTGCTCTCGTCGCCTCAGGCGATGAGCGCCTTGACCGATATCGGCGAGCGCGTGCTGCCGGATGGCATCGACTTCGAATGGACCGACCTGAGCTATCAGCAGTCCACCCAGGGCAACGCCGCGCTGGTGGTATTCCCGCTGGCGGTCATGCTGGTGTTCCTGGTGCTGGCCGCGCTCTACGAGAGCTGGACGTTGCCGCTGGCGGTGATCCTGATCGTGCCGATGTGCCTGCTATCGGCACTCGTCGGCGTCAAGATTTCCGGCGGCGACACCAACGTCTTCGTCCAGGTGGGTCTGGTGGTGCTGATCGGGCTGGCCTGCAAGAACGCCATCCTGATCGTCGAATTCGCCCGCGAGCTCGAGTTCCAGGGTCGCAGCGTGGTGGAAGCGGCGCTGGAAGCCTGCCGGCTGCGGCTGCGCCCGATCATCATGACCTCGATCACCTTCACCGCCGCGGTGATACCGCTGGCGCTGGGCCATGGCGCCGGCGCAGAAGTGCGTCAGGCGCTGGGCATCGCGGTGTTCGCCGGGATGCTTGGCGTGACTCTGTTCGGCCTGCTGCTGACGCCGGTCTTCTACGTCGCGCTGCGCAAGCTGGCCGGCCCGCTGCGCCAGGATCACGGCTCGACGCTGGAAGGCGAAGATCACCGGCCGAACAGCGACCCTGCCTGAGCGCGGTGGCAGGCAACGCCGCGAAAACCGGTAGCGAGGAAGGGGACAATGCGCCACGCTGCTGGCAACGCCACCGGAAGCCGACATCGTGACTGCCACTCGCCGACTCTTCTTCGCCCTATGCCCCGACGACACCATTCGTCGGTCCCTCGCGGTGGAGGCCGAACGCCTGGCGCCACGCTGCGGCGGCTATCCGCTACCGGCGGAGAACATGCATGTCACGCTGGCGTTTCTGGGCAGTGTCGACGCCTCGCGGCTGGAAGCACTCGTCGATCTGACTCGGGCATGGCCGACGCTGAACGGCGAGTGGACGCTGGATCGACTCGGCCATTTTCCCAAGCCCCGCATCGTCTGGGCCGGCAGCCGGACGCCGAACGAGGCACTCCTGACGCTCGACGCCGAACTCTGGCAGGCACTGTCCCGCCACGGCTTCACCGCGCCGCACCGTGACTTCACCCCGCACGTGAGCCTGATTCGCCAGGCCGACCGCGCGGCGCCACACTCACGGCTAGCCGCCCCGCTTCTCTGGCGCTTCGATCATCTCGCGCTGGTGGAATCGCAGCTCGGCGACGGCGGCTCACGCTATCGGACGCTGGCGAACAACGCCGTCTGAGATCATGGCGATGGCTGCGACTCGCGCTCGGCGGCCTCGAGAAACGCCCCGGTATCGCCCTGGAACAGCGGCAGCGTGCGCGCCAGCCGCTCGTGGGGCCATTCCCACCAGGCCAGCGCCTCCAGGCGTGTCGCGGTTTCGGGAGCCTCGAAGCGCGGCCGCAACGCCCGAGCGGGATTGCCGACCACGATGGTGTAAGCCGCGACATTCTTGGTCACCACGCTGCCGGCGCCGACGATGGCGCCGTTGCCGATGGTGACGCCGGGCAGCACGATGGCTCCGTGGCCGATCCAGACATCGTGACCGATGACGACACGGTCCTCGGAACGCCAGTCGAAGATCCGTTCGTCGACGCGCTGGTCGCCGTCGGCGAAGCCGAACTTGCCGGGGCGGTAGCTGAAATGGTGTAGCGTCGGCCGCCACCAGGGGTGATTGCTGGGGTTGGTGCGCACGCTGGAGGCGATCGATGTGAACCTGCCGATCTCGGTGAACATCAGATCGCAGTCGCGCTCGACGTAGCTGTAGTCGCCGAGCGTGACGTGGTTGAAGACGCAGCGATCGCCCACCTCGGTCCAGGCGCCCAGCCGACTCTCGTGAAGTTTCGCCGTGGGTGCGCAGGTCGGGGCGTCGCTCAGGCGGCGGGAAGCGGGTTGCGAAGACATGAATTTCCTCTCAGAAAAGAATATCGCTGCCATCGGCGGCCAGCTCCACGCCTGCCGGCAGGATTCGGGACGTCGCCATGAAGTCGGCATCCAGTTCGTGACTGATGTGGGTCAGCCAGGCCCGCGATGGCGACAGTCGCTCGATGATCTCCAGCGCCATGGCAACGTTGTTGTGGTTGCGGGGCGTGGTATGCGACTCCGGGTGCGGGGAGTCATCAGACTCCGGATTCGGGGAGTCATCAGACTCCGGATTCGGGGAGTGATAAGCGTCGGGATGAGTGGCATCGATCACCACGCCGTGGGGCCGCCACTCGGTCAGAAAGCGCTCGGTGGCACCGGGCAGGCCCACGGTGTCGCACAGCCAGGCGACCCGATTGATGCCGTCGTCCAGGGCGTAGCCCAGCGTCGGCTTGCTGTGGTTGAGTGGCAGCGGCGTCACCGTGAGACCGCCCAGCACCAGAGGCCGGAACGGCTTGAGGCCGGGCTGGAAGTCGAGGATGCCGGGATTCTTGTGCAGGTCGGCGCAGCCTTGAGGGTCTTTAGGACCGTGGACCGGAATCGATTTGCCCCGCCCCCAGCGCAGATGCAGAAGCCCCTGCACGTGGTCGGCGTGGTAGTGGGTCAGCAGGATGGCGGCCGGGCGCTGACGCTCGCAGCGCGCGGCCAGATCCATGCGGCCGGCGTCGATCAGGATCAGCTCGTCATCGAGCTCGATCTCGCCGCAACAGGGCTCGCGGCGGTGGCAGCTCAGCAGCCGCGCCCGCTGGCAGGCCAGGCAGTCGCAGCCGAAACAGGGAACCTGGGCGCTGTCGCCGGTACCGGCGAAGCGCAGCTTCACGCCGAATCGCCCGCTACGGTCTCGGCGTCGAGCCAGGACTCGAGCGCCCTCACGCCATGTGCCAGCTCGCCGCCGTTGTCGATCCGCGGAATATCGCCCAGCTCATCCTCTTCGTCGCCGCGCGCCAGTCGCGCCTCGATCTCGGCCGGCGTCTCACGCCCGCGAGCGATCAGACGTCGGCGCAGCACCTCGGCGTCAGCCACTACCAGCAGCGGCACCAATGCCGCCCCGAATCGCTCGCGCGCCGCCGCCAGCGCGCGGCGGCTGCCGTTGAGCACCACCGTATGCCCCGCCGCCAGCCACGCTTCGATCTCGATGCCGACGCCGTAGTCGAGCCCGTGCGCGCGCCACGAGAGGCAGAACAGCCCCTGCTCGCGCCGCCAGTGGAATGCCTCGCGGGAGAGTTCTATACAGTTCTCCGCCCCGCCGCTGGCCCGGGTGATATAGCGATGCACCACCAGCGCGTCCGGGCGACGCCGTGCCAGCTCGCGCAGCAGGCTGTCCTTACCGACGCCGCTGGCGCCCATGACGTAGATCACACGACCTTCATCCATATCGCTGCCTTTCTGTATAAGCGTTCTCGGATTTCTCGGTCCTGAGATAATCGGTCCTGAGATAATCGGTCCTGAGATAAATAGCCGAGCGAGATGAAGCACGAGGCGCCCGAGGCTCTAAAGCCAAGACATAACGGGCTGTTAGGCGAGGATTTTGAGCCTCGGGCAACAAAGTGATTCGCTCGCGCAGGCATTTATCTAGTGAACCTGCCTACCCGCAGACCAAACTCTCTGCACCACCGGATGATCGTCGATCAACCGCACCCGCAATAGATCGGCGCGCAGCCCCGGCACCAGGCGTCCACGATCGTCGAGTCCTACCGCTTTTGGCCGGTATCCGTGTCGCGGTGGCGACCGCCCGAGGCAGTGCGTAGCCGTTCTCCATCGCCGCCACCCGGAAGACGGCATCGAGCAGCGCCGCCGGATAGTAGTCCGACGACAGGATATCCAGCACGCCCAGCTCCACCAGATCGGCAGCGGCGATATTGCCGGAGTGGGAGCCGCCGCGAACCACGTTGGGCGCACCCATCATCACCCCCATGCCGGCCCGGTGGGAGGCCTCGGCCGCTTCGCGGGTGGTGGGAAACTCCGCAACGCGTGTGCCATACTCGTGGCTCTCGGCGACGTGCTCGACGGTGGCGTCGTCGTGGCTGGCGATCGCCAGGCCGCGTTCGCGACAGCTGGCCGCAATGGCGCGGCGATGCTCGGCGCTGAAGCGCTGGCTGTTGTCGATCTGGGTTGCCATGAAGGCGTTCATCGCTGCGTCATCGAGCTGGTACTTGCCCTGATAGTAGACGCGATATGCTTCGAGGCTGGCGAACTGGCGCTGGCCGGGGGCGTGATCCATCAGCGACACCAGACCCAGCAGCGGCGATGACGACAGCTCGTTGAATCGTGCCAGCGTGTTGGGGTGGCTCACTTCGCAGCGCAGGTGCAGGCGATGATCGACCCGCGCCAGACCGTCGTGGACGATCTGCGATAGCGCCTGACACATCTCGTCCAGCGCCCGGTGGCGCATGCTCTGCTCGTCGACATCACCGATCGAGACCGCATCGAACACGGTGGTGATGCCGCTGGCCGCCATCTGGGCATCGTGAGCCAGTGCCGCCTGACGCCCTGGCCATTCGACCTTGGGCCGCGGCTGGAAATACTTCTCCATGTTGTCGGTGTGCAGCTCGACCAGCCCCGGCAGCAGCGTGTCGCCTTCGCAGTCGATGGCACCGGCGGCCTGGCTCGCGCCGTGGTCGATAGCCGCGATCCGGCCGCCGCGGATCACCAGCGTGCCGTCGATCACCTCGTCGTCGAGAACCAGCCTGGCGTGGGTCAGAATCTGTTCCTGCGCGCTCATGACAGCGTCTCCTGAACGTTCGGGGTGAAGGCAGTGCGAGCGCCGAGGCTGTCGTCCAGCGGCAGCAGACGATCGGCGACGCGGTCGCGCACGTCCTCGTCGTGAAAAATGCCGAGCATCGCCGCGCCGCGGGCCTTGGCCTCGCCGATCAGGGCGATCACCACGTCGCGATTGGTGGCGTCCAGCGACGCGGTGGGTTCGTCGAGCAGCAGCAGCGGATGCTCGCCGATGAACCCGCGGGCGATGTTGACGCGCTGCTGCTCGCCGCCGGAGAAGGTACCGGGGGGCAGCTGCCACAGCCGTTCGGGCAGGTTGAGACGGGCCAGCAGCGTCTCGGCCCGCTGGCGCGATTCGGCCTCGTCGGCGCCACGCGCCAGCAGCGGCTCCATCACCACGTCGACGGCGGCGACCCGCGGAACCACCCGCAGAAACTGGCTGACGTAGCCGATCACGTCGCGGCGCAGACCGTGCCAGGCGTAGGCCGGCAGCGTCTCGAGGTCGAGCGTGCCATCGTCGAAATGAAGACGAATACGGCCCTGATCGATGCAGTAGTCGCCATGGAGCATCTTCAGCAGCGTGCTCTTGCCGATACCGCTGCGTCCGGCCAGCACCAGGCACTCGCCGGCGTGTAGCGTCAGCGACAGATCGCGCATCACGTCGATTTCGAGCCCGCCCTGGCCGTGGAGCAGAAACTGCTTGTGCAACCCGCTCACCGTGAGGCGAGGTCGAGCGTTCGTCATGGAATGCATTGAAATTCCTCCCTCAGGGCGTCAGGACAGAAGAAACCAGCAGCTGCGTATATTCGTGCTGCGGGTCGTCGAGAATCTGATCGGTGAGGCCGGTCTCCACCACCTGACCGCGGCGCATCACCATCAGCCGGTGGGCGAGCAGGCGCGCCACGGCGAGATCGTGGGTCACCAGCACCACCGAGAGACCGAGCTGACGCACCAGCGTGCGCAGCATGTCCAGCAGCCGCGCCTGGACCGAGACGTCGAGCCCGCCGGTGGGCTCGTCCATGAACACCAGCCGCGGCCGAGTGACCAGGGTGCGGGCGATCTGCAGGCGCTGCTGCATGCCGCCGGAAAAGGTGCGCGGCGCATCGTCGATACGCCCGGGATCGAGCTCGACCTGGCGCATCCACTCCTGGCCGGTGGCGCGCAACTGACCGTAGTGGCGCTGACCTTGTGCCATCAGCCGTTCGCCGATGTTGGCCCCGGCGGAAACGCCCATGCGCAGGCCATCGCGGGGGTTCTGATGCACCAGACCCCATTCGAGGCGCAGCAGCGCCCGACGCCGTGCCTCACCAATGGCGTAGAGATCGAGCTCGGCCTCATCCCGGTCCAGTACATCTTCTCCGGCATGCCTTCGATAGACCACGCGCCCGGCATCCGGCGCTTCGAGCCCGGCAAGCACGCGCAACAGCGTCGACTTGCCGGAGCCGGATTCGCCGACGATGCCCAGCACCTCCCCGGCGTGCAGTTGAAAGTCGATCGCCTCGCAGCCCTTGGCCGGGCCGTAGAGGCGGGTGATGTCCTGAACGTCGAGCAGAACCGGACGTTCCAGTGCCGGCTTCTTCATGCCACTTCTCCCCGCCGGGTCTGGCAGTAGTCGGTATCGGAGCAGACGAACATCCGCCCGCCCTTGTCGTCGGTGATCACTTCATCGAGATAGCTTTGATCGCTGCCGCACAGCGCGCAGGTGTGCTCCCAGCTCTGGATCTCGAACGGATGGTCCTCGAAGTCGAGACTCTCGACCCGGGTGTAGGGCGGGATCGCATAGAGCCGCTTCTCGCGACCGGCGCCGAACAGCATCAGCGCCGGATTGCCGTCGAGCTTGGGGTTGTCGAACTTGGGGATCGGCGACGGGTCCATCACGTAGCGCCCGTCCACCTTGACCGGATAGGCGTAGGTGGTGGCAATGTGGCCGTAGCGGGCGATGTCCTCGTAGAGCTTGACGTGCATCACGCCGTACTCCTCCAGCGCGTGCATCAGTCGCGTTTCCTGCTCGCTGGGCTCGATGAAGCGCAGCGGCTCGGGGATCGGCACCTGGAACACCAGAATCTGGCCGCTTCGCAGCGGCGTCTCGGGGATCCGGTGGCGGGTCTGGATCACGTCCGCCGCCGTGGTCGAGGTGGTGGTCTCGACGCCGGCCACGCGCTGGAAGAAGTGGCGGATGCTGACCGCGTTGGTGGTGTCGTCGGCGCCCTGATCGATCACCTTGAGAATGTCGTCGGCACCGAGAATGCTGGCGGTGAGCTGCACGCCGCCGGTGCCCCAGCCGTAGGGCATCGGCATCTCGCGGCCGCCGAACGGCACCTGATAACCGGGGATCGCCACCGCCTTGAGCAGCGCGCGGCGGATCATGCGTTTGGTCTGTTCGTCGAGGTAGGCGAAATTGTACCCGTCCATATCAACGCTCCTTCGGTTGGGGGCTGGCCGTGTCACGAGCGCTGTCGAGTTCCGCCTGACGCGCGGCATGTTCGCGGCGCAGGCGCCGGAGCAGATCGAGCTCGGACTGGAAGTCGACGTAGTGCGGCAGCTTCAGATGCGAGACAAAGCCGGCGGCGTCGACGCTGTCGGCGTGCGCCAACACGAACTCCGCCTGCTGCGCCGGGCCGATGATCGGCTCGCCCAGCTCCTCGGCGCGCAGGGCACGATCGACCAGCGCCATGGACATGGTCTTGCGCTCGTTGTGGCCGAAGGCGAGGCCGTAACCCCGCGTGAACTGCGGTGCGGCTTCCCGGCTACCGCCGAACTGGTTGATCATCTGGCACTCGCTCAGCGCGATCTCGCCGACGCAGATCGTCTCGTCCCATTCGTCGACATGGATCTCGACCTCCACCTGGCCCAGGCGAATCTCGCCGGCAAACGGGTGATTGCGGCCGTAGCCGCGTTGGGTGGAGTACCCCAGCGCCAGCAGGTAACCCTCGTCGCCGCGGGCGAGCATCTGCAGTCGGGCGGCGCGGTCCATCGGATAATCCGGCGGATCGCGGGTAATGTCCGAAGGCTCGGCGCCGTCGTCGATCTCCTGCTCCACCAGCCCTTCGTCGTTGAGCAGCGCCAGAATCTGCGGGCACGCCTCGGCGTCGGTCACGTCATCCCGGGTCTCGGCAGGCGGCACCTCGGCACCGGCCAGCTGCAGAAAGTCGAGCAGACGATGGGTGTAGTCGTAGGTCGGCCCCAGAATCTGGCCGCCGGGGATATCCTTGTAGGTGGCGCTGATGCGGCGTTCGATGCGCATGTTGGCGGTGTCGAGCGGCTCGCTGACGGCAAGGCGCGGCAGCGTGGTGCGATAGGCGCGCAGCAGGAACACGGCCTCGGTGAGATCGCCGCTGGCCTGCTTGAACGCCAGCGCGGCGAGCTCGGGGTCATAGAGCGAGGCTTCGCTCATCACCCGGTCGACGGCCAGGCGCAGCTGATCGCCGATCTGGGCGACCTCGAGTTCCGGACGCTCGCGATCGCCCCGGCGGCGGTCGGCCAGCCAGCGGTGGGCATTGGCGATCGCCTGCTCGCCACCCTTGACGGCTACGTACATCAGTTCGTCTCCCGAAAATCGGCTTGAGTCTTGTCACTCGTAATTCGCGTGCTGCGGGGAACCGCCGCCAGCTGCGCGCCGCAGCCGAAGATGACGTCCAATCCCTGCGGGAAGCTGGCCCGGTTGGCGGCCAGCCGATCCATCAGGAGGTGGCAGCCGACGGCATCGCCGATGTCGAGTGCGCGGGTGGTCTCGATGCCAGGCCCGGAGAGAATCCAGGGCTCGGCGTTGGCCAGTCGCTCGACGGCGACCAGCAGCGTGGTGCCGCGGTCGGGATAGGTATCGCTGCCCAGCGCAAACGGTGTCTGCGGATCGAAGGACGCGTGGGTCAGCAGCGCGAAATCGGCGTTCGCCGGGTCGTCGACCAGACGTGCGCCGGTGTGGAAAGTCAGCGCCTCGCGCAGGGCCGGCGAGTCGAGGTCGGTGGCGATCCAGACGCGGGTCTCGAGGTCGCAGCGCGTCAGCATCACGCCCCACAGCGCAGCACCCAGTGCGTCACTCGGCGCCTCCTGGGGCGGTGCCGGCAACGCCAGTGTCGCAAGCGTGCCCGGTTCGGACATGGCGCCGAGAATCTGGCGAAACAGGCGTTGACTGTCGTGGGCGGGGTCGGCCAGACCAGGCCAGGCTTCATTCATCATTTCTCTCTCCTTCACCACGCCGCTTTCCTTAACCACGCCGCTTTCCTTAACCACGCCTTTCTCCTTCGTGGCTGCTCTGTTCTCCATCGTCATTCCCCCCTTACCAGCGTGAAGAAGTCGACGCGGGTCGCGGCGGCGGTGGCAGCGTCACCGCGCTGGCGCTCGGCGAGTTCCTCGACCAGCGGCGCGAGCACCTGCGTCTCGAGTGCTTCCTGCCATTCGGCGTGCTGGGCGACGGCATCGGCCAGGGCTATCAGCTCGGCGTGACGGTGGTCGCGCCCGCGAACCCAACCGTGGCCGAGGGTGCCGTCGTCGAGAGCGACGCTGGCGCGGGTCAGGGTCATCTCGCCCAGATGGAAGGCGTTGCCGGTGCCGCCGGTGCGACCCTTGAGCATGGCCATGCCGGTTTCGGGGCCGCGTATGCAGCGGTGCGTGGGGAAATCGTCGAGCAGTTCGCCCAGAGCGCCCCAACGGGCCTCGATGTGCTGCCGGGAAGAGAGCGCCAGCAAGCGCTGACGCGCGTTTCGTGATGTGTGACTCATGACGCAACCTCGTCGGTGTCGGAATCCATGGGGTCGGTGTCGAAATCAACGTGATAGGAGAGCCGGTCGGCGCGCGCCCGGCCCACGGACACCTCGACCAGCCCGCCGGCGGCATCGGTGTTGTCGCTGGTCATCACCAGCAGCGGCGCATTGAGCGGACACTGCAGCCAGCGGGTGTCGTCGCGATCCGCGGGGACAGCATCGATGCGCACTCGCCGCCGATGCAGGCGCAGGCCGTAGTGCTGGCCCAGCAGCGCCCGGGTGGAGCCGCCGCGATAGCGCTCGAGCCAGCCCGGCACGCGCTCGGGATCGAACCAGTGACGCAGCCGCATCAGCGGGGCATCGTCGACGTAGCGCACGGTATCGACCCGCAACAGCGGCTCGGCGACGGAACGGCCGAAACGCAGAGCGATCGCCTCGGGAGGCGTCACGAAACCCTGTTCGAGACAGCAGGTGTTCGACGGCAGACCCAGGCCGGCCAGATTCTGGGTCACCTTGCTGCCGGCGCTGACGGCGTAGTCGAGACGCCGATCGACGACCTGGGTGCCGCGACCCTGATGGCGCGTCACCATGCCGGCGGCGACCAGTTCGTCCAGCGCCCGGCGTACCGTGTGGCGATTGACCGCGAAGCGCTTGGCCAGCTGCGCCTCGGTCGGCAGCAGATCGCCCGGCGCGTAGTCGGCGCGCACCTCGCGCACCAGCTCTTCGGCCAGTTCGCGGTAGCGGGGTATCGTCAGAATTTGTCTAGACATGATGAGTTCCGATTCATCGCCACACGCAGGGACGGTCAAACCTCGAGAATTCAGTAGGTAGTACGCTACTTTTCGAAGCGCCCGTATAAATCGCCGAGCGGGATGAAGCGCAAGTCGCCCGGAACGCAGAAAGCGAGACATAACTTGGGGTTAGGCGAGATTCGATCGAACTGGCGCCCCAGTACCGCGTAACGCAGCGATTCGCACGCGTAGGCATTTATGTCATTCCTTAGATGAAGCGCTTGCGAACACGTTGAGACACCATGTCCAGCAGCGTCACGGCAACGATGATCACCAGCATGATCGTGGCGGTTTCGGTGTACTGAAATCCGCGCATGGTTTCCCACAGCGAGACGCCGATCCCACCGCCGCCGACCATGCCGAGTACCGTCGCCGAGCGGATGTTGGACTCGAAGCGATAGAGGCTGACCGAGATCCACAGCGGCAGCACCTGGGGGATCAGACCGAAGATGATCTCTTCCAGGCGCCCGGCACCGGTGACGCGAACACCTTCCATCGGCCCGGCATCAGTGGCTTCCACCGCCTCCGAGAACAGCTTGGCGAGGACCCCGGTGGTGTGGACGAACAGCGCCATGGTGCCGGCGAACGGCCCCAGACCGACGGCGACCACGAACACCATCGCGAAGACCAGCTCGTTGATCGCACGGCACGCATCCATCAGCCGTCGCACCGGCTGGTTGACCCACCACGGCGCCAGGTTGTCGGACGAGAGCAGGCCGAACGGAATGGCGAACAGCACCGCCAGCAGCGTGCCCCAGATCGCGATCTGGATGGTGACCAGCATCTGATCGATGTAGTGATCGAGACTGCCGAAGGTCGGCGGCACGAAGTCGGCGGCGAGCGTGGCCATGTTGCCGGCGTTGGTGACCAGCAGGCTCGGCGCCATCTCGGCGCCCTGCCAGGCCCAGCCGAGGACGACGACGGCGATGACCCAGCCGAGCAGTGTGGTCCAGCTGCGTTTACCCGATCGGGCTCGCGCATCGAGTGTGGAAGTGGTCATGCATGGACTCCGCTGCATCGATCATGAAGATGGCCAGGGCGGTGGGAACGTCGAGATCCGCCCTGGCCTGTCAGAGACTCGTTTTCAGAACACGTCTTCTTTACTGGGTCGCCATCGCGGTGCTGACGGTCCCATCCTTCTGGGCCTTCTTGGCCTGCGCGGCTTCGCGAGCGTCCATGCGCTCGTTCAGCGACTCGAGACGGGCATCGAGATCCGATAGCTGCTTCTGCTTGTCGTCGGCATCGAGCGAATCGTCGGCGGCGATCTGGGCGCGCTGCTTGAACAGTTCGAGCTGACGGATCGGCAGCAGCTGGTCGTTGTCGGAAGCGGAAAAACCGGACCACTGCAGCGGCTCGAGAATCTTTTTCTGCTTGGCGGTATCGCCGTAGCTCAGGAAGAAATCGCGCAGCTCATCCTTGGTCTGCTGGGGCAGATTGGTGCGCCAGACCAGCGGATCGGAGGGGATCAACGGCGACTTCCAGATCACCTTGAGCTGATCGGCCTTCTCGGGATGGGTGATTTCGAGGCGCTCCATGCTCTCGGTGTTGAACGTGGCGACATCGACCTGGCCGTTGGCCACGGTCAGCGCGTTGGTCTCGTGATTGGCGTTGAGCGTGCGCTTGAATGCGGTTTTGGGATCGACGTGGTTCTTGGCGAAGACGTAGTAACCCGGTACCAGATAGCCGGAGGTGGAGTTGGGATCGCCGTTGCCGAAGGTCAGCTCGCTGGCGTGCTCGAGGATATCGTCGACGTCGTTGTAGGGGCTGTCCTTGTTGACGATCATCAGGCTCCAGTAACCCGGTGCGCCGTTGGCGGCGACGGTCTGGGCGAAGATCTCGCCACCGGCGCGATCGACCGCTTCCATGGCCGACTTGTTGCCGTACCAGGCCAGATCGACCTTGTCGAAGCGCATCGCCTGGATCACCGCGGCGTAGTCGGTGGCGAAGAACGGCTTGACCTCGACGCCCAGGGCGTCGGCCATGTCGTCCAGAAACGGCTGCCACTGGGTCGACTGGTTGGTGCTCGACTCGGTGGATATGATGCCGAAGCGCAGCGGCTGGTCGGCGGCCTGGGCCGAGCTGACGGCAAGCGTGCTGCCGAGCAGGCCGAGCCCGGCGATCAGCGGCAGAGCCGCACGGCGTAAGCAAGAGGAGATCATGTCGTTTCCTTGGAGGTCGGTGGTGGTGGATCGGTTGTTATGGGCTCGTGTTCGCCCGGATCAGCCCACCGCGTGCAGCGGCGGTGCGATCCGGGGATCGGGTTGGCGGGACTCGAGTTCGTCGAGGCCGGCGTTCTCGTAGAGCGTCTGCAGGCGGTTATCGGTGAGGCCTTCGATCGGCCCGTCGTAATAGAGCCGGCCGAGCTTGAGCGCGATGGCACGACGGCAGTAACGGCGGGCGACCTCGACCTGATGCAGCGTGACGACGACGGTGCGGCCATCCTCGCGGTTGATCCGCTGCAGGATTTCCATCACCTCGCGGGCACTGCGCGGATCGAGCGAGGCGATCGGCTCGTCGGCGAAGATCACGTCCGCCTCCTGAACCAGCGCCCGGGCGATGGCGACGCGCTGCATCTGGCCACCGGAAAGGGTATTGGCGCGCTGATGGGCCAGGCCGACGATGCCCACGCGTTCGAGCGCGCGCAGCGCCAGATCGCGTTCCTGCTGGGTGAAGCGGCCGATCAGCGCCCGCCAGCGCGGCATCGCACCGAGATGGCCGATCAATACGTTGGTCAACACGCTGAGACGGCCGGCGAGATTGAACTGCTGGAAGATATAGCCGCAGCGACGGCGCTGTTCGCGGCTGGCGCCGAGCAGACGCCCGCCGCGCTGTACGTCGCGATCCAGCACCCGCACATGGCTGTGCGAATGGCGGTCGGCACGGCTCAATCCAACGAGATGACGCAGCAGGGTCGACTTGCCCGAGCCCGACGGCCCGATCAGGGTGACCATTTCGCCATTGGCGATCTCGAACCCGACCTCGCGCAGCGCGGCGTGGGTGCCGAAGGATTTGTCGAGCCGTTCGACGCTAATGATGGCGGTCATACGATTCGTCCCGGAAAGTGTCGGGCCGAGGGTCGGATCATCAACCCCTGGCCCCGAAATGTTGAACACAGTCTGGCGATGTCGTGTGACGGTTATTTATCTAGACAATTAAGAAACGGTGACAAAGCGGAGGGCGGGAGGGGTAACGAAAAAAGCGCCCGCAGGCGCTTTTCCATGTCTATCAGCGGTTTGACGATTCGTGTCATGTCGTTGACACGAATTCGTCGTCGAATCGTCATGCGGGATCGAGGTCGGGCTTCAGCCTTTCGCCTTGCTCGGCTTGGCACCGGACTTCTTCCGGGCACCGGCTTTTTCTTCGGCCGGCAGGAAACCGCCCTGCTGCAGCACGTCCTCGTAACCTTCGCGGAAGGTGGGATAGCGAAACGTGTAGCCGGAATCCAGCAGCCGCTGGTTGTTGCAGCGCTTGCTCGAACGACGACGCAGCGGAGACTGGATGACGTCCGGCGTCTCGACCTTGAGCCGCTGGGCGATCCAGGCCATCACTTCATGCAGCGGCGCCGAATCGCAGTCGCTGGCGAGATAGATCGGCTCCAGCGGCTTGCCATCCAGCGTCAGCTGGATCAGGTGGGCGATCACGCCCGCGCAGTCGTCGCGATGGATGCGGTTGGAATACATCGGCGGATTGGAAGCGGCAATACGGCCTTCGCTCACCTGGCGGATCAGACGATCGCGTCCCGGACCGTAGATGCCCGAGAAACGCAGCGCCGTGCCCGGCAGATCGTGCGCGAGCAGGGCCTGCTCGGCTTCGCGCATCAGCGTGCCGGAGAAGCCGTGTGGCTCGGTATCGGTGGTTTCATCGACCGCTTCGCCCGCCTGCTGGGCGTAGACACTGGTCGAAGAGACGAAAAATATCCTTTCGGGCTTCTTTTTACGGGAGCCGAAGGCCTGCAGCACAGTCTTCAGACCCGTCGGATAAGCCGCCTCGTAGGCGGACTCCTCGAACCGGTCCGCGGTCACCGAATAGACGATGATGTCGGCGTCCGGCAGCGCCGCCAGCGCCGCCTCGTCGGTCACGTCCAGCGCCACCGCCTCGATACCGGTTCCATCGAGCGCAGCGACATTGCGCCGCGCGCCGATTACCCGCTGGCCGGCGTCGATCAACTGCTTCCCGAGCTGGGTGCCAATATCGCCGCAACCGAGAATTAGCGTAGTTTTCTTCACCTTTCCCTAGCCTCTTGGTAAAACGTCCTTGATGATTCGTCCTTGAGGACGCGCACAACCACGAGAACTGCGTACCTGTCGACTCATTCGCGCCACTGAGTCGACTTGTTCATCCGCCGTCGCTTTATTCATTCGCCGTATCGCGCAGACAGGGAGCCTTTCGGTCCCAGCTAATGACTCTAACAGAACTCCGCTACATCGTAACCTTGGCCCAGGAGCGCCACTTCGGTCGCGCCGCCGAACGCTGCTTCGTTTCTCAGCCGACGCTTTCGGTGGCCGTCAAGAAACTCGAGGACGAACTCGGCATTGCTCTGTTCGAACGCTCCAAATCCACCGTCCAGGTCACCCCGCTGGGAGAGCGGATCGTCGAGCAGGCCCAGCGCGTGCTGGAGCAGGCCACGCTGATCCGCGAAATGGCCACCGAAGGCAAGGATCAGTTGATCAGCCCGCTGCGAATCGGCGCCATCTACACCATCGGCCCCTATCTGTTTCCGCATCTGATCCCGGCTTTGACGCGCATTGCCCCGCAGATGCCGCTGTATATCGAGGAGAGTTTCACCGGTGTGCTGCGCCGCAAGCTGCGCAGCGGCGAACTCGATGCGATCTTCGTGGCGCTGCCATTCAACGAGCCCGATGTCGTCACCAAGACACTCTACGAGGAGCCGTTCGAGGTTCTGCTGCCAGCCGGCCATCCGTGGACGGAGAAGGCGGCCATCGACAAGGAGGACCTGCTCACCGAACGTCTGCTGCTGCTCGGCGAAGGCCACTGCTTCCGTGACCAGATTCTGGAGGCCTGCCCGGCGATCAACGCCCAGCTCAACAATCCCTCGAACACCCTGATTGCCGAGGGCGGCTCGCTGGAGACCATTCGTCACATGGTCGCCTCGGGGCTCGGCATCACGGTGCTGCCCAAGCTGGCGATCGGCACCAGTCACTACGAAAACGGCTTGCTGGAGAGCCGCCCGTTCAAGGGCAGCGCCCCCAAGCGCAGCGTGGCGCTGGCGTGGCGCGCGAGCTTCCCGCGACCCAAGGCGATCGATGCGCTGATCCAGGCGATCGATAAAATCCAGGGCAGCGACGTCGAGGCCGCATGAGCCTCGACCAACCGGTTACCGAACTCTCCGGCGTCGGCGAAGCGCTGGCCTTGAAGCTGGCCAGACTCGGCGTCGAACGGATCGCCGACCTGCTGTTCCATCTGCCGCTGCGCTATCAGGACCGCACCCGGATCACGCCGATCGGTACGCTGCGTGCCGGTACCGAAGCGGTGGTCGAAGGCGAAGTCAGCGCCGCCGAAGTCGTTCGCGGCCGTCGCCGCAGCCTGCTGGTCCGGCTCAAGGATGGCTCCGGCATTCTTAGCCTGCGCTTCTTTCACTTCTCGCCGGCTCAACAACAGCAGTTCACTAAGGGCGTTCAGGTGCGCTGTTTCGGCGAAGCCCGCGCCGGCAGCACCGGGCTCGAGATCTACCATCCGGAATATCGCCTGATCCAGACCGAAGCGGCGCCGGTGGACGAACATCTGACGCCGATCTATCCGACCACCGAAGGGCTGGCACAGCCGCGCTTGCGGGCCCTGATCCAGCAGGCGCTGAAGCGGCTGGCCCAAGCGCCGGAGAGCCTGCCGGAGTGGATTCCCGAGCCGCTGCGCGGGCGTTTTCGCCTGCCGGGGCTAATCGAATCGCTGCGCTATCTCCACGAACCGCCGCCGGATGCACCCCAGGAGCGTCTGGCCGAGGGACGTCATCCCGCCCAGCGGCGATTGGCGCTGGAAGAGCTGCTGGCGCATCAGTTGAGCCTGCGCCAGGTCCGCCTGCGGATTCAGGCCGACGGTGCCCCCAAACTCGCGGCAAGCAGCAATCTGCAGGCGCGATTCCTGACCCAGCTGCCGTTCTCGCTAACCCAGGCCCAGCGCCGCGTGCTCGAAGAGATCGGGCGCGATCTGGAGCGCGAAGTGCCGATGCTGCGCCTGGTCCAGGGCGATGTCGGCTCGGGCAAGACCGTGGTCGCGGCGATGGCGGTGCTGAACGCCATCGCCGGCGGCTGTCAGGCGGCGGTGATGGCACCCACCGAGATCCTCGCCGAGCAGCACTTTCGCCAGTTCCGGGCTTGGCTCGAACCGCTGGGCATCGAGGTCGGCTGGCTGGCCGGCAAACTCAAGGGCAAGGCGCGCCTCGACACCAAGGCCGCCATCGCCGACGGCCGCGTGCAGGTCGCCGTGGGGACCCACGCGCTGTTCCAGGACGACGTGATCTTCCACCGTCTGGGGCTGGCGGTGATCGACGAGCAGCATCGATTCGGCGTTCACCAGCGCCTCGCGCTGCGCCAGAAAGGCGAGTCCGGCGGCCTGACCCCGCACCAGCTGATCATGACCGCCACCCCGATCCCGCGCACCCTGGCGATGAGCGCCTACGCCGATCTCGACCTGTCGGTGATCGACGAACTGCCGCCGGGCCGCACCCCGGTGCATACCGTCGCAGTGCCCGACGAACGCCGCCCGGAGGTGATTCAACGCATCCGCAACGCCTGCGCCGAGGGCCGCCAGGCTTACTGGGTCTGCACCCTGATCGAGGAGTCGGAAACGCTGACCTGCCAGGCCGCGGAAGTGACCCGCGATACGCTGGTGGAAGCGCTGCCGGAGCTCAACGTGGGCCTGGTCCACGGGCGCATGAAGGCGCAGGAGAAGGTCGAGGTGATGGACGCCTTCAAGCGCGGCGAGCTGGACCTGCTGGTGGCGACCACGGTGATCGAGGTCGGGGTCGACGTGCCCAACGCCAGCCTGATGATCATCGAGAATCCGGAGCGACTGGGGCTTTCCCAGCTGCATCAGCTACGGGGTCGGGTCGGCCGGGGCCGCGTCGACAGCTACTGCGTGCTGCTCTATCACCCACCGCTGTCGAACCACTCGCGCCAGCGCCTCGGCATCCTGCGTGACACCACCGACGGCTTCAAGGTGGCAGAGAAGGATCTCGAACTGCGCGGTCCCGGCGAAGTGCTCGGCACCCGCCAGACCGGCCTAGCGCAGATGAAGATCGCCGATCTGGAGCGCGACCGCGACCTGCTCGATACCGTCACCGCGCTGGCCCAGGCGCTACTCGAAGAAGCCCCCGACGCCGCGACCCCGCTGATCCGCCGCTGGCTGGGCGACGAAGCCGGACGCTACGGGCAGGTCTAGACGCAAACACGGGCTGTTTCAAGTTCGCTCGGAGACGTTCCCGGCGTCCTTCTCGACACCGTTCATCGCATTCGACGTTTCATCCGGCCGCGCCACCAGCCGCCCTGCCGCCTCGCTCATCGGCACCAGCTGGCGACTAATGTGCAGCAGCTGGGTCTGGATCACGCGGCGCTCGTCGTCGGCGTCATCCTGGGCGGCGGCGGGCTCCTGCTCGAAGATCACCATCAGAGCGCTCTGCTCGTTCTTGAGCTCGGGGATCGGCTGGCGTGAGGTGAGACTGGCGGCGATCGAATCGAAACCATCGGCGATACGCCGGGCGGCGGCATGGATATCGGCGTCGGCCTCGGTCGGCGTCAGCGTGCCCCGATGCGCGCCCAGCGCCGAGAGATAGCCCAGCAGGGTGTGGGAGACGACCAGAAAGCGAAAGCCCTCGTCGGCATCCTTCTTCCGATAATGACCCGGCTCCTGCAGCATGTTGGCCAGCACCGTGGAGAGCGCGGCATCGGCATTGTGAGCGTTGCGCCGGGCCAGCCGGTAGGCGAGATCGTCCTGCTTGCCGGCTTCGTACTGATGGATGATCTCGCGCAGGTAGAGCGTGCTGTTGGTCAGCGCCGTGGCGGCGACCTTGTGCAGCCGCCGCCCCTGCCAGTCCGGCAGGATGAAGAACACCGCCAGGCCCGAGATCAACGCGCCGATCAGGGTATCGATCAGTCGCGGCAGGATCAGATCGAAGCCGTCGCCGACCTGGTTGAAGCTGCTCAGCACCAGCGTGGTGATGGCGGCGGTGGCAATCACGTAGTGCTTTTCGCGATTGGCGAAGAAGGTGACGCCGGCGACCACCGCGATCAACGACTGGATCAGCGGATTCGGGAACAGGCTGATCAGCGCCCAGCCGACCACCAGACCCAGCACCGTGCCGACGATGCGCTGACGCAGGAAGCGCCGCGTCGCCCCGAAGTTGGGCCGGCACACGAACAACGTGGTCAGCAGGATCCAGTACCCTTGCGTCGGATGGACCAGATGCAGCACGCCGTAACCTACCAGCAGTGCCGTCGACAGCCGCAGCGCGTGGCGAAAGGTCGGCGAACCCGGGGTCAGGTTGAGCCGGATGCGCTCCCAGGCGTCCTTGAAGCTGCGCGGCGAGCGATTGAACAGCGTCGCGTCCTTCTGATCGGCCACGGCGTCCGGATTGTGGGCGCTGGAGAGCTGATCCTCCAGCGTCGCCAGATTGCGGCCCAGCGCCTGCAGCGAGCGCAGCAGCGGGGTCCATGCCGGATTGCGCTGGGCGCGCAGATAGACGATCGAGGCGCGCAGATCCTCCAGCGCCTGCTCGCTCTGGCCGTGCTCGAACGGCTGACGCAGCAGCAGCGCCTTGGCCAGCCGCTTGCAGGCCCGGCCTTGCTGGTCGAGCAGGCGCTGACAGCGGAACAGCACGTCGTGGTGGAAGAACGCCTCCGACAGCGCGGAATAGGGGTAGTGAGAGGCGCTGACCCGCTCGTGGATGTCCTGGGCAATGAAGTAGAGCCGCAGGTAACGGTTGAGCTTGCGGCTGCCGCGCTGGCCCTCGAGCCGGCGGAAGATCATCTCCTTGGCCTGGTTGAGCGCGGTCACCACGCGGCCGTTCTGGCGGGCCAGCGCCACCCGTCGGCTTTCGACATCGACCCCGCGCAGCGGCTCGAACAGCGTCGCCTTGATGATCAGGTATTCCCCCAGCTCCCGATACAGCTGGGCCATGCTCTGCTTGACCGGCTGGCGCGAGAACAGCGCACACCAGATCACCGAGATCAGCCCGTACCAGGCGGCGCCCGCGACCAGCAGCAGCGGCTGATGCCAGAAATTGCCGTCGGTGGTGCCGCCGTGCTGCTCGATGTTGATCATCGAATAGACCGACAGGATCAGCGTTGCCGAGGCGATGGTGGCGTAGCGCTGCTCGACGGCGCCGAGCATGATGAAGGTGAACGCCGACAGCGCCAGGCCGGGGGCGAACAGCCAGGGCCAGGGAAACAGCAGCTCCACCGAGCTCGAGGCGACCAGAAAGCAGACCAGCGTGACCAGCAGGGCGCGGACGCGACCTTCCCAGTTGTCGTCGGTCTCGGACAGCGCGCTGGCGATGATACCCAGAAACAGCGGGATGGCGAGCGCGATCTGGTCTTGGGACCAGCTCAGCGCGATGGCGCCGCTGAACGCCAGAAATACCCGGAAGCTGTAGGCAAACTTGTCCAACGTCCACAGCTGGCGCAGGGAGTGGGAAAACGAATCGGAAATTTCGGTCTCTCCAGGATTATGGTTATGCCGTCACGATAGCGCGCTCGCCTCAGCGGGAACAGATACCGCCGACGGTGAACGGATAGAGAACCTGACCAGCGCTTAGACTTTAGTATAACGTCCTTGATCCTGTCGGCCGCAACGTCTTTTGCCTTTATCCCGACCCTGGACTTCGGCATGATCGGGATTTAGCAGACGGCAGAGGAAAAGCGTGGGACCGACCAGGAATTCGCATCGAACCGGCGTAAGACGCGCGCTGGGGTTCGGGGCTCAGCTGCTGCGTGCCGTGGTGATGCTGAGCGTGATCGGCTGGGGTGCACTCGCGCTGCATTTCGAGCTGCCGGGGCCGCGCCCGCTCGTCGTTGTCGTCATTGCCGCGTGGGTGCTGATCGGCGGCGCGGCGCTGATCGCGCCATGGCGGGTCCGCCGGGATTCACCTCGCCAATCGCGCAGAGACCGCGTGGCCCTGGCGATTCGGCTGACGTTCACGCTGGCCCTGGTCGTCCTGGTTAGCTGGTGGCAAAGTCTCGAGCCCAGCAACGATCGCGAGTGGGCGCCGGACGTGGCGCGGCAACTGGCGGTCGAACGCGACGGCGACCGGATCACGCTTCACAACGTGCGCGACTTCGAGTGGCAGACGCCGGATACGGCGATACCGCGCTGGGAAACTCGCGAGTACGACCTCTCTCGGCTCGACGCGGTGGATATGGTGGTCTCCTACTGGATGGGGCCGGCGATCGCCCACACCCTGGTTACCTTCGGTTTCGACGACGGCCGGCATCTGACGTTTTCGGTGGAGATCCGGCGCGAGAAGAACGAGGCATTTTCCATCAGCGGTGGCTTCTTCAAGCAGTTCGAGCTCAACCTGATCGCCGCCGACGAGAACGATATCCTGCGCCTGCGCAGCAACGTGCGCGAGGAAGACGTCTATCTCTATCGCGTCGGACTAACCCCCCAGGCGCGTCGCGAACTGTTCCTGGCTTATCTCGACGAAGCCGAGCGACTGCGTCAGACACCTGAGTTCTACAACACCCTGACCAGCAACTGCACCACCATCGTGTTCGACATGGTCGACAAGATCGTGCCCGGACTGCCCCGGGATATTCGGCTGATTCTCTCCGGCTATCTGCCGGAATACGTCTACGATATCGGCGGGCTGGACACGAGCCACCCGCTCGAGTTCCTGCGCAGTCGGGGGTATATCGATCTGCGCGCCCGGGAGATTCCGTACAATGCGGGGAGCGAGGCCTTCTCCCGCGCCATCCGCGACGGTGTTCCCGCTGCCGATGGCGAGATCATCCCTGCCTCGTCGCCCTGAACTGAGCTTAATAACATGACCCCAATAACATGATCTCAATGCCATGACTTCCCTGCGTGACGCCATCGAAAATCGCATCAGCCACCTCACCGGGCGCACGCTGGGCGGCGTGGACTACACCCAGCCCAAGGGCGATCCGGGTCTATTCGGACCGGAAACCGTGGCGTGGAAAGTCCACGGCGAGTTCACGCCGATGATGTGCGGCGGCGTCAGCGCGCTGCTGCTGCAGATGCTGCACCCGCTGGCGCTGGCCGGCATCTGGGACCACTCCAACTTCCGTCAGGACATGATCGGCCGACTGCGCCGTACCAGCCAGTTCATCGCCGTCACCACTTTCGGCTCCCGCGACGACGCCGAACGCATCCTCGATCGAGTCCGGCGGGTCCACGATGGGGTCAGCGGCCACGCCGCCGATGGCACGCCCTACGCCGCCAATGACCCCGAGCTGCTGGTGTGGGTGCACGTCGCCGAGATGAGTCGATTTCTGGCCGCGCACCGGCGCTATCGCAATCCGGATCTGAGCCTTGCCGATCAGGATCGCTATTTCGCCGAGACCGCACGCGTGGCGGAAGCACTCGGCGCACGCGACGTTCCCAGGAGCCGAGCGGCCATCGAGGCCTATCTGGACCATCAGCGCCGCTACCTGGTCTGCGATTCGCGGACGCGCGACGTGATCGACGTGCTGCTGCACGCGCTGCCGCCGAGCCCGATCATTCGCCCCGCCGGGGCGCTGTTCATGCGTGCCGGCATCGATCTATTGCCACCCTGGGCAGCGACACTGCTGAGCCTCGAGATGTCGACGCTCGAGCGTCACGCCGTACGTTCCAGCATCCGCACCATCGCCCCGGTGGTGCGCTGGGCGGTGCGCAACGGCTCCTATCGTCGCGCCATGGAACGCATGCAGGCACGCGAGCAGGCTAGGCACTGAGGCTCGGTACTAACTGAGCTCCGGCACTAACCAAGCCCCTGCCTAAGCCCCTGCCTAAGCCCCGACACTAAGTTCCATTACTATGCCTCGGCCAGCTCGCGACGCAGCCACTCGGCGAGGCGCTGGCCGCGCCGGGTATCGGCGCCCGGGGCCAGCCACAGCCCCAGCGACGCGGAGGTTTCGATGGCGGGCCAAGGCGATATCAGGCGGCCCTGGCGCAGCTCGGCTGCCACCAATAGCTGCGGGGCGATGGCGACACCCAGCCCGGCCAGCGCGGCTTCCAGCAGATAGTAGAGATGCTCGAAGCTGCGTCCCTTGGCCCGCGCCGCCGCAAGCGTCTCTTCCTCGACGCCCATGGCCGCTGTCCATTCGGGCCAGGCTTGCGGGCGTGAGGCCGTATCCAGCAGCGTGAGGCGCTCGAGCATTGCCCTGGCCGAGCCCTTCGCCGCCGTCGTCCATATCTCCGGTGTCGCCACCGCGACGATGCGCTCCGGCATCAGCGGGATCACCGTGATGTCGTCAGGCCACGGCGGCGCGGCGAAGCGCAGCGTGGCATCGACATCCTCGCGCCTCGGATCGAGCTCGTGCTCGCTGGAAACCACCCGCAGGCGCAATTCCGGCAGATCGGCATTGAGCCGGTCGAGTCGCGGGATCAGCCAGCGGGCGAGCAGACTTCCCGGACAGGCCAGCGTGAACGGCGCCTCGTCGAGACGCCGTCTGAGCGCCACGCAGCCCTCGTTCAAGCGTGAGAAAGCCTCACCGACCGACTGATACAGTTCCCGACCGTGAACGGTCAGCACGATTCCCCGCCCCGCCTTGTCGAACAGCGCCGCGCCGAAATGCTGTTCTAGCGTGCGGAGCTGACGGCTGACGGCGCCGTGGGTGACGTGCAGTTCGCGCGCGGCGGCCGTCACGCTGCCCAGCCGGGCGGTTGATTCGAACGCGCGCAGCGCATTGAGCGGGGGTAGTGTGACCATTTCACTCCCTTTGATAGGTGATTTTTACTCACAGAACGGGGAGAGTTTATCGATTTTCCGTATTGCGCTACCAGCCTAATCTGACGCCATCGAATCGACCGACAGGAAATGACCGATGAGCTCGATGACGAGGGATATTCCCGACGAGAATGGTTTTTTCGGCGCCAGCCCGAATGACGGCGACGGCAATCAGCAACAGCACGGCTACGGCGGACGCTACGTCGCCGAAACCCTGATGCCGCTGATCGCCGAGATCGAAGCCGCCTATGACGAGGCGCGCGCCGACCCGGCCTTTCAGAGCCGACTGCAGGAGCTTCAGCGCGACTACGTCGGTCGCGCCACGCCGCTCTATTTTGCCGAACGCCTGACCGAGCACTTCGGCGGCGCGAGGATCTATCTCAAGCGCGAGGATCTGAACCACACCGGCGCGCACAAGATCAACAACGCCCTCGGCCAGGGCCTGCTGGCCCAACGTATGGGTCGCCGGCGGCTGATCGCCGAGACCGGCGCCGGCATGCACGGGGTCGCCGTCGCCACGGTGGCGGCGCGACTCGGCCTGCCCTGCGTGATCTACATGGGCGCGACAGACATCGAGCGCCAGCAGCCCAATGTCCAGCGCATGCATCTGCTCGGTGCCGAGATCGTGCCCGTCCATAGCGGCACGGCGACGCTCAAGGACGCCATGAACGAGGCGCTGCGCGACTGGGTCGCCCATGTCGACGACACCTTCTACATCATCGGCACCGTAGCGGGTCCGGCGCCCTATCCGCGCATGGTGCGGGACTTCCAGTCGGTGATCGGCGTCGAGACCCGCGAGCAACTGCTGGCGACACAGGCCCGTCTGCCGGACACGCTGGTCGCCTGCGTCGGCGGCGGCTCCAACGCCATGGGGCTGTTCCACGCTTTCCTCGACGACGACGTCGCCATGGTCGGCGTCGAAGCGGCCGGGGAAGGGCTGGAGAGCGGCCGCCACGCCGCCAGCATCAATGGTGGCGCGCCCGGTATTCTGCACGGCAATCGCACCTATCTGCTGCAGGACGATCACGGCCAGATTCTCGACGCCCACTCGATCTCCGCCGGGCTCGACTATCCCGGTGTCGGCCCCGAGCACGCCTATTTGCACGACAGCGGCCGGGCGAGCTACGTCGCGGTCACCGACGACGAGGCGCTGGAAGCCGTCAGTCTCTGCTGCCGGCTGGAGGGCATTCTTCCGGCCCTGGAATCCGCCCACGCGCTCCATCACGCCGGCCGATTGGCGGCGGCGCAGGGACCGGATCAGGTCATCGTGGTCTGCCTAAGCGGCCGCGGCGACAAGGACATGGACACCATCACCCGCCATCTGATGCCCGAGGAGGCCGGATCATGAGTGCGACGCCTTTGAATACTGAGACATTGAATACCGAGACGTTGAATACCGATTCCCGCCTGGCGCGACGTTTTGCGACGCTGCGTGAAGAAAATCGCGCCGCGCTGGTCACCTACGTCATGGCCGGCGATCCCGATCTCGAACAATCCCGCCAGCTACTCGAGCGGCTACCCCAGGCGGGGGCAGACATCATCGAGCTGGGCATGCCGTTCAGCGACCCGATGGCCGACGGCGTAGCGATTCAGCGCGCCGGTGATCGAGCCCTGGCGAACGGCCAGACACTGGCTCTGACGCTGGACATGGTGCGGGATTTCCGGGAACGAGACGCCGACACCCCGATCGTGCTGATGGGCTATCTCAATCCAATCCAGCGCGTCGGTGAGGATCGCTTTCTGCAGGCGGCAGCCGACGCTGGCGTCGACGGTCTGATTCTGGTCGATCTGCCGCCGGAACATGGCGCCGCGCTGACAGCGAAAGCGCGTGACCTGGGGCTGGCGCGGATTCCGCTGGTCGCCCCGACCACGCCCCCCGAGCGACTACCCGCGCTGCTGGCTCAGGGCGACGGCTTCGTCTACCGGATCGCCTTCAACGGCGTCACCGGCAGCCAGCGACTCGATATCGCAGCCTCACTGGGCGATTCGATCGGTGAGCTCAGACAGCAGACATCCCTGCCCGTCGCCGTCGGCTTCGGGGTGCGCGATGGCGACACGGCCGCCGCCGTTGCCCGAATTGCCGATGCCGTGGTCGTCGGCAGCGCTCTCGTCGAGCGGCTCGCGGAAGACGGGGTGGAATCGGCTTTGGCACTTGTCGAAGCATTGGCCGAGGCGATTCAGGCAGCACGCTGAAACCGAGCCCGATGGAAGCCCGACCGCACCGCGACCTTTCGTTTTTATGCGCTGAAATATGCGTATTAACGCACTTTTGTTCGATTATTTAGTCGGTAAACTCGTCTCATCGCACCCGGGCAAGATCGGCGGTGCTCTCTGAGAGGAGACGGACATGTTGACGATTCGACCCAGCAACGAACGCGGTTATGCCGATCACGGCTGGCTCAAGAGCTATCACTCGTTCTCGTTCGCCGGCTATCACGATCCCGGCCACATTCACTTCAGCGCGCTGCGAGTGATCAACGAGGATCGCGTGGCGCCGGGGCAGGGCTTCGGCCAGCACGGCCATCAGGACATGGAGATTTTCTCGTACGTGTTGAGCGGCGAGCTGGGCCACAAGGACACGCTGGGCAACGGTTCCTCGATCGGCCCGGGGCGAGTCCAGATCATGACCACCGGCACCGGCGTCGAGCACAGCGAGTTCAATCACTCTGCCAGCGAACCGGTACACTTCCTGCAGATCTGGCTGTTTCCGAGGGAGCGCGGCCTAACGCCGAACTACGCCGAGAAGGATTTCACCGACGCCGACAAGCGCGGCAGACTGTGTCTGATTCTGTCGCCGGACGGCCGCGATGGTTCGCTCACGCTGCAGCAGGACGCCTTCATCTACGCCTCGCTACTCGATGGCGACGAGCGTGCAGAACTGGCATTGTCGGACGGTCGCCAGAGCTACGTGCATGTGGTCAGGGGAAGCGTGACGGTCAATGGCCAGGCGCTTGAAGGCGGCGATGCCTTGATGCTCGTGGACGAGCCCGGCGTGACGATAGACAACGGGAAGGACGCCGAAGTGCTGGTGTTCGATCTCCCGGCCATGTCCTGATAGCAAGACCTGAATATCGAGGGTGGCGGCCGTTCACGGCCGCCAGTTCGAGCAAACCGATAGCCAAGACTTTGATCAACGGAGCTAATCAATGATTCTGAAACAGGCGACTCTGGCCCTGGCCCTCCTCGCGGGGACCGCAAGCGCCAGCGCGATGGCGGACACCACGACTTACCAGATGGATCCCACGCATACCAGCGTGGTGGTTTCCTGGGCCCACTTCGGATTCTCCCATCCGACGGCAACGTTCTCGGACGTGAAGGGTACCATCCAGTTCGACGAAGACGACGTGTCGAACTCCAGCGTCGACGTGACCATTCCGGTCAAGAGCGTGGATACCAAGGTGCCGGCGCTAAACGAGGAGTTCCTGGGCGCCGAATACTTCGATGTCGCGCAATATCCCGACGCCACTTTCAAGAGCACCGCAATCGAGTCGACCGGCGACGATCAATACGACGTTCATGGCGATCTGACCATCAAGGGCGTCACCAAGCCGGTCGTGCTGCACGCCACGCTCAACAAGGCGGGTAATCATCCCATGGCCAATGTGCCGGCGCTGGGCTTCGACGCCACGACCCTCATCAAGCGCAGCGATTTCGGTATGGATCAGTACGTGCCCGACGTCAGCGACGAGATCAACATCGAGATCTCCAGCGAGGCCGAAGCCGCTCAGTAAACGCGCTTACCCGGAGCCCGTCGCTCGATTCGAAGTAGTTTGCGACGGCTCTGACAAGAAAACGCTTCAGGGTTTATCGAGACTGCCCATCGCTGCCAACAGGCCAGGGGTGGGCAGTTTTTCTCGCGGCCGGCATCGGCGTTATCGAAACGACCGGTGGAAGCGGCGGGAAAGGAAGACTCTGAAAGAAGCCCCCTAAGGAAGACGTCTAGAGAAAGACGTCCAGAGAAAGACGCTGGAGACGACGCTGAAGCAGGCGCTAAAGAACGACGCTGGAGTTCGCTTACAGATGCTTCAGCAGACTCTGCAATCGCTCGAGATCGCGGGAATCCCCAACCAGCCGCAATCGCCCGTCGAACAGGCCTTCGCGAAAGGCACGCTGGGAAGGTTTGCGCAAAAAGCGCGTGGCACTGTCGGCATCACGGAAACGCAGTTCCAGCGCCAGATCCACCGGCAACCCGACACCGCTCTGAACCGCCTGTGGCGTCATCCGATAGTGACGAGCGATCGACAGATCTTCGGTCGCAACGCCCCAGTCGAATCGCTGAAGTCTTTCCAACGTGTCGCGAAACGCGGCCTTGCGCGAACGTGCGCGCTTGAGCATCACGCCAAGCCACCAGAGCATCAACTTGAGCTTCATGCCACCTCGCACGAACCAAACGGGATTGGGAATATGGCGGGAAAATGCCGACCCGCCCTTGCGGCGGACCGGCTATCGTTTCGCTCATCGTATCGACGAACGACTCAAAACCCGGAATTACTTGCTAACGGCGTCCTTGAGAGCTTTACCGGGCTTGAAGGCCACGGTCTTGCTGGCCGGAATGTCCAACGGCTTGCCAGTCTGCGGGTTTTTGCCCGTCCGTGCGGCGCGCTCGCGAACCGTGAATGAACCGAAACCGATCAACGTGACATCGCTACCTTTGGAAACCGTACCGGTGATTTCGTCGAGAATGACGTTCAGCACCTGACTGGCCTTGTCCTTCGAAAGATCCGCACGCTCGGCAATCGCCGCAGCGAGTTCTGGCTTACGCATAGAGCCCTCCTAATTTGGCAATGGCGTTACCTGACACACGCCTCGCATATCAAACGAGTTGTTGTTCTCGATGAGGGACAAGATGCCCTCCGAGCGCATAATAGGCAGCTCGGGGCGCGGTTTGTCCAGCATCAGGTAACGATTCATGGCTGACATACCCGCAGCCATCGAAGCTAGCCTAGCAACGGGGGGGCCGCTCGCGCCAGTTCGACTTTACGACGAACGCAGCGTCCGGTGAGCGCAAACCCCAGCAGCCGGCCATTCTCGTCCTCGGCCAGGGCACTGAAATCGCCGGCTTCTCCCTCGATCCGCCAGTGATCCGGCGGCTCTCGCGGCGGCAGCGCGGCAATCGGCAGCAGCGGTGTCTTGACCATCACCGGCCAGGCGCCGTACGCGACCGGAGTTGGCGTACCGGTGAGCGTCGCGGCCAGCGCCCTGGCGCTGGCCTGCAGTGGCTGCACGTACATCGCGTTCAGGCCGTCGTCGGAGCGAGCCCCGAGGCCACCGACACAGGCGCTGTCGCCCAGCGCGAAGATAGCCGGATCGCTGGTAGCCAGCCGTCGGTCGGTCAGGATGCCCGCTGGCGATACCGCCAGTCCCGCGGCCTCGGCCAGTGCCGTACGGGACGTCAGCCCGGTCGCGACCAGGACCAGGTCCGCCTCCAGCGTCTCGCCGTCGTCCAGCGTCAGGGTCACGCCTTCGCCGTCGTCGTGAAGCGTCGTCAGGTGACGCTCGAAGGCGAGATCAATTCCCGCTGCCGCGAAGGCCTCGCCCAACGCCCGCCCCAGCGCGGCCGGCAGCAGTCGCGGCAGCGGCGTCGCCTCGGGAGCGACCAGCGCCACCCGATGGCCCCCGGCATGGAGATCGTTGGCAAACTCGCAGCCCACCAGCCCGGCGCCGATGATAGCGATGCGAGCCTGGCGCTCGGGGTGACGATCCAGCACGCCGCGCAAACGCCGGTAGTCGTCGAGATCGTTGATCTGGAAGACCCGCCCCCGCAGTGCCGGGTCCAGCTCGAACGGCTGCCGGGGCGCGGCGCCGGTCGCCAGCACCAGCTGGCCGTAGGGGAGCGTTTCTGCGCCGATATGCAGGCGCTGGCGGGTCGTATCGATCGCCTCGACGAGGGTATGGGTGCGGATCTGCGCGTTCAGCGATTCGGCAATGCCCACCGCATCGCGAACCACCAGCGCCTCGGCCGTCTGACGCTTGGTGAAGGCGCTGGAGAGCAGCGGCTTGGCGTATTCGTCGCCGCTATCGGCGCTGATCAGGGTGATCCGCCGTGCGGTATCACGGCTGCGAACCGCCCGGGCCAGGCTCAGACCCGCCATCCCGGTACCGATGATGGTGAGTGGCGTTGACGCTTGCTCGAATTGGCGCATGGCAGGAGCTCGTTCGGTCGGTCGTTACGAAGCGCCATGGTACACTACGCCGCCTCTCGACCGTGCCGCCACGCGCCGGCCGGCGTGCTTCGGGAGAGTTCTTTCATGGTACTCATGGAGTTGTTTCGCGTGCCCCCAGCCCGTCACTGTCACGCTCTCTGCCACGCCCTCTCTCCTGCCGAACGCTCCTGGCGCTGGGTTCGCTGGTCCCCCGCCGCTGTTCACCGCCCTCGCATGAGCGCCGACTGGTGGCAGTGGGTGGCGTCCACCGACTCGTTGACCGCGCGGCTGATCGCGGCCTCCGAGCGTCCGTTTCGGGTCAAGCTGATGCATCAGGGCGTCGAGCGACCGCGGCGCGACGAAGCCCGAGCGCTGGGACTGGCGCTCACCGAGGTGGCCTGGGTGCGCGAAGTGATGCTGATGAGCGGCGATCGGCCCTGGGTCTCGGCACGCTCGATCGCCCCGCTGGACCGCATCGGCTGCCGTCGCCTGCGCACGCTGGGGGAACGCTCGCTGGGCAGCTGGCTGTTCGCGCAGCCGGACCTCGCCCGCGACCCGATCGAGGTGGCACGGGTCTCACCCGGCGGCGAAGGGCTATGCGAGGGGCTATGCGATGGACTATGGCTGCGGCGCTCGCGTTTTCGCCACGGCGGCATCCAGCTGCTGGTTCAGGAGTGTTTTCGGTATGAAATGGCCGAGGATCTGGGCCTGTCCGTCACTCGCTAGCCTCGATGGCGGTTCGCCAACACAGATCGAGAGATAGCCTTCACGATCGCCGGGCAATCGCCTGCCGCAGGAACGCCAGAATCCAGCGCACCACTTGCCGATCGTCGACCTCGGCCTGCAGCGACGCCAAACCCTCCCGGAGCCGATTGTCGGGGATCTTGCCGCGCCGCAGCGCCATCAGGTCGGCCGAGTACGCTCTGGAAAATTCCGGATGCCCCTGCACGCCGAGGAAACATTCGCCCATCTGCATCAGGTAGTAAGGGCAGAAATTGCTCCCCGCCAGCACTTCAGCGCCCGGCGGCAGCGTCACGACCTGATCCTGATGACTGACCACCAGATCGAGCCCGGCCTGTTGCGGCACCATCCACTCGGCCTGCCGCGTCACCTGATTGAAGGAGACACCGACGCCCCAGCCGCGCTGATGCTGGGCGACTTCGCCGCCCAGCGCCCTGGCGATCAGCTGATGGCCGAAGCAGATGCCCACCAGCGGCTTGCGTGCCGCCCACAGCTCGCGCACCCAGCCACAGAGCGCTTCGATCCAGGGTTCGCCATCGTTGACCCCGAACTTGGAGCCCGTGGTCAACCAGGCGTCCACGGCTTCGATATCCGCCGGCAGTTCGCCATCCAGACAGCGCCAGACCTGGAACTCCAGCGTCGGGTCGATGCTTCGAAACAGCTGCTCGAACATCGCCGGATAGTTGCCATGGCGCGCGCGCAGCGCCGGGTCGACGTCATCGCACTGCAACAGACCGATACGCATCGGCGGGCTCCCGGGTCATGGAAAGGAATCGGCTGAAAAGCCTCCGCGCTACAGACGCCCCTCGAGCGCCGCCATGAAGAGGCTCCGATACGCGTCGGCATCGAACGGGATCGGGTTGCCGCCGGCGGAAGGATCTTCGATCGCCATGCGCCCGACGAGCTCGGCACGGGAATCGTCGATGCCCAGTTCCGCCAGGGTATGGGGGATTCCCAGATCCTCGCGCAGCGCCAGCACCCAGTCGATGACACCAGCGGTGCCTGACCCCGGAAGGTCGAGATATCGGCTCATGCGCACCATCGGCTCGCCGATCGCCGGAGTGTTGGCACGCAGCACGTAGGGCATGAGCACGGCGTTGAGCAGGCCATGATGGGCGTCGAACAGCGCCCCCAGCGGGTGCGCCAGCGCGTGCATCGCGCCCAGTCCGCGCTGGAACGCGGCGGCGCCCATCATCGAGGCCGTCAGCATGTCGAGCCGCGCCTCGAGATCGTTGCCATCCCGATAGGCGCGCGGCAGCGCCTCGCGAATCCGGCGCATGCCCTCCACCGCAATGCCCTCGGCCTGAGGGTGATAGCCGGGCGCGCACCACGCCTCGAGACAGTGGGACAGCGCATCCATGCCGGTAGCGGCGGTAATCGGTGCCGGTAGCCCCTGGGTCAGGACGGGATCGAGAATCACCGCCCCCGGCATCATTCGAGGGTGAAAGATGATGCGTTTGACGTGGGCCTTTTGATCGGTGATCACCGAGGCGCGTCCGACCTCCGAACCGGTACCCGCCGTGGTGGGCACGGCCACCACCGGCAGCACGGCGTCGGCCTCGGCATGGCGCCAGTTGTCGCCGCGATCTTCCAGCGACCACAGCGACAGGTCGTCCCGTTGGCGCGCCATCAGTGCCACGGCCTTGGCGGCGTCGAGCCCCGAGCCGCCGCCGAAGGCAATCACGCCGTCGTGGTTGCCTTCGCGGAAGGCGCGGATGCCGGCGGTGACGTTGTCGCCGGTCGGGTTGCCCTGGATCTGGCTGAAACAGCCGACCTCCAGCCCGGCATCGCGGCACTGCTCCAGCGCCTGATCCACCATCGGCAGCGCCGCCAGCCCCGGGTCGGTCACCAGCAGCGGCGCGCGCATGCCCAGCGAACGGCAGGCTTCGGCCAGTTCGGCGATGCGGCCCGCGCCGACGAGAATGCGGGTGGGGTAGTTCCAGTCGGCGACCGTGTCGAATGCCGGCCGGTTGCTATCCAATCGACTCATGACTCTCTCCTGTATTGTCATCCGAGCTGTCGTTCGAGCGAGCCCCTGACCGGGCTCTCGGCGCATCGCTCAGGCATGTTTGAGATGGAAGGATTTGGGCCGCGTCAGGGTGTCGTAGCCCAGCCGTGACAGCGAGCAGCCGCGCCCCGACTGCTTGACCCCGGTCCACGCCAGTTCGGGGTCCAGGTAGTCGCAGCGATTGGTGAACACGGTACCCGCCTCGAGCCGCGCCGCCAGTGCCTCACCGACGGCGATATCGCGGGTGAAGACGGCCGCGGTGAGGCCGAAGTCGCTGTCGTTCATCAGGCGTACCGCCTCGTCGTCGTCGGCCACCGTCATGATGCCCACCACCGGTCCGAAGCTCTCCTCGCGCATGACCCGCATCGAGTGGTCTACGTTGGTCAGCACCTGGGGCGCCAGATAGGCGCTGCCCGGCGTGGACAGGGGATACTCGCCGGGGTCGATCCACGCCTTGGCCCCGGCGGCCACCGCTTCCTCGATCTGCCCGCGCACGAAGTCGGCGGCGGCGGGGCGAACCATTGGCCCCAGCGTGGTCCGGGGATCGGTGGGGTTGCCCAGCTCGAGCTGGCGCACCCAGGCTACCGCACGCTCGATGAACGCCTCGCTGATGTCGCGATGGACGTAGATGCGTTCGATCCCGCAGCAGCTCTGCCCCGAGTTGAAGAAGGCGCCATCCATGACCCCGTCCACGGCGGCGTCCAGATCGACATCGGCACGGATATAGGCCGGATCCTTGCCCCCGAGCTCCAGACCGGTGGCGATGAACCGCCCGGCCGCGTTGCGCTCGACCATCGCGCCACCGCCGAGCGAGCCGGTGAACGAGACGTGATCGATCCGGGGATCGCGAATTAGCGCCTCGGTGGCGGCATGGGCCAGATGCAGGAACTGGAATACCCCCTCGGGCAGGCCGGCGGCCTGGAACGCCTCAGCGATTCGCTCGGCGCACAGCGGCGTCTGCGCGGAGTGCTTGAGGATCACCGCGTTGCCGGCCATGATCGCCGGCACGATCGCATTGACGGCGGTCATGAAGGGGAAATTCCACGGCGCCACGATCAACGACACGCCCAGCGGCTCGCGGGTGATGTAGCGGGTGAAGCCCGGTTTCTCGGCCAACCGGATCGGCGCCAGCGCCGACTCGGCCAGCGCGATCATGCCCCGGGCGCGCTCCTCGAACCCGCCGATCTCCCCGCCCGCCGCGGCGATCGGCCGGCCCATCTGCCAGGTCAGCTCCTCGGCGAGCCGATCGCGCCGCGCGACGAAGGCATCGACCATCGCCGAGCAGTGACGCGCCCGGGTCTCGAGCGACGTCTGGCGCCATTCGCGCTGTGCCGTCACGGCACCCGCCACGCAGGCCTCGATGTGCGCCGCATCGGCCAGCTCGCGTTCGACGTAGACCGTTCCATCCACGGGGGAAATCGTACGTTGTGGGGTCATGATCCGGCGTGCTCCCTTTCGATAAAGTCGCTTTCGATAAAGTCGCTTTCGTGAAATCCAGTTCACGCGGGGCCACGCGAACGGCGTCAAGGCAAGGCGGAGCAACGAGGAATCGCGCAGTTGACTGGTGGTGTCAATGAGCAGATTCCGAGGCGCTCCAACGCCGCATTGGCGCCGTGCAGCAGGCCCCCTCAGATGATCTCGAAGTACCGATCCAGCTCCCAATCCGTAATATGCTGCCGGAACTGGCGCTCCTCCCACTCCCGCGTGGCGGCGAAATGCTCGACGAAGGCGTCGCCGAACAGTGTCCGGGCGGCGTCGCTCTGCCGCAGCCGTCCGGCGGCCTCCCAAAGTGTCCGGGGAAGCATCTGATGGGGCGGATGGGTCAGGGTGTAGGCGTTGCCCTCGACGGCCGCGTCGGGTTCGAGGCGCTGCTCGATACCGTAGAGACCGGCGCCGATCGCCGCCGCCAGCGCCAGATACGGGTTGGCATCGGCACTGCCGAGGCGATATTCGACCCGCTGGGACTTGTCCGACCCAGGGATGACGCGCAGCGCGCAGGTGCGATTCTCGACGCCCCAGGTGGCTTCGGTGGGCGCCCAGAAACCGGGAATCAGCCGTGAGTAGCTGTTGATGGTGGGCGCGAACATGGCTAGAAACTCCGGCATCAGCTTCTGCTGCCCGGCGACGAAGTGGCGCTGGGTATCGCTCATGCCGTGGGGCTTGTCGGCATCGAAAAAGGCGGAGTGACCGCTGTCGCGCTCGTTCAGCGAAAGGTGGATATGCCCGCTCTGGCCGGGATAGTCCGGCGACCACTTGGCCATGAACGTGGCCATCAGGTTGCGGCGCTGGGCCCATACCTTGGTGAAGGTCTTGAACAGCGCGCCCTTGTCGCCCGCCAGCAGAGCGTCGTCGACGCCGATCGCCGCTTCCAGCACACCGGGGCCGGTTTCGGTGTGCAGGCCCTCGATGGGGAAATCCATGGTCTCCGCCAGCGCCAGCAGCTCATGGTAGATCTCGCTGTGCACGGAGCTGCGCAGCATCGAGTAGCCCATCATGTCCGGGGTCAGCGGCTTGAGATTGCGAAAGCCCTTTTCGCGCACCGACTCCGGCGTCTCCTGAAACAGGAAGAACTCGTACTCCAGCGATCCCTGCACCTCGAACCCCAGCGACTCCGCCCGGGCCAGCACGCGCTTGAGCAGGCCCCGCGGGCAGATCTCGCTGGCCGCGCCGTCGAATTCCGCCAGGAAGAGCAGCATGTCGCCCTCGAACGGCAGATCGCGACAGCTCTCCGGCACGATCTTCAGCGCCGCGTCCGGGTAGCCGGTGTGCCAGCCGGTGTACTGCACGTTGTCGTAGAGTTCGTCCTTGCTGTCCCAGCCCAGCACCACGTCGCAGAACGAGAACCCCTTGTCGAGCGCATCGAGAAACTTGTCGCGCTGCATGTACTTGCCGCGCATGACGCCGTCCATATCGAACATGCCCACCTTGACGTGGCTGAGACCTCGCGCCTCGACGATCTTGCGCGCCTGCTCGACGGTGCTCACTGCTCTGGCTTGCAGATGACTCATGACCGTTCCTCGCTGACTGTGGGGATGACGCTCAGGGTTTGGCCGCGCGATCGGTACCACCGGCGCTGCGCTGCTGGTCGCGCTGCTCCATGGCGAACTCCTCTTCCGGCGACAGGATCAGGCGGTGGCGACCGACCAGTGCAAAATAGAGGATGCCCACCGCCAGCCAGGCGGCGACGCCGATCACGCCGATGCGATAAGTCCCGTCGCTGAGCTGGAAGTAGATCGTCACCAGCGCGATGACGATGGTCGCCCAGGCGCCCGGATTGCCGAACGGGCTGCGATAGGGACGCTCGATGTGGGCATGGTGCTTGCGCAGCAGGATGAAGGAGGCGGCCTGGGCGATGTAGGAGCACATCGCCCCGAACACCGCCATGTTGAGCAGGGTGCCGCCGATCACCGCCGAACCCTCCTGCATGCCGAAGGCGAAGAAGCATATCAGCATGATCACCATGCCCATGATCGCGCCGCTGATCATCGCCACGTGCGGCGTCTTGCGGGAGCCGTGGGTCACCGACAGGAAGGTCGGGAAGTAGCCGGCGCGGGAGAGCGAATAGATCTGCCGGCCCTGGGCGAAGATGATGGTATGGAAGCTCGCGATCAGCCCGATGATCGCGAGCAGCGACAGGAACTTCGCCGTGCCGCTGCCGTAGATCGCCTTGAAGCCATCGAGCAGCGGCTCGCCGGACTGCCCCAGAGCATAGGCGCCGACCCCGACCACCGAGGGATTGAGGAACAGGATCATCGCCGCCGAGACGATCAGCGTGGTGATGCCGAGCAGGATGCCGCGCGGCATGTCGCGCCGCGGGTCGACCGACTCCTCGGCGGCCAGCGGCAGCTGCTCGATGGCCAGAAACAGCCATACGGCGAAGGGCATCGCCGCCAGCGCGCCGCCGATCCCCATCGGCAGGAACGGGCCATGGCCGCCCTCGAGCTCGCCGCCGCCCGGCGCGATGTTGAGCGCCCAGGTCGAGAAGTCGAGATGGGTGAAGGCGCTGAACCAGAACACCAGCAGCACCGCCAATGCCAGCAAGGTGACGGAGAGCGTCACCTTGAACGAGAGTTCGACCCCGACGATGTTGAGCCCCACGAAGACGATGTAGCCCAGCAGCCACCACACTGGCTGGAACGCCGGCCCGGTCTCGAAGATGCCGCCCAGATAGGCGCCGATGAAGAAGACGATCACCGCCGGCGTGAGCACGTACTCGACGTTCTCGCACAGTCCGGTGACGAAACCGCCCCAGGGCCCCATCGAGGAGCGCGCGAAGGAGTAGGCGGCGCCGGTATGCGGCAGCGCCGGCGACATCTCGGCGATACAGAAGGTCAGGCCCAGATACATGATGGCGATGATCACGGTGGCGATCACCATGCCACCCCAGCCCCCCGAGGCGAGCCCCAGATTCCAGCCCGAATAGTGCCCGGAGATCACCGCGCCCACCCCCAGCGCCCACAGCGACCAGGGCCCGGCGTGACGGCGCAGGCCGCGTTTCTCGAAGTACTGGGTATCCTGCTGCTTGTAGGCGATGCCACTGGCGGATTTATCGTGGTTTGTCATTGTTGTCTCCACTGGATCGAGTCATCTCGCATCGCGATCCGCTGCCGTAACCGCCCCGAATCTTCCCCGAGTCCCCTCGAGTGGCGACGGAGCGACGCCGGCATCGTCTGACCGCGTCCGCTTCGAGTCTGATCACGATGCGCGCGGAAAGGCAATCTCGATCAATGCCACCCAACGCGGCGCTATCGGAAAAATCGATAGCGACCGAAAAACGACCCGGGACTGTCGCGATCGAATCAGTTTATCCGCACCTGCTCGGCGACCTGAGGCAGGTGATGACGAAGTTCGGCGAGAAAATGACGCTGTAGCAGCCGCCGCGCTTCCGTTGCCAGCTGCACCGGCAGATCGCGCAGCTCCTCGCGGCGTGCCACCAGTGTCAGCTTGCGAATCAGCGGCGCCAGCGGCAGCGGCTCGATGCGAAGATGCAGCCGGTCGAGGCCGGCCTGATAGAGACATAGCGGCGTGGTGATGGTCCAGCCGGCCCCGCCGTCGACCAGTCGCAGCAGGGCAAAGGTGTTGTCGAGATGCAGCTTCGCCGGCAGCTCCACGCGGTTGAGACGCAGATGCCGCTCGATGCTCTGGCCGATCAGCGACTGCGTGGTATAGCGGGCGAAGTCGAGCCGTCGCGACAGCGCCGGCAGGTTGGCCACCGGCCCCGTCCAGTCGCCGGGCAGCACCAGCACGAAGGGCTCGGCCAGCAGCGCATGGCGCTCGAGACCGTTGTAGTCCTCGAGCTGATCGTCGGAGATGATGATGTCCACGTGGCGCGTGAGCAGGGCATGGCCGTGCATGTGAGACAGCCCGGTGGTCACAGTGTAATCGCTGGTGTGGCGACGTATCGCGGCGATCAGCGGCTGCCCCACCGCAGTGGCCAGGGAGTCCACCAGCGCCATGCGCACCTGATGCAACTGGCGGAAGGCGCCGGAGTCGAGTTCGCGCCGGGTCGCCCGCGCGGTGTCGAGCATGCGGCGGGCGCGATCGTAGAAGATACGCCCGGCGGCGGTGGGTTCCAACGGCCGCGCATGGCGTTCGATCAACGCGATGCCCAGAACCTCTTCCAGCGTCGCCAGGCTTTGGGAGACGGAGGACTGCTTCAGCCCCAGGGCCGCCGCCGCCGCACTCTGACTGCCACGGTCCAGCGTCTCGACGAAGATTTCCATGCTCCGGAGATCGAAACCAAAGCCGCTGCGCATACGCGTCATGCTCCCTGCAGGAGGCCAATCGTGCCTCGAGGATACAACGACTCGAAGCCGGGAAAAGGGTGGTGTAAGGTTCGGCCCACGCTATCGACAGCCTGTCGTCTCGGAGAACTCCATGTCCCACGCCGGTTCCGACCCCGCCCGCTCTCGCGGCGCTGATTCAGCCGCCCAGACACGCGGCGCTGGTCCAGCCGCCCAACCACGCGGCGAAGGTTCAGCTGCCCGCCCACGCGGGCTGGCGCGCCTGCCCGACTTCCTGCGCCTGACGCGGCTGGACAAGCCGATCGGCACCTGGCTTTTGATGTGGCCGACGCTGTGGGCGCTGTGGCTGGCCGCCGACGGCCTGCCGGATCGGGCCACGCTGATCATCTTCGTGCTCGGGGTCTATCTGATGCGCGCCGCCGGCTGCGTGGTCAACGACTACGCCGACCGCCATCTCGACGGCCACGTCAAGCGCACCCAGTCGCGGCCGCTGGCAACCGGACGCATCAGCGAGAAGGAAGCCAAGGTCCTGTTCGCGGGCCTCGTGGTGCTGGCTTTCGTGCTGGTCTGCCTGACCAATCTCGCCACCGTGCTGCTCTCCTTCGTCGGCGTCGCGCTCGCCGCAATCTACCCGTTCATGAAGCGCTACACCCATCTGCCCCAGGTGGTACTGGGCATGGCGTTCTCGTGGAGCATCCCCATGGCGTTCATGGCGATCAGTCGCGACGTGCCGCTGGAAGCCTGGCTGTTGCTGGTCGCCAACGTCGCCTGGACCGTGGCCTACGATACCCAGTATGCAATGGTCGATCGCGACGACGATATCAAGATCGGGATCAAGTCCACCGCGCGACTGTTCGGCCGCTGGGACAAGCGGATCATCGGCCTGCTACAGCTGGCGACGCTGATACTGCTGGCCTGGATCGGCGTCGAGCAGCCGGTGTTGAGTGGATTTTTCTGGCTGGGCCTGGCGGCGATGGCGGCGACCTTCGTCTATCAGCAGTGGCTGATCCGCGAACGCGAGCGCGACGCCTGTTTCCGCGCCTTCCTCAACAATTTCTGGTCGGGGCTTTTGCTGTTCGCGGGGCTGGTGCTGACGCTGTGGCCGCCGGTCTGATGGAAACGAAACCGACCGAACTAGCGCCCCTGTCATATCGCTGTCATATTTTCACGATGTAATCGTCACCGTTCTGTCACGGCCGGAAGCCATCCCCAACGTGTCAATCGCATCACGCGGCATTGGTCATCCGGCGGCTCACCCGAGGCATGCGCATGAGCTCCAAGACCGTACTCATCGTTGACGACGAAGCATCGATCCGCGAGATGATCGCCATCGCCCTGGAAATGGCCGACTATCGCGTGCTCGAGGCGGACAACGCCCAGACCGGCCACGCCATGGCGCTGGACCAGAAGCCCGACCTGATTCTGCTCGACTGGATGATGCCCGGTACCAGCGGTATCGAACTGGCACGCCGGTTGAAACGCGAGGAAGCCACCGCCGAGATGCCGATTATCCTGCTCACCGCCAAGGGCGAGGAGGACAACAAGGTGCAGGGGCTGGAAGCCGGGGCCGACGACTACATCACCAAGCCGTTTTCGCCACGCGAGCTCGTCGCCCGGCTCAAAGCCGTGCTGCGCCGGGCGACGCCGCCAGGCATCGAGGAAGCGGTCGAAGTCGAGGGGTTGCGCCTCGATCCTTCCAGCCATCGCGTCACTTCCCATGGCGGCGCGCTGGAGATCGGCCCGACCGAGTACCGCTTGCTGCAGTTCTTCATGACCCATCAGGAGCGCGCCTACACCCGCAGCCAGTTGCTGGATCAGGTCTGGGGCGGCAATGTGTACGTGGAGGAGCGCACCGTCGACGTGCATATTCGCCGGCTGCGCAAGGCGCTGGGTGAAGCGCATCAGCATCTGGTCCAGACCGTGCGCGGCACCGGCTACCGTTTTTCGACCCGGGAGTAAGTCAGCAAGTGCGCTACTGGATCAACGAACTGTGGCGTCTCGGTTACATGCTGTTCGGACTGGGCGCGATCGGCCTGCTGCTCGGCGAACTGGGCCACAATTTGCTCGCCGGACTCGGCTGGGGGCTGGCCGCCGGGCTTGGGCTCTACGTCTTCCTGCATCTGCGTCACGTGCGCAAGCTCTATATCTGGCTGCTGAAGAACCCGCGCGAGGCGCCACCGCCCGGTACCGGCGTGTGGGGCGACCTGTTCGACCGCCTGTACAGCTACCAGAAGGCCCAGACCCAGTTGCAGGGACGTCTGCGCGATATCCTGCGGCGAATCCAGGACTCCTGCGAAGCGATGCGCGACAGCGTGGTGATGCTCGACTCCCGAGGCGACCTCGACTGGTGGAACAGCGCTGCCGGCGACATGCTGGGCCTGCAGGCCGACCATGACCGCGGCCAGCCGATCACCAACTTCCTGCGCGATCCGCGCTTCATCGCCTATTTCGAGTCGGGTGACTACCGCGAGCCGCTGCTGATTCCCTCGCCGGTTCAGGCCAATCACAGCCTGCAGTTCCATCTCACCCTGTTCGGCGACAACGAACGCCTGCTGATGGCCCGCGATGTGACCCGGCTGCATCAGCTGGAGATGATGCGTCGTGACTTCGTGGCCAACGTCTCGCATGAATTGCGCACGCCGCTGACGGTACTCGCCGGCTATCTCGAGACCTACTCGGACCATGCCGGCCAGCTCCCCGAACGCTGGCAGCGAGGGTTCGGCCAGATGCAGGCGCAGACCACGCGCATGCAGAATCTGGTCGAGGATCTGCTGCTGCTGTCGCGCCTCGAGATCGACAGCCCCAACAATGATCGCGAAACGCTGGACGTGGCGACGCTGCTCGCGGGCATCGCCGCCGATGCCCGCGAGTTGAGCACCGAACGTCACCAGTTGACGATAGAAGCCGAGGAGCCTCGGCAGCTGCTGGCGAATACCAAGGAGATCCGCAGCGCCATCTCCAATCTGGTATTCAACGCCGTTCGCTACACGCCGGCGGGCAGCACCATCACGCTACGCTGGAAGCCGTGGCACGACGGCGCCGCCATCGAGGTCGAAGACGATGGCGACGGTTTCGACCCCATTCACATCCCGCGCCTCACCGAGCGTTTCTATCGCGTCGACAAGGGCCGCAGCGCTGCCACCGGCGGCACCGGCCTGGGTCTGGCCATCGTCAAGCACGTGCTGCTGCGCCACGAGGCGACGCTGGAGATCGTCAGCCGCCCGGGACTCGGCGCGCGCTTTCGCTGCGTGTTTCCTGCATCGCGTCTGGCAGCAGCTCCCGCTCGCCCGACTTCGGTATCGCCCGATACGCCGGCCTGACGCTCCCGCTTTTCGGGTTTTCCACGCTTCCCTCTCCCTTTCCTCTCGATTGTCTTTCGCTCGTCTCTCACTCTTCTCTCGCTTTCCTCTCAATCTGGATCGTCATCGGCCGATAGTGGATTCCTCTAAATCATCTAAATGAATCGCACTTCTCACGATCAACAAGGATCCCTTCCCGATGACGATGCGGCAGAAACTCTGGATTACGGTCGGCCTGATGTGGCTGGGCATGCTGATTCTGGTGGGCTGGATGGCCCTGGAGAAGCGCGAGACGCTGATGGCCGAACGCGTGAACAGCCTCAAGAGCTTCGTGGGTAGCGCCCAGACGCTGGTCGAGCGCTATGCCGAGCGCGCGGCCAACGGCGAGTTCTCCACCGAAGCTGCCCAGAACTTCGCACGCAGGAATCTATCGGCGCTGGATCTCGACGGCAGCTATGTCTATGCCTTCGACAGCAACATCCATCTGGTCTATCACCCCAAGCGTGAGATCGGCAGCGACATGAGCGACTTCCGCGACGACAACGGAGTCTATTTCTATCGCGAACTCAAGGCGCTGGCGGACTCGCCCGACGACGGTACCTTGGAGTACACCTCGACCAATGCCGACGGCGAAGACGTGTCCCGCCTCAACTACGTCCGCTACGTGCCCGAGTGGGACTGGTACCTCGCCGCCAACGTCTACATCAGCGACATCCAGCAGGCGTTCTGGGCCGGCGTACTCAAGATGAGCCTCATCGCCGGGGTCATCGGGGCGATCATCACGCTGATCATGGGCTGGGTCATCCGCAACGTGCTGGGCGATCTCGGTGGCGACCCGCGCCAGGCCCGCGATGCGGTCAAGGATATCGCCCAGGGCGATCTCACCACGCCGCTGAACGTGCGCTCGGGCGACGACCGCAGCCTGCTCGCGGCCATCGAGGGGATGCGCGCTCATCTGGCCGCATCGATGACCGATATTCGCCACGCTTCGACCACCATTACCGTCGGTGTCGGCCAGATTCACAACGGCAACCAGGATCTGGCGGCGCGGACCGAGCAGCAGGCCGCGTCCATCGGCGAGACCGCCTCCAGCATGGAAGAACTGACCCAGACCGTGCGCCAGAACGCCGACAACGCCCGCCAAGCCAGCGGCCTCGCCGGCGAGGCGCGCACCACCGCGACGGAGGGCGGCGAGATGATGGATCAGGTCGTCTCGACCATGCAGGGCATCACCGACAGCTCGCGCCAGGTCACCGAGATCGTCGGGGTGATCGACTCGATCGCCTTCCAGACCAATATCCTGGCGCTCAATGCCTCGGTCGAGGCCGCCCGGGCCGGCGAACAGGGCCGAGGCTTCGCCGTGGTCGCCAACGAAGTGCGCACGCTGGCCAGCCGCAGCGCCGATGCCTCCCGCGAGATTCGCCAACTGATCGACGCCTCCAATCGCAAGATCGATGCCGGCTCCGAGATCGTGGCGACGGCAGGCGACACCATTCGCCGCGTCGTCCAGTCCGTGGCCCGCATGACCGATCTGATCGAGGAGATTTCGGTCGCCTCCGGCGAACAGTCCAACGGAATCGATCAGGTCAACGAAGCCGTGGTGCAGATGGATCAGGTGACCCAGCAGAACGCCTCGCTGGTACAGCAGGCTTCCGCCGCCGCCTCCACGCTCAACGCGCAGGTGGCGACGCTGGAGCAGGCCCTGGCCGGATTCAAGGTCGCCAATGTCGAGTATGGCGACCTGATGACACGCTACCGTTCGTCGCCGACAGCGGCCATGACATCGGCCACGGCCACGACATCAGCCACGACATCAGCCACGGCGGCGTCATCGACGCCCAAGCTGGCACCGATCCCAGCGCCGAGTACGGCATCGCCTTCCCGACCGGCGCGAGACGATAACGACAACTGGGAATCGTTCTAGGTCTGGGACAGAATCTGGCTCGGATCCAGGCGCTCGTTGCCGCCACCGTTCCCCCGCCACCGTTTCTCCCGCCACCGTTTCTCCCGCCATCAGATCGGGTTATGGTGGCGGCATCCCGCGATACGGAGCTTCACCGGTGCCGACGACCCTGCCGACAACCCCCGCTTTCCTCTCCTGGCGCCGCCTGGTCGGCGCCACTGCCTTTGTGCTGCTGTGGTCGTGTGCCATCGCCGGCGTTCGCGCCGACACCGCTCGTATCGATACCATCCCGATCACCTTTCCCGATAGCGTGCAGCAAGGCTCGATGGTGATCGGTCGCGTTCCGCCGGGCAGTCAGGTGACGACGGCCGGGCACGATCTGCGCGTCACCGGCTATGGCACAGTGGTGTTCGGGGTGGGCCGCGATGCCAGCGGCGCCGAGACCGTCGATATCACGACGCCCGACGGGCGCAGTCGCCAGATATCGGTGGCGGTCACCCCGCGGGACTGGCCGATCGAGCGCATCGACGGCGTGCCACCCAAGACGGTCTCGCCGCCACCGGAGATCGCCCAGCGTATCCAGCGCGAGCAGGCCGCCGTCAGCGCCGAGCGCGCGCGTAATGACGATCGGGTGGGCTTCGCCCAGCCTTTCATCTGGCCGGTAAAAGGCCGGATCAGCGGGCGCTTCGGCAATCAGCGGATCTACAATGGCACGCCGGGTTCGGCGCACTCGGGAATGGACATCGCCGCCGCCGAGGGTACGCCGGTCAAGGCGCCGGCCAGCGGCGTGATCACCTTTGCCGACGATCTCTATCTGACCGGCGGTACCGTGCTGCTCGATCACGGTTACGGTATCAGCTCCAACTTTCTCCATCTGTCGCGAATCGATGTGAAAGTCGGCGACAGTGTCGAACAGGGCGAGGTGATCGGCGCGGTGGGTTCCACCGGCCGCGCTACCGGCCCTCATCTGCACTGGGGCATGAACTGGTTCGATACCCGGATCGACCCGCTGCTGGTACTCGAACGAACTCAATAGGCGCTGGGCTCAGCCGGTCTCTCTCTTCCAGTAGCCCGTCACCAAGTGCTGCCCCTTCTGCAGCCCGAACTCCTGTTTAAGGCGCTTGCGCAGGCGCTGGCTGACCTCCGCTTCGCCGGCGAACCAGACGAACAGATCGTCCCTGGCCGCGGGCATCGACTCGACCACCGCCGAGGCGAGCTGCTCGCTGGGTGCGTGCCCACGGCAGCGGTGACGCCAGCTGACGCGGCAGTGATCGGAAACGGGCAGGTCCAGCTCATCCACCGGCGATTCGACCTCAAGCCACGCCTCAACCTGCGCGCTGGTCGGTAGCGTCTCCAAAAGCCGCGCGATGGCAGGAATGGCGGTTTCGTCACCGGCCAGCAGATAGTGCGATGCCGCGGCGACGCCCCGCCCATAGGGGCCGGCCATGCCACAGACGTCGCCGGGTTGGGCGCGACGGGCGAAGTCACCGCCGGGCCCCGGCGCCTCGTGCAGCAGAAAGTCGATCTCGACCTCGCCGCTGGCGACGTCCAGGCGACGAATGGTGTAGTAGCGAATCTCGGCGCGCTGATCCTCCGGCGGCCACTGTGTGCCGCCTTGCGCGGTGGGCCGCGGCCACTGCGGGCGTGCGATTCCGGCGGGCGGGAAGTGCAGGCGTACGTGCCACTCTTCGGAATGATCGAAACGCGCCAGATCCTCACCGGTCAGCGTCAGCCGGCGAATACTGGGGCTCAGGTCTTCGACTCGCGTTACCCGCATCTCGCGGAAGTTGGCGAACGTGGGCGCGGCGATGACGTCGCCATGCCAGTGCAGCGGCAGCGCGTTCTCGCCGGCAAACAGCGACACGTAGTGTTCGATGATGCTGCGCAGTGTTTCCAGCCCATCCCGCGTCGACGCCTCGGCTTCGAGATGCAGGCCGACCCGACTGATCGAGAAGCGCGCCTCGCCCCCCGGCAGGTCGATCGCCACCTGGCGCTCGTCGCTACGATAGGCCACGTCGTACTCATCCAGAAACGATCTCAGGCGCAATTGAAAATTATTTACATCAGTGAGCGTTAAATTGGCATCGCAGCGCTTTGTCGTCATGTCGGGTCGTCTGGCGAGAGTGGGAACGAGAGTCGGGCAATGAGCCGGCAGGAAGCCAACGGCCTCAGCCTATCAGAAAAGGCGCGGTGGTGGGAATCAACGCAAGATGCCCCCGCTTCGGCAATGAAACCGAGGCGAGGGCATCTCGTATACTTACTCTATCTCATACCGAGACAGTCAACGCCGAAGTTCAGGCGGTGGCTTCGGCATAGCGGCGGTTGACTTCATCCCAGTTGATGACGTCAAAGAACGCAGCGATGTAGTCCGGACGCTTGTTCTGATACTTCAGATAGTAAGCGTGTTCCCAGACGTCCAGGCCCAGGATCGGCGTCACGCCGTCCATCAGCGGGCTGTCCTGGTTCAGGGTATTGATGACCTTGAGCTTCTTCTCCGGCGTGACGACAAGCCATGCCCAGCCGCTGCCGAATCGGCCGACGGCCGCTTTCTTGAACTCTTCCTTGAAAGCCTCAAAACCGCCCAGCTCGCTCTCGATGGCTTCGGCGACCTTGCCGGTCGGGTTGCCGCCGCCGTCCTTGGACATCACGGTCCAGAACAGGGAGTGGTTGGCGTGACCACCGCCGTTGTTGATGACGGCCTGGCGCTTGTCCTGCGGCACCTTGTCGATATCGGCCATCAGCTTGTCGACCGGTACGTCCTCGAGGCCAGTACCTTCCAGCGCGGCGTTGAGGTTGTTGACGTAAGTCTGATGGTGACGAGAGTGGTGAATCTCCATCGTCATTGCGTCGATCTTGGGTTCCAGCGCGTCATACGCATAGGGTAGCGACGGTAAGCTATGAGCCATGATCTAAACTCCCTTTCGTGAGGAGGCATTGCCCAACGCGGGCGCCTCTCGGGTGAATCAAAATAGTGAGCAACGGGCCACAGTGTCAAGCGAGCTCGAGCACTGTTCGGCTATGCCCAGATTATCAATCACCTTGATTTTGAAAGATTTTCCGAAGCGTCGACAACGTTGGCATCAAGGCTTCGGCAAATCTCCATGTCGTTCATTGTAGATGGCGTTGTCCACGGCGACTTTCAACCCCAGCCCGGCATTTTGTTGCCACGCGCTCGCTCTCGCGGACGGCTTGTCCTCAGCGGGCGACCGGGACCATGGAGCGGTAGTAGCGATCCCACAGCATGACGCCACCGGCAACGCCGCCGGGCAGCAGAATCAGGTTGAGCACCGGCACCCAGGTCGCCACCGACATGCAGGCGCCATAGGTCAGCGTCGGCCACCAGCGCGCGCGCAGTCGGCGACGCATGTCGGTGAAACCGACCTGGTTGTTGTCCATCGGATAATCGAGATACTGAACCGCCATCATCCAGGCCGAGAACGCCGCCCACAGAAACGGCGTGATCAGATTCAGGCCCGGCACGAAGCCCAGCAGGAACAGCAACGCCATGCGCGGCAGAATGTAGCCCAGCTTGACCAGTTCACGCCCCAGCGCATCGACACCGGATCTGACCAGACCGCGCTCGTCGCTCGGCGGCCGCCCGGTGACCCGGGTTTCCACTTTCTCGGCCAGAAAACCGTAGAACGGCGCCGCGATCAGATTGGAGACCAGCGTGAAGGTGAAGAAGACGATCAGTGCCAGCGCGACCACCAGCAGCGGCCAGATCAGCCACTCCAGCCAGGTAAGCCAGCTGGGGATCTGACCCATGCCGTAATCCAGCCAGCCGCCGAAATTCTCGAACAGATAGAAAAGGGTGCCGCCGTAAAGCAGCAGATTGACCACGATGGGGCCAATTACGTAGCGGCGCAGGCCGGGTTCGAAAACCAGACGCGTGCCTTCGATAATCGCTTTCAGGGGATAGATCATGCCGAATCCGTCGACCAGACAGTATGTTGCGTGATCGACACGCTAACACAGTCCCGCCGATGTCGCGTCAATGCGGCGATAGCCAGTGCCGCCCCTGCTGCGGCGCTAGCGACCGCGCAGGGCTTCCGCGTCGAGCTCTTTCTTCGAGGTATGGCGAATATCGTGGCCCTTGACCAGATAGATGACATGCTCGGCGAGGTTGTCAGCGTGATCGCCGATCCGCTCCAGCGCTCGCAGTACCGTCATCACACTCAGCACGCCGCCGATGGAGCGCGAATCTTCCATCATGAAGGTCGCCAGCGAGCGCATGGCAGTGGTGTATTCGCTGTCCACCGAAGCATCTTCCTGAACCACTTTCAGCGCCAGTTCGGTATCGAAACGGGCGAAGGCGGTGAGCGCATCGCGCAGCATATGGCCGACGTGCTCGCTGATATGACGAATCTCGACGCTGCCTTGGGGAATCCGTCCGGCCTCGATCAGGTCAAGCGCATTGCGCGCGATCTTGTTGGCTTCGTCACCCATGCGTTCGAGATCGTTGGTGGCCCGGATGACCGCAATGACCAGGCGCAGGTCGGAGGCAGCCGGCTGGCGCCGCGCCAGAATCCGCACGCACTCCTCGTCGATCTTGAGCTGCATGTCGTTGACGCTGCTGTCATTGTCGCGCACCCGGATGGCCAGCTGGCTGTCACCGTCCAGCAGGGCCGCCAGCGCTTCCTGAAGCTGTTTCTCGACCAGCCCGCCCATCGCCATCAGCTGGGTCTTGATGGCTTCCAGGTCCTGATTGAACTGCTGCGAGATGTGCTGACTGTGGGTATCGCTGGTGATATCCATGCGAGGCTCCAAATGAGAGGCGCGAAGAAAAGCAGGGGCGCGACGAACGTTTTACGACCTATCTCGCCATTCTGGCACAACAGTATTGCAAACAGATGACGACATCCGCATTGGGCCGACCCGGCGGCGACGTGAACCGCACGTGGTCACAGCGGCGTGAGCTTGGCGAAGCCCAGCACCAGCCACTTGTCACCCTCGCCTTCGAAGCTGACGTGAACCCGGGCCCGCGCGCCTTCGCCCTCGGCATCGAGAATCACGCCCTCGCCGAACAGCGGATGGCTGACCCGCTGGCCAAGCGACAGCGACGGCAGGTCGTCGACGCCTTCGATGCCCTGCTGGCGTGCCGGCCCCACGTTCGGCCGCGACGTCACCGGCCGCGAGATCTGACCGCGCAGACGCACTTCCTCGAGCAGCTCCTCGGGCACTTCGCGTAAAAACCGCGAGGGCCGCGCCATCGTTTCGCGACCGTGCAGACGGCGAATCTCGGCGTAGGTCAGATAGAGCTTGCGCATGGCGCGGGTCATGCCGACATAGCAGAGCCGGCGCTCCTCCTCGAGGCGTCCCGGCTCCTCCAGCGACATCTTGTGCGGGAACAGCCCCTCTTCGATGCCGGCCACGAACACCACCGGGAATTCCAGCCCCTTGGCCGAGTGCAGCGTCATCATCTGCACGCAGTCCTCGAACTCGTCGGCTTCGTGATCGCCGGCATTGAGCGCCGCCTCGGCCAGGAACGGCTCCAGCGCCGCGGCGCCTTCGCCGACCTCCTGCAGGTCGATCGGATTGGCCTGGGCATTCTGCGAGAACGCCCGCGCCGCATTGACCAGTTCCTCGAGGTTCTCGACCCGCGCCTGGCCTTTCTCGCCCTTCTCGCTGCGGTGATGCTCGATCAGGCCGGAGATCTGAATGGCGTGATCGATGATCTCGTACAGCGCCATGCCGGCGGTGTCGTTGTCGAGGCGTTCGATCAGCTCGGCGAAGGCGTTGAGCGCATTGCCCGCACGCCCCTTGAGCGTGCCGTCGCTGAGGCTGTCATGCAGCGCCTGCCACAGTGAGACATTGGTATCCCTGGCGCGATGACGCAGGATCTCCACCGTGCGCGTGCCGATACCGCGTGGCGGTACGTTGATCACCCGCTCCAGCGAGGCGTCGTCCTCGCGATTGAGCAGCAACCGCAGATAGGCCAGCGCGTTCTTGATCTCGAGGCGCTCGTAGAAGCGCTGACCGCCATAGATGCGATACGGCACGCCACTGCGGATCAGGGCTTCCTCGATCACCCGCGACTGCGCGTTGGAGCGATAGAGAATTGCCATCTCGCGTCGAGAGAAACCGTTACGCGACTGCTCGCCGATGGTATCGACGATGAAGCGCGCCTCGTCGAGATCGTTGAAACCGGCGTAGACCGAAATCTTGTCGCCGGTGTCGCCGTCGGTCCACAGCTCCTTGCCCATGCGCCCGCTGTTCTGGCTGATCAGCGCGTTGGCGGCATCCAGAATCACGCTGGTGGAGCGATAGTTCTGCTCCAGGCGCACGGTCCGGGTGTTGGCGAACTCGCTCTCGAAGCGGCGAATGTTCTCGACCTTGGCCCCGCGCCAGCCGTAGATCGACTGATCGTCGTCGCCGACCACGATCATCGCCGCGCGATCGTCGTCGCTCCCGCCATTGCCATCAGCGCCGGCCAGCAATTTCAACCAGGCGTACTGCAGGGTGTTGGTGTCCTGGAACTCGTCGACCAGGATATGTCCGAAACGCTCGCGATAGTGCTTGAGCAGGGCCGGCGTATCCCGCAGCAGTTCCAGGCTGCGCAGCAGCAGCTCGCCGAAATCGACCAGTCCGCCCCGCTCGCAGGTCAGCTGATAGAGCTCGTAGAGCTCGACCATCTTGGCCATGTAAGGGTCGCCGTGGGTCGACACCTGCTGAGGGCGCAGCCCCTCTTCCTTGCAGCCGCTGATGAAATACTGCACCTGCTTGGGTGGATAACGCTCGTCGTCGACGTTGTGGTCGCGCAGCAGACGTTTGACCAGTCGCAGCTGATCGTCGCTGTCGATGATCTGGAAATGCTGGGGCAGCCGCGCGTCGTGCCAATGCGTGCGCAGCAGGCGATGGGCGATGGAGTGGAAGGTGCCGACCCACATGTTGCGCAGCGACGCGCCCTGCAGCGCCTCGAGACGCGTGCGCATCTCGCGGGCCGCCTTGTTGGTGAAGGTCACCGCCAGAATGGCGTAGGGAGAGACGCCTTCGGCCTGCATCAGCCAGGCGATACGATGCACCAGCACCCGGGTCTTGCCCGAGCCGGCACCGGCCAGCACCAGCATATTACCGGGCGGCGCGGCGACGGCCTCGCGCTGATTGGCGTTGAGGGAGTCGATTAGTGCCGAGACATCATCCATTGGGTACCGTGCGGGGCCTGCTGATGGGAATGGAAAAGAGCGCGCCAGCTTAACATAGCCGGCAAGCCCCGCCGGGGCGCTTAGCGCTTATCCGAAGACGGCCCACGCTGGGTGGCGGCATCCTCGGCAGCGGCGCGAATCGCCGCATCCTGCGGGCGCTCCGAGGAGGTTCTGGAGGCAGCCGACGACGCCGTGTTCGGTTCGCTGGCGTTTCCGGCGTTCGGACCGGCGCTGGAGACGCCCGGCGTCGCGGAAGCGCTTGGCGAAGTCGAGATACCCGATGACGCGGCAGCACTCGGCGAGGTCGAGATGCCCGGCGATGTCGAGATGCCCGGCGAAGTCGAGACACCCGGCGAAGTCGAGATGCCCGGCGACGCGCGATGCTCGGAGCCGGCAGACGGCTTCTCGGTGCTGGATGGTTTGTCAGACGGCTGGTCAGACGGCTTGTCGGATGGCTTATCAGACACCCCGGAAGAGGCCTCCGGCTCGTGCAGATCCTGAGTGATCGCTTCGGGCTTGGGCGGCGGCTCGATCACCGTCTCGTGATGCATGTCGGCAAGCTTCTCGGCGCCCTTGGCAACGTGGTGATACATCTCGCGATAGTCCTCGACCATACGGGTCATGGTCGCGGAGACCTGTTCGAAGTGCTCGCGAACGTCTTCCTTGTAGACCTTGTGCTCGCGGTTGAGCTCGCGCATCGGTTCGGTGTTGTGGCCGCCCATCCTGGTGCCCAGCCAGTAGCCGACCAGCACGCCAATGGCACCGACGGCCACCGCAATGGCAATCCAGGGTCCTACGCCAATGCTCTCCATAAATCCGTCGCCTCTTTTGTGTTTGAAAGAAAAAGTCGTGTGCCTGAAAGAAAAACTCGTCGCTGTGTGGCTACGCCGCCGTAAGCATGACAGTGAAGACCGGTTGCGTAGCACAATGGTTCCTTACCTAACCACAGGATCCGGCCGTTTTGCCAGTCCACGCCGCCGTGCTCACTCGCCGCCACCACAACAGAGCCATGACGGAGAAACCTGTTTCAATGAAAGTCCCGACTACGCGTGCTCAATCCTTCCAGCAGGCCGGTAAGGTCGGTCAGACGCTTGGCGATGACATGACGCACGCCTTCCTGACTCTCCAGCTTGCCGTTCACCCGCAGCATGCGTGATTCCAGCAGGATACGACGGTAGCGCACGGCCAGATGCGGCCAGACCACGACATTGACCATGCCGAATTCGTCCTCGAGGGTGAGGAAAGTCACCCCCTTGGCAGAGCCGGGACGCTGTCGCCCGACCACCAGTCCGGCAATCGCCACGCCGATATCGCTCGGCAGATCGGCCAGGCGTTTCGAATCCACCACGCCCCCCAGCCCCCGAATACCGTTCGTGTGGCAGCGCTGGCGCAGCAGCGACATCGGATGCGGTCCCAGCGTGGTGCCGAGCGTGGCGTAATCCGCCTTGATCGCTTCACCCACTTCGATGGCCGGCAACACCAGTGCCTCCTCTTCAGCGTCGGTGACGATCTCAACGTCAGCCTGGGCGAACAGCGGCAGCGAATCCTCGATACCGGCCGTGGCCCAGCGCGCCCGATGACGATCCCCCGCGAGCCCTTCCAGCGCTCCGGCATCGGCGAGCCGCGAGAGCACCGTCCGTTTGATTCCAGACCGTGCCGCCAGACGCTCGACGCTGTCGCAGCCGGGCGTGTCGCGCGCCGCCAACAGCCGCTCGCCGTCGCTCTCGGCCAGGCCCTTGATCATGTGCAGGCCCAGCCGGATCGCCAGCCGGCCCGTGCTTTGGGGGGCGTCCTCCAGCGTGCTTTCCCACTGACTCTCGCGAATGTCGACCGGGCGAACCTCGACGCCATGGCGGCGGGCATCCTGCAGCACCTGATCCGGCGAATAAAAGCCCATCGGCCAGCTGTTGATCAGGGCGCAGGCGAAGATCGCCTGTTCGTGACATTTGAGCCAGCAGCTGGCGTAGGTCAACAGGGCAAAACTAGCGGCGTGGGATTCGGGAAAACCGTAGCTGCCGAAACCCTTGATCTGCTCGAAGATGCGCTCGGCGAAGCTCAGTTCGTAGCCGCGCTCCAGCATGCCCTCGACGATGCGCTGGCGATGGGGCTCGAGTCCGCCATGGCGCTTCCAGGCGGCCATCGAACGGCGCAACTGATCGGCCTCGCCGGGACTGTAGCCGGCCGCTTCGATCGCCAGGGCCATTACCTGCTCCTGAAACAGCGGGACGCCCAGCGTGCGCTCGAACACCGCCTTGACCGCCTCGGAAGGATAGGTCACCGGTTCCTCGCCGTTACGCCGCTTGAGATAGGGATGAACCATGTCGCCCTGGATCGGCCCGGGGCGCACGATCGCCACTTCGATCACCAGATCGTAGAACTTGGCCGGCTTGAGCCGCGGCAGCATCGCCATCTGTGCGCGGGATTCGATCTGGAACACGCCTATCGTGTCGGCGCGCTGGATCATGGCGTAGGTCTCGGGGTCGTCAGGTGGCAGATCCGCCAGCCCGTAATCGAGTCTTCTATGCCGCTTGAGCAAATCGAAACTGCGCCGCAGCACCGTCAACATGCCCAGCGACAGTACGTCGACCTTGAGCAGGCCGATCAGATCGAGATCGTCCTTGTCCCACTGAATCACGGTGCGCTCGGGCATGGCGGCGTTCTCCACCGGCACCAGCGTCTGCAGCGACGCCTCCGAAATCACAAACCCGCCCGGGTGCTGAGAGAGATGGCGCGGAAAGCCGACCAGCGTGCCGGCCAGCACCAGCAGGCGTTTGAGCATCGGCTCTTGCGGCTCGAAGCCCTGCTCTCTGAGTCGCGACTCGTCAGGAATGACGTCCGTCCAGCGTCCGGCGCAGCGGGCCAACTGATCGATGCGCTCCGGCGCGAAGCCCAGCGCCCGGCCGATATCGCGGATCGCCCCGGCAGCGTGGTAATGGCTGACCACGGCGGTCAACGCTGCGCGATGACGGCCGTAGCGGCGAAAGACGTACTGGATCACCTCTTCGCGGCGTTCGTGTTCGAAATCGACATCGATATCCGGCGGCTCGTCGCGCTCGCGGGAGATAAAGCGCTCGAACAGCAGCGATGTCTGCGAGGGATCGATGGACGTGATCCCCAACGCGTAACAGACCGCCGAGTTGGCTGCCGAGCCGCGCCCCTGGCACAGAATCTGCTGGCGCCGCGCGAAGTCGACGATGTCGTGAACGGTGAGGAAGTAGTGCTCGTAGCCGAGCTCCTCGATCAGTGTGAGTTCGTAGTCGATCTGCCGGGCGACCTTCTCCGGCACACCTGCCGGCCAGCGTCGCGCGCAGCCCCGGGCCGTCAGCTCGCGCAACCATTCGGCCGGCGTCTTGCCGTCCGGCACCACTTCGTGAGGATAGGTGTAGCGAAGCTCGCCGAGATCGAAATGACAGCGTGCCGCCAGCGCCGCGCTCTCGGCCATCAGCTCGGCGGGATAGATCGCGGATAGCGCATCGCGGCTGCGCAAATGGCGCTCGCCGTTGGCAAACAGGGTATCGCCGGCCTCGAAAACGCTCTGATGGTGGCGGATCGCGGTGAGGCAATCCTGCAGCGCCCGCCGGCCGCGGGCGTGCATGTGAACGTCTCCCGCCGCCAGCGCCGGTATGCCTAGCGTTTCGGCCAGGGCCTGCAGCTGGGCCAGACGCGCGGCGTTGTCGCAGCCATTGTCGAAACCATAGTGGAGCTCCACCGCCAACCACAGCCGATCGGGAAAGGCGCGTGCCAGCCGCTGGCCGATGGCAGGGTCCGGCACGGCGCCGGGGATCCACAGCGCGAACAGACCCTCGCCGCCGTCGAGCTCGTCGAGATCCCCGGCGAGCAGCCGATACTCGCCCTTGGGCGCGCGACCGCGGACGCGAGTGATCAACCCGCAGAGCGCTTCGTAGCCGCGCTGGCTCTCCACCAGCAGCACCAGCTTAATACCGCACTGGGTACGAAATTCGGCGCCGACGATCAGCGCGACACCGTGCTCCCGCGACGCCTGCCAGCCGCGCACGATCCCCGCCAGCGTGGCCTCGTCGGTGATCGCCAGCGCCCGATAGCCGAGCCGCGCGGCGCGCTCGAATAGCTCCTCCGCGGTCGAGGCCCCGCGCTGGAAGCTGAAGGCGGAAAGGCAGTGCAGCTCGGCGTAGGGGTCTTTAAAGGCGCCCGCATCCGCGCCGATTCTACAGGTGCCCGCACCCGCGCCGATTCTACAGGCGTCCGGTGCCGCGCCCGGTGCCGCGCCCAGGCTTTGTCGGGCGTCCGAAGCGGCAGCATCGGGCCGCGATAAGGCGGCAATGTCAGGCCGCGATGAGGCGGCAGTGTCGGGCCGCAGTGAAAAGCCATCGTTCATCCGAACCAGCCGTGCAGGTACCAGCCCTGCCGCTCCGGCTCGCACCAGACCCAGGCCTGACGGCCGTCGGCCCACTGGGCCAGGTAGTAGTCGCGGCGGATGTCGTCGCCGTCCCACCAGCCGCTTTCGATCCGCTCCGGCCCCGCCAGCAGCTGCACCACGTCGCCATCGCAGCGCTGCGGCACGCTGGCCAGCCAGCCGGGGCGCGGCGGGCCGGCACTGGCGTCACGCGCCCGTGGCCCGGCGCCGTTCAGCACCGCCTTTTCCGGGCGATGCTCGCGATGTTCGACCAGCGTCTTGAGCACCGGCGCCCCCAGCCGCGCCACCAGCCGCTGATGCAGCGCCGCCCAGGCCTGGGCCTGACGTGCCGGCCCCTCCAGCAGTTCGCGCCGAATCGGCGCATAGGCCGCCAGTTGAGGCGCGAAAAGCGTCAAGGTCGTCACCGGGCCGGCGAGACGCACGCGCTCCAGATGGGCGCGGGTCAGCTCGAGCAACGTGTCGGGGTCGCGCTGTACCGCCAACAGACCGATCTCGACGGTCTGCGGCGGGCCATCTTCCAGCTCGAACGTCAGCCGGAACCGCTCGACCCCCGCATCCTGACCCATCAGAAACACGCCCAGCTCCTGCAACAGCCGCTTGAGTGGAAAGGCCAGACCGGCGATGGCATGTACCGGCTGGTCGAATTCGAAAGTGCGGGAAAACCGCGGCGTCGGGCGGTGGTAATCGAGCGCCAGTGGCCACTCCCCGCGCAGTTCGGCCAGGTGGCGCATCAGACCGCCACCGAAACGTCGGGCCAGGGCGTTGCGCGGCAGGGCGAACAGCTCTCCCAGCCGCTGGAAACCGCTGCGATTCAGGGTCTGCAGGATGTCACGATCGGCATCGATGCTCGCCAGCCCGGCGCGGTCGAGACGCAGCGTTGCCAGCGCCGACTCCAGCCCGGTGTCGTCCACCGCCAGCCCGTCGTGGACATTGACCAGGACTCGCGCCGCCGCCGGGTTGGGGGCGATCACCAGCCGATGCGAAAAACCGAGTGCGGTGAGTTCCGCCCGCAGTCGCGCCTCCAGACGCGGCCACGGGCCCAGCAGATCGAGACTGCTGGCGACTTCGAACACCAGCGCATGCGGGTAGTGAAGGCTGACCTGAGCGCTGAAACCGTAGGCCCAGGTCGCCAGCCGTCGGCGCCAGCGCTCCACCGAGTCGACATCGAAGAGTGCCGTCTCGAGCCGCTGACTCGAACCGGATCGAGAACCCCTATCTGGCGAGGCATCGGGCGCGTTGAAGTGCGCGTGTCCGGGCGCCTTGGAAAGCGGCGCATTAACCTGCACATGTTCGGGTGCATTGAAGAGCGCTTCGGCAAAGCCCAGCGCCTGGCCGGGCTTGACGCCCTGCTCACGCGCGGCGCGATTGGCAGCGCGAATGCATTGACGCTGTACCGGCCCGTCGATCAGCGCGAACGGCGCCTCGGGATCGGGACGGCGGCGCAGCGCACCCTCCAGGGCCAGGCGCGGAAACAGCAGGCAGACCCAGCGCATGGCGTCACGCTCCGGCGCCGAAGGCGATTCGCCGCGCAGGGGCAAAGCCACCGCGACACTTGAGGATCTCCAGCTCGGCATGCCGGTGCAGTCGTATTCGCAGCGGCGCCGGGGAGGCTTCGGCCACTTTCGCCAGCGGCCGGTGAACGAACGCCAGCGTATTCCCGCTCGTCGCCGCCACCTGCAGCCGGCGCATGAGACGACTATCGGCCTGCGGCAGCCAGGCGACTACGACTGCGCAACAGCCGGCACGAAGACACTGCTCCGTCGCCCATAGCGCCTCGCGCCCCTGCACGTCCAGCCAGTGACACTGTTCGAGCGCCACGCCCGCCTGCCGCCACGCCGCCGGATACGGCACGCCCGGTGGCGATACCAGCACCACCGGCCGGCCCTCGCGGGTCATCCGCGAAAGCAGCGGCCACAGCAGGGCGAGCTCACCGTTGCCGGCCCCCGACGACAGCAGCTCGCTGATGGCGGCCGACGGCCAGCCGCCACCCGGCAATAGCGCGTCGAGCTCGGCGTGCCCGCTGGCAATCGCATCGCCACCGTCGCTGACGCCGCCCGCCTGGGCACGCCAGACCTGACGGCTGTCGAGCAGGGATTCCAGGCTGCTCATCAGCCGGCCCCCGTACCGGGCAGCGGCAGCAATATCCATCGGAAACGGCGAGAAGCGAGTGACGACATAAGGGTGGCCGAGACGGTTGAAACGTTGCCGACAGTGTCACTCAGAACACGATTACTGTCTATACATACAGTTATCGAGACACAAAAAACGCCGCCCGAAGGCGACGTTTTCCGGTCACGAAGCCGTCACGACACGTTGTTGGAGACCCTCAGCGACCCCAGGCTGCGTTTGATCGCCTTGAGCTGATCGCTGATCTGCGGGCCACGATTCTTGGCCACGCCGACGGCGAGCACGTCGATGGTCAGCAGATGGGCAATACGCGAGGTCATGGGAATGTAGACTTCGGTGTCTTCCTGCACGTCGACCGGCAGTGTCAGCGTCACCTCGCGGGCCAGCGGCGAATCGCTGGGGCACAGGCCGATCACGGTCGCCCCTGCCTTGACCGCCGTCCTGGCGCTGGCGATCAGCGCCCGGGTGCGGCCGGTCTGGGAGATCGCCACCACCACGTCGCCTGCTTTCAGGGTCGCGGCGGACATCGCCTGCAAATGCGGATCGGAGTAGGCCGAGGTCTGGATCTGCAGCCGGAAGAACTTGTGCTGGGCATCGGCGGCGACGATCCCCGAGGCGCCGTAACCGTAGAACTCGACCCGATTGGCCACCGCCAGCGCCGCGATCGCGCGGCCCAGCGCCTCGTTGTCCAGATGATCGCGGACCTGCTCGAGCGTCTCGATGGTGCTGTCGAAGATACCGTGGGAGAACTCGGCCACGCTGTCGCCGTCGTTCATGGTGAACTGGGCGTATTGGCTGCCCTTGGCCATCATCTGCGCCAGCTTGAGCTTGAACTCCTGGAACCCGGCCATGCCCATGGCACGACAGAAACGCACCACCGTCGGCTCGCTGACCTGCGCCTCGCTGGCCAGATCAGTGATCCGCATCAGGATCACCTCTTCGGGGTTGCGCAGCACGAAGCGCGCCACCTTCTGCTCGGAGCGGCGCAGGCGATCCATGTGCACGCGCAATTCATCGAACAGCGAACGGCTCATGGCTGGCTCTCGGGTGGCGACATCAGGCGGACTTGCCTCTTCGGGTTTCGATGTAAGTTTCCATGTTCAGTATGCCCGACTCGTTGCAACGGCGACACATGGGACAAACGACGTTGAAAGCATGACAAAAGCTAACCGTCATGATCTTGTAATGTTAGGTATAGTATGCATGTCGGGTGCTAACCGACCGATCCGAGGATGCCAGGAGATTCGATCATGACGACCGTCGAACATCTTCACACCCTGAAAAGCGAAATCATCGACATTTTCATGACGTTGGAAGTCAGCGAGCACGAACAGCGCAAGCGCAGGGCTGCCGTTCGCTACCTCAAGGCCCGGCGCGGTATCGAGCAGCGTCAGGAAAAGCGCCAGCTGGCGGAAGAGATCGCCGAGCTGCCAGAGTAGCGGAAACCCGGGGCAAAGCCGGAAGCATCGCTGACAAGCAGCCGTCCGCTCTTTCGCCACTCATTCGCAACTCTTTCGCTTCGCCGGCCTCAACGATCAGCGGCCGCGTCCTCGAAGAGAACAGCGGCCGCTGCCTGAACCGTCGGAACCCTCTCCGACGGCAGAGCCCTGTCACGCGTCGAAGCGTGCCAAGGCGATCGACGCTCTACAGGCTATTGAAGAACACCACGACCACCCCGATCGGCGCTACGTAACGCGACACGTAGTGCCACAGCACCCGGCCTTTCGGCCCCAGACCCAGCTCCTGCTTCACACCCTCGCTATCCAGGAACCAGGCGGTAAAGACGATCGCGGCCAGGCCCGTCAGCGGCAGCATCAGCTTGCTGGTGAGCGCGTCGAGCAGGTCGAAGACGTTGAAGCCGAACGGCTGGAAGCCGGACCAGACGTTGAACGCCAGCAGCGCGGCGATCCCCAGCGCCCAGGTCGCCAGCGCGGCGACGAACGCCGAACCCAGCCGAGACAGCGACGTACGCTCTTCCAGAAACTCCGTCACCGGCTCCAGCAGCGAGATCGCCGAGGTTATCGCGGCCACGGTCAGCAACGCGAAGAAGATCGTGCCGAACGCCAACCCCCACGGCATGTTGATGAACGCCAGCGGCAGGGTGACGAACAGCAGGCCCGGCCCGGCGCTCGGATCCAGGTTGTTGGCGAACACCACCGGGAAGATCGCCATGCCGGCGCCCAGGGCAATGACGGTATCCAGAATCACCACGGTGCGCGCCGTCTTGATCAGATTGACCTCCTGCCCCAGGTAGGAGCCGTAGGCCATCATGATCCCCATCCCCAGCGACAGCGTGAAGAAGGCATGGCCCAGCGCGGCGAGAATGACGCCGCCGTTGAGCTTGCTCCAGTCGGGCGAGAACATGAACGCCGCCGCCTCGCCGAAGCCGGCGGTGGTCGCACCGAAGCCGATCAGCAGAATCAGCGCCACGATCAGCAGCGGCATCAGCCATTTGGCCGCCCGCTCCAGGCCGCCTTTGACGCCGCCGGCGACGATGCCGAAGGTGATCAGCATGAACAGCGTGTGCCAGAACAGCAGCGTGCCCGGCTGACTCAGCAGGGTGGTGAAGTAATCACCGACATCGACTCCGCTGGACCTGCCCAGATCGCCGGTCAACGTGCTCCAGGTGTAGTTGAGCGACCAGCCGCCGACGACGCTATAGAAAGAGAGAATCAGAAACGAACCCAGCACGCCAGCGATGCCCACCAGCACCCAATCGGGTGATTTCTTCGAATCGCGGCTGAGCGTCTGCATGGTATTGATCGGGTTTGACTGTCCGCGCCGGCCCAGCAGCCATTCGGAAACCAGGATCGGCAGGCCGATCAGGGCGATGCAGACCAAATAGACGAGCACGAACACCGCGCCGCCACTGTCGCCCACCATGTAGGGGAACTTCCAGATATTGCCGAGACCGACGGCCGAGCCGGTCGCCGCGAGTACGAACGCCGTGCGCGAGGACCACTGCGCATGAACGTGGGATTGCTTGGCCATGAATTCACCATCGAGTATTGCTGTTATCGGAATACCGCCCCTTCGAGAGGCCGGACCCGGTGTCGTTTTTAAAGCCCGGGAGCGTCTCCGGCTGTTTCACTTTGGCGGCAGCGTCGGGCCGCTTGGCTCGGCAGCAGCGTCGGGCCGCTTGGCTTGGCGGCAGCTTCGGGCCGCTTGAAAGCTTTGGCGGCAGCTTCGGGCCGTTTGGCTTTGGCGGCAGCTTCGGGCCGCTTGCCTTGGCGGCAGCTTCGGGCCGCTTGAACAGAAAACGCGCGGATTATACCGACTCGAATCCGATTCATCCCCGGTTCCGCCATAAAAACGGCCAAATGGGGTGAAAAGCGTGCCGAAAACGCAATGATCGAGCGTAAAGCGCTGCGACTCGCTGCCGCGGATCGAGTTCAGGAATCGACCTGCTGTGTTCGATGCGCGAAATGCCGGGTGTTCTTGTACGGCATCTTCATGTACCCGGAAACGCCGAGCCCGTCGATCTGCGGCACCGCCGCCAGCAGCGTCTCCAGACAGGCGCGGAACTCGGCCTCCCGGGCCGGATCGAGCAGGCGGTAGTAGCTGTGGATCTTCAGATGGGTCGGCAGCGCCTCGAAGATGATCATTCCGGTGTGATGGATGGCATTGAGTCGCGACAGCGCCTCGATCATCACCGTCGGCAGGCGCAGGAACTCCTCGGGGTCCGGGCCGTCCTCGAAGTAGGAGTGTTCGCGGCTGGCGTCCTCCAGTTCCGGCGTCGGGCTGACCTCGTAGGGAATCGCGCGGGCCGCGTCGGGCACGAACGGCTGCGAGGCGTCGTCACGGTCGACGTGCAGGGTGCGCCGGGCGTTGAACAGGCACGCCTTGAACACGCCGTCGCGGCGGCGAATCGCCCGGGCCAAGGTGATCATGTTGTTCACCGCCGCCACAAAAGCCGTTCGCAGCGAGGGTTCGTTGAGGCTCAAGGTGGTGTCGAACTCGACGCCGGCGTCGCTCCAGCGCACCGCCAGGCCACCCACCACCGGATACTTGCCCAGCCGCCCCACCGCTACCAGAAAAGCCTTTTCGAGATCGCCCATGCCCTGCATGAACTGCTTGTAGTAGCGATCGAGCTGGACATCATTGATCGCGCTCAGGGTGTCATCGCGCGCTTCGTCCAGATGATGATCGTCACGCAGAAACGCCTTGCGCGAGCTGTAGATCACCGTCTCGATTTCCTGCTCCAGCGAGCGCACCCACACCGGCACCAGCGGACTTTCCGGCGCGGCCACCGGTTCGCTGATAAGGGTGCGGGCGATGCGCGGCATGTGCTGGAGAAAATAGTCCCCGGCCCGTCGGCGTAGTGCGGGGTCGTTGCTGAGCATGGCATCCAGTACCCGGGCGAACTCGATCGGCAAGCCCAGCGAGGTTGCCGGGATCGTCTCATGACCGAAGCGGCTGGACTGTGCCGTCGCGAGCGCATAGAGGGTCGCGGCGGCGCCCTGCTCGTCGAAACGCGGCGAGGACAGCGCGCCGTTCAGCTGCTCCTCGCCGATGTAGTAGACATCGCCCATGCGGGCGTTGGTGTGCTGAAGATCGGCGGACATCAGCGCCATCACGTTACGCGACAGGAACTGCCCCTCGGCATCGAGCTGGGCGAAGACCGACGAGCCCCAGTCGATCAGCGCGATCTGCTCGGTCAGGGGATCGAACATCAGATTGGAGGGTTTGATATCGCCGTGAACCACGAGCCGGCCCTCGGCAGATTCGCGGCGCAGCGCGCGCAGGATGTCGGCCAGCTGGGCGGCGATCCCGATCACCAGCCGCGCTGTCAGTCGGCCCTGGCGTAGCGAGAACTCTTCCAGATTGGTGCCCGGCGCACGCGCCATCACCAGCATCGCCTGATGGCGCAGGGTACGGTAGGCGATCAGTTTGGGAACGCGCGGATGATCGACCTGTTCGAGCATGAACGCCTCCTCCTCGAGGCGTTCGTGGAACGACTGCGGCAAATTCTGGCGCGTGAACTTGAAGACGTGGCTATCGCCGGCGCTATCGATACCCGCGAAGACGAAGCCATAGGCGCCCTTGCCGACCAGCTCGACCTCGCGATAGCCGACCTGGGCGAGCTGGTGACGGCAGCGCTCTATCCACTCCCGCAGCTGCCGCGCCTGGCTCTGGCTGAGCAGATAGACCGACTGCTCCTCGGGAATGTAGAACTGCTGCAGCTCCGTCGGCTCGGTCATGGGAGTCCGCTCCGCGCTCAGCGCAGCTCGGCCAGCATCGTCTCCGGCCCTTCCAGATAGCCCTTCCAGCGATTGCAGAAGCGCGCCATGGTGCCGCCATCCAGCACCCGATGATCGCCGGACCAGGTCACGGTCATGATCGCCCGGGAGACCACTGAACCATCTTCCGCGAAACGCGGCAGCCGCTGGACTCGGCCAAGGGCGACGATCGCCACCTCCGGCGCGTTGATGATCGGCATGGCGTAGGTGCCGCCCAGCACGCCGATGTTGGAAATGCTGATCGTGCCGCCCTTGAGATCGGCCGGTTCGACTCGCCCGTCGCGGGCAGCGCGGGTCAGGCGCTCCACCTCGCTCGCCACTTCGCGCAAGCTCAGTCGTTCGACATGCTTGACGTTGGGCACCAGCAGGCCGCTGGCGCTGTCCACCGCCATGCCGATATGGCAGGCAGCCTGGTAATGAATGGCGTCGGCTGCCGGATTGAGCCGGCAGTTGAGCAAGGGGAACTCCGCCACGGCCAGCGCCAGCGACTTCATCAGCAACGGCATCAGCGTCAGCCGCTCGCCGCGGGCTTCGAAATCGCCTTTGAGACGTTCCCGCAGCGTCAGCAGTTCGGTGACATCGAACTCCTCGCCGTAGGCGAAGTGCGGAATCGTCGACGCCGCCTCGCTCATCCGCCGGGCCATCACCGCGCGCACGCCACGCAGCGGCTCGACGCGCTCGCCGTTGGAGGCAGAATCGGCAGCCGTCGTGGTCTGATGATCCGACGTTGCGGCCGGCTCACGGCGCTGTTCCTGCTGCTTTTCCTGTTGCTGCCGAAACGCCAGCACGTCTTCCTTGAGCACCCGGCCATCCTTGCCGCTGCCGGGAATCTCCTCGAGGCGCACGCCGAGCTCGCGCACGCGACGGCGCACGGCCGGGCTGGCCGGAATGCGTAGGCGGCCAGCATTCGATGAGGGAGAGCCAACCTCTGCCGGCGCTACCCCGGAGTTCTCGTCGTTCCCCTGGGCCGCCGAGGTTTCACGTGGAACAGCGTCGACTGTCGCTAGAGCCGGAGCTGAAGCTGGCGCTGGAGCTGACGCCGCGGCAGCCTCGGCTGAATCGCGACTCTCGTCGCTGGCCTGCGGCACGTAGGCGAACAGCGGCGAATGCACCCGGGCGATCTCGTCGAGCTGACAGTAGTGGCGCACCATCCGCCCCGCTTCCGGCGCGGTGATCTCCATTACCGCCTTGTCGGTGCTGACTTCGACCACTGGCTGATCCTCGGCGATCTCCTCGCCCTCTTCCACGCGCCACGCCACCACCTCGCATTCGACGATGCCCTCGCCCAGATCGGGCAGAATGAAATCCTTCGTCGCCGGTACGTTCCCGGCCTCGGTATCGGGCAATCGAAAATCGCTCATCTCACCCTCCTAGAAATCCATCGTGCGGTGGATGGCATCGAGCACCTTCAATGGCCCCGGCATGTACTCCTTCTCGAGCGTCAGCGGGAACGGCGTGTCGAGCCCGGTCACCCGTTCGATCGGCGACTCCAGATAGAGGAAGCAGCGGCTCTGGATCGTCGCCGCGATTTCGCTGGCGAAGCCCCCGGTCAGCGGCGCCTCGTGACTGACGATCAAGCGCCCGGTCTTGAGCACGGACTGCACCACGGTCTCGATATCCCACGGCACGATCGTGCGCAGATCGATCAGCTCGCAGGAGACGCCCTCCTTCTCGGCCATCTCGGCGGCCTGTTCGATCACTTCCATCTGCGCACCCCAGGCCAGCAGCGTGATGTCGTTGCCTTCCTTGATCACCTCCGCCTGACGCAGCGGCAGCTCGTAGTCCTCGTCCGGCACCTCACCCACTGACGCGCGATAGAGCCGCTTGGGCTCGAAGAAGATCACCGGATCCGGCGAGCGGATCGAGGCCAGCAACAGCCCCTTGGCCTGGTGTGGATTGCGTGGCACCACCACCGTCAGCCCCGGCGTATGCGCGAAATAGGCCTCCGGCGACTGGGAGTGATAGTGGCCACCGGCGATGCCGCCGCCGTAGGGCGCCCGAACGGTGAGGCCGCCCACATCGAACAGGTTGCCGGAGCGGTAACGGAACTTGGCGGTCTCGTTCACCAACTGATCGAACGCCGGATAGATGTAGTCGGCGAACTGGATCTCGGCGACCGGCACCGAACCCTGGGCGGCCAGGCCGTTGGCGAAGCCGATGATGCCCTGCTCCACCAGCGGCGTGTTGAAGCAGCGAGCACGGCCGTATTTTTCTTGCAGATGGCTGGTGGCGCGGAACACACCGCCGAAAACACCCACGTCCTCGCCGAAGCAGAGCACGCGTTCGTCGGCCGCCATGGCGGTATCCAGCGCGTTGTTGACCGCCTGGAGCAGATTCATTCGGCTCATGCTCGGCCCTCCGTCGCGCCGTCGTCGTCCAGCCACGGCGCACTCTTGGGATAGGTCTCGGGATGACGACGAATATGCGCTTCCAGCGCCTCGAACTGCTCGCGCAATAGCGGTGGTGTCTCGGCATAGACGTCGCTGACCAGCGTCTCGAGTGCCGGCGGGCGACGTTTCTCGGCCTGCTTCATGCCGTCCAGCACCTCGCGGCGCAGCGACTCGGTCAGTTCGCGTTCCTCGTCCTCGTTCCACCAGCCATGCTCGATCAGCCAGCGCTGCATACGGCGCAGCGGGTCCTTCTTGTGCCACGCCTCCTCTTCCTTCTTGCTGCGATAGCCGGAAGGATCGTCGGAGGAGGAGTGAGCCGCCAGGCGGTAGGTCATTGCCTCGATCAATACCGGTTCGTTTTGCTCCACCGCCAGCCGGCGCGCTTCGCGAGTGGCCTCGTACATCGCCAGGATGTCGTTGCCGTCGACCCGGATCGACTGCATGCGATAGCCGAAGGCACGGGCCGCGATACCGTCGCCGGCGAACTGCTCGGCGACCGGCGTGGAGATGGCATAGCCGTTGTTGCGACACAGGAAGATCACCGGGACCTTGTGCACCGATGCCATGTTGAGCGCGGCATGAAAATCCCCTTCCGAGGCCGCGCCCTCGCCGAAGATGGTCAGCGTGCAGTTGCCCTTGCCGGCCAGTTTCTGGCCATAGGCGTAGCCGGTGGCCTGGGGAATCTGGGTCGCCAGCGGGGAGGAAATCGTCAGGTAGTAGAGATCTCGCGAGCCGTAGTGAATCGGCATCTGACGACCATGGGCGGGGTCGCGCTCGTTGCCGAACAGCTGATCCATGAACTCGTCGGTGGTGAAGCCGCGGTAGGCCAGCGCGCCCTGCTCGCGATACTGCGCCATGATCATGTCGGCATCGTCCAGCGCCGCGGTGCTGCCGATTACCGCCGCTTCCTCGCCGGTGCACTGCATGTAGAAACTGAGCCGCCCCTGGCGCTGGGCCGCCAGCATGCGTTCATCGAGCACGCGGGTGTAGAGCATCGCGCGATAGATGCGCCGCGCCGTCGGCTCGTCGAGGGAGCTCGGCCCGGCATCGGCGTAAACGGTGCCATCGGGTTTGAGCTGGGTAAAAACGGGGATCTGGATGTCGTCGCCGTTGGCAAAGATCGGTTTGTGCACCGGCTTCACCGTGGTTTGGTTCTTCTTCATCTGATGCTTCCTGAGAGAATGTTTACAACAGGGCTGCACGCGGCAATACGGCGTTAAAATTGGCCTCAAATACCCATTTACCCGTCTGTAAACTTCGCTTTTCGTCCAATTTTGCCTTGTCTTGCCTTTGCTCGCCTGTGTTGTAACCCTCCTCTGAGATCGATGACCGAGATAAGAGCCGCCTCGTGAGCCGCTCTTTCCACATGAGTCCGACAAGTCGGAGAGCGACCGATTTCGGCGGTCGCTTCAACATGTGACCTTGACGTTAATGTCAACTTGTCACCATCCGACCTTGGTCTTTGAGCATTAGGTCCAATTGTGGCAGCGCGGAAGGCATCGCTAGAACTGGACGATGGTACGTGCCCCAGGCCCACAAGGCGTGGCACGTCAAAAGCCTTTATCGAAACCCCTCAGCGATGGAAATCCCTTCGTCATGAATTTCGAACTCGACGACGATCAGTTGGCCTACCGGGAAGCGGCACGTCAGTTTTCCCGACGCGAACTGGCGCCCAACGCCGCCGAATGGGACGCCAACGGCGTCTTTCCCGTGGAAACGTTTCACCGCGCCGGCGAGATGGGCTTCTGCGGGCTCTATATTCCCGAGGCGCACGGTGGCCTGGGGCTGAGCCGGCTCGATGCCACGCTGATCATCGAGGAGCTGGCCAAAGGCTGCACCACCACCACCGCCTTCCTGACCATCCACAATATGGTCAACGGGATTCTCTCCCGCTACGCCACGGACGCCGTGCGCGAGGCCTGGCTGCCGGCCATGATCACCGGCGAGAAGCTGGGCTCCTACTGCCTGACCGAACCCGGCGCCGGTTCCGACGCGGCGGCGCTGCGAACCCGCGCCCGTCGTGATGGCGACAGCGAACAAGACGGCTACGTCATCGATGGCAGCAAGATGTTCATCTCCGGCGCCGGCAGTACCCATCTGCTGGTGGTCATGGCGCGTACCGGCGAGCCGGACAGCGGCGCCGACGGGATTTCCGCTTTCGCGGTACCGGCGGACAGCCCCGGCATCGAGTACGGCAAGCACGAGGAGAAGATGGGCTGGCGCAGCCAACCGACCCGGGCGATCAGCTTCGACGGCGTGCGCGTGCCGGCAGACCATCGCCTGGGGAAAGAAGGCGAAGGCTTCCGGATCGCCATGCAGGCGCTGGACGGCGGGCGCATCAATATCGCCACCTGCTCCGTGGGCACGGCCCAGGCCGCGCTGGAAACCGCGCATCGCTATCTGGAAACGCGGGAACAGTTCGGCAAGCCGCTGGCCAGTTTCCAGGCGCTGCAGTTCAAGCTCGCTGACATGGCCACGCAGCTGGTCGCGGCGCGCCAGATGGTGCGGCTGGCAGCCAGCAAGCTGGACCGCAACGATTCCGACGCCGCGCTCTACTGCGCCATGGCCAAGCGCTTTGCCACCGACGAAGGCTTCACGATCTGCAACGACGCGCTGCAGCTTCACGGCGGCTACGGCTACCTGCGCGACTACCCGCTGGAACGCCACGTTCGCGACTGCCGGGTCCATCAGATACTCGAGGGCACCAACGAAATCATGCGGCTGGTGGTGGCCCGCCGACTGCTGGCGAAGGACGATCTGGAGAACCTGTCATGACGACCGCTCATGAGCCCTCATCTCACAACGACGCCAAACAAACCGGTCTGCGTCTGGAACGTCGCGGCGCGGTGGCGCTGATCACCATCGACAATCCGCCCGCCAATACCTGGCACGAGGCCTCGCTGACGGCGCTGGAACAGCACATCGACGCGCTCAACGCCGACCCCGAGATCCAGGCGCTGGTGATCGTCGGCGCGGGAGAGAAGTTCTTTTCCGCCGGGGCCGATCTCAAGCGCTTCAGCGAGGGCGGCAAGCCCGCCGCGCTGGAGATGGCGACCCGCTTCGGCCGGGCATTCGAAGCGCTGGCCGCCTATCGCGGCGTCAGCATCGCCGCGATCAACGGCTACGCCATGGGCGGCGGACTCGAATGCGCGCTGGCCTGCGATATTCGGGTCATTGAACGCCAGGCACAGCTGGCGCTGCCCGAGGCCAGGGTGGGGCTTTTGCCCTGCGCCGGCGGCACCCAACATCTGCCGTGGCTGGTAGGCGAAGGCTGGGCCAAGCGCATGATTCTGTGCGGCGAGCGCATCGATGCCGAACGCGCGCTCGCCATCGGGCTGGTGGAAGAGGTCGTCGATACCGGCACCGCGCTGGAAACCGCGCTCGCCTTGGCCGCCACCAGCACGCAGCAGAGCCCGGAGGCGCTGGCACGCTGCAAGCGGCTGATCATGAATGCCCGCCACCAGGATCTGCCCAGCGGCTACCGGATGGAGCGTGAACTGTTCCTGGAGCTGTTCGACACCGATGCGCCCACCGAGGGGATCGGCGCCTTCCTCGACAAGCGCGAGCCCCGCTGGCATTCCGACTCGATGCGACGCGGTGAGGGCTCATGACCGACCCGGGCCGATTCGATGCTCTCCATTTGGAGACCTTGGATACCGCCGACGGCCACCGCATCGGCCGGGTGACGCTCGACGCGCCCAGGAGCCTCAACGCGCTGACGCTCGAGATGATCGACGACCTGCAGTCACAGCTCGATGCCTGGGCGACGGATGACGCTATCGCAGCCGTGTGGCTGGAGGGCACCGGCGACAAGGCCTTCTGCGCCGGCGGCGATGTGGTCGCGCTGCATCGTGCCATTGTCGCGGGCGAGACCGATCATGACCCGGCGGCGGCCCAAGGCTTCATCGCACGCTATTTCAGCCACGAATACCGCCTCGATCACACCCTCCACGGCTACCCCAAACCCGTCATCGCCTGGGGCGACGGCATCGTCATGGGCGGCGGTATCGGGCTGTTCGTCGGCGCTTCTCACCGAGTCGTCACACCGCGCTCGATGCTGGCAATGCCGGAGATCACCATCGGACTCTATCCGGACGTCGGCGCCAGCTGGTTTCTGAATCGCTGCCCCGGGCGCAGCGGCCTGTTCCTGGGCCTGACCGGCGCCCGACTCAACGCCAGCGATGCGCTGTTCGTCGGCCTGGCCGACCGCCTGATCGACGATATGCGCCGAGAGGCCGTGATCGAGGATCTGCGCCAGGCCGACTGGGGCGAACCCGCTCGCGCCGTGGGCCACGTTCTGCGGCAACACGCCGATGCCAGTCGCGAACGAGCGCCGAAGCCCGAGGTACAGCCGCGGCTCGATACCCTCGACGCGCTCACCGATGACGATGACGATGAAACGCTGATTCGCCGGGTCATCGATGCCGCCAGCGACGACGACCCGTGGATCGCTCGGGCGGCGAAGAATCTGGCCGCCGGGTCGCCGCTCTCGGCCCGACTGATCCTCCGTCAGCTGTCTCGCTGCCGACGGCTGTCGCTGGCCGAGGTGCTCCGCGAGGAGCTGAATCTCTCGCTCGCCTGCGCCGCCCGGGGGGATCTCGCCGAAGGCGTCAGGGCGCTATTGATCGACAAGGACCGGAATCCCCGATGGCAGCACGTGCACGGTGCCGTGCCCGACGCCGATATCCAGGCCTGCTTCGTTTCCCCGTGGGATTGCGATAGCCATCCACTGCGCGATCTCGTCGATCGGCCTGTCGAGAAGGAACCGACTCATGCAACTGGCTGAACGCACTTTCCTCGTCACCGGCGGCGGCTCCGGGCTGGGCGCCGCCACGGCAAGGATGTTGATCGAGGCCGGCGCCAACGTGGCGCTGGTCGATCAGGACATCGAAGCGGCCCGCAGCCAGGCGGAAACGCTCGGCAAGACGGCACTGGCGCTGCAGGCCGACGTGACCCGCGAAGCCGACGGCGAACGAGCGATCGCCGACACGCTCGAGCGCTTCGGCGCTCTCCACGGCCTGATCAACTGCGCCGGCATCGCGCCGGCAGAGAAGATCCACGGCAAGCGCGGCGTCCACGGACTCGACAGTTTTCGACGTGCGATCGATATCAACCTGATCGGCACCTTCAACATGCTGCGTCTGGCGGTGGCCGCGATGCAGGACCGGGCTTCGAATGACGGCGCCTCTATCGACGACGACGGCGAACGCGGCGTAGTGATCAATACCGCCTCGGTAGCCGCGTTCGAAGGCCAGATCGGCCAGGCGGCCTACGCCGCCTCCAAGGCCGGCGTGGTCGGGCTGACTTTGCCCGCCGCCCGCGAACTGGCGACCTCCGGCATTCGCGTGATGGCGATCGCCCCCGGCATCTTCGATACCGCGATGATGCAGGGCATGCCTGCCGAGGTACGCGACGGCCTCAACGCCAAGGTGCCGTTTCCCAGGCGGATGGGCCACGCCGAGGAGTACGCCTCGCTGGTGCGCCAGATCCTCGAGAACCGGTATCTCAACGGGGAGGTGATTCGGCTCGACGGCGGCATTCGAATGAATGCCAATTGATGCCACGAACTTACAGAGAGAAACGCGATGAAATCCGAAGACCCGATCGTGATTGTCGGTGCCAAACGCACGCCGATGGGCGCTTTCCAGGGCGCGCTCGGCGGCTTGAGCTGCCCGCAGTTAGGCGCGGCGGCGATTCGGGGTGCGCTCGAACACGCCGGGCTGGCGCCGGACGCCATCGACGAAGCGGCCATCGATGAAGTGCTCATGGGTTGCGTGCTGCCGGCAGGTCTCGGTCAGGCGCCGGCACGTCAGGCGGCGCTGGCCGCCGGGCTCGCCGAATCGACGCCCTGCACCACGGTCAACAAGATGTGTGGTTCCGGCATGAAAGCGGCGATGCAGGCGTTCGATGCGCTGCGCCTGGAGAGCGTCACGCATGCCATCGCCGGCGGCATGGAGAGCATGAGCAACGCGCCGTACCTGCTGCCCAAGGCCCGAACCGGCCTGCGCATGGGTCACGCGCAGGTGCTCGATCACATGTTTCTCGACGGGCTCGAGGACGCCTACGAGCCGGGCCGGCTGATGGGCACCTACGCCGAGGATTGCGCCCAGGCCTTCGGCTTCACCCGCGAACGCCAGGATGCCTACGCCATCGATTCGTTGACCCGGGCCAGGCGGGCGATCGATTCCGGCGTGTTCGCCAGCGAAATCGTGGCATTAGAGGCGCCGGCCGGGCGTGGTACGGATCGCGTCGAGCACGACGAACCGCCCTACAAGGCCAACATCGACCGCGTCGGGCAGTTGAAACCGGCCTTCCGCGACGGCGGCACCGTCACCGCCGCCAATTCGAGCTCGATCGCCGACGGCGCCGCGGCGCTGGTATTGATGCGCCAAAGCGAGGCCGAGCGGCTGGGCCTGACGCCGCTGGCGCGGGTGCATGGCCATGTCAGCCACGCCATGCGTCCCGGTGATTTCCCGGTGGCGCCGATCCACGCTATCCGCAAGCTGCACGAACGGCTCGGCTGGTCGCGGGAAGGCGTCGATCTCTATGAGATCAACGAGGCCTTTGCGGTGGTGGCGATGGCAGCCATGCACGAACTCGGGCTCGATCACCAACGAGTCAACGTCCATGGCGGCGCCTGCGCGCTGGGTCACCCTATCGGCGCCTCAGGGGCGCGGATCCTGGTCACGCTGTTGAATGCGCTGACCCATCACGGAATGACGCGGGGCGTGGCAGCCATCTGCATCGGCGGCGGCGAGGCTACGGCCATCGGCATCGAACGGCTCGCCTGAGCCGCACTAATACGACCCCCCTACACGAGCCCCGACATTCAGACGCTCTCTCGGAGATATCGGCATGTCAGCAAGCGAAAACCGCAAGGGCCTTGGGTCCAGGAGCTACGTCAGCGGTACCAGCGATCTGCCCCTGATCGGCATGACCATCGGCGACTGCCTCGATGCGGCCGCCAGCGAATGCCCCGAGCGTGAAGCGCTGGTCAGCTGCCACCAGAATCTGCGCTATACCTATGCCGAGCTGCGCGACGCAGCCGACCGTGTTGCGCGGGCCCTGCTCGCGCTAGGCATCGAACGCGGCGACCGGGTCGGCATCTGGTCACTCAACGGCGCCGAGTGGGCGCTAACCCAGCTGGCAACGGCCAAAATCGGCGCGATCCTGGTCAACCTCAACCCCAGCTATCGCGCCCACGAACTCGAGCATGCGCTGACGCAGTCCGGCCTTTCCGCCCTGGTGCTGCAGGGCGCGTACCGGGTCGGCGGCACCATCAAGTCGCATTACGTCGACATCCTCTGCGAGCTGGCACCGGTACTACGCGATCCGCCGATGAGCGACCAAAGGCCGCTGGCCGGCGCACGCACCCTGACCTGTGACACGCTTCCCCAGCTCAAGCACGTCGTCTGTCTCGACGACGCGTTGGCGACGCCGGGCATGTGGCACTGGTCCGATCTTCACCACCTTGCCGACAGCGTGCCTGCCGAACGCCTCGCCGCGCAGCAGGCCGAGCTGCAGTTCGACGACCCGATCAACATTCAGTACACCTCCGGTACCACCGGCGCCCCCAAGGGCGTCACGCTGACCCACCACAACATTCTCAACAACGGCTACTTCGTCGGCGGCGGGATGAACCTGCAGCCCGGCGAGCGGGTGGTGATTCCGGTACCGCTCTATCACTGTTTCGGCATGGTGATGGGCAATCTGGCGTGTCTTTCCCATCGCGCCACGGCGATCTATCCCAACGACGGTTTCGACCCCGAAGCGACGCTGCGCGCGGTGGAAACCGAGCGCGCCCAGGCGCTCTACGGCGTGCCGACGATGTTCATCGCCGAGCTCGAGCACCCGCGCTTCGGCGATTTCGATCTCTCCAGCCTGCGCACCGGGATCATGGCTGGCTCCAACTGCCCGATCGAAGTGATGAAGCGGGTGATCGAGCGCATGCACATGGAAGACGTCACCATCGCCTATGGCATGACCGAGACCAGCCCGGTGAGCCTGCAGACCCGCCCGGACGCTCCGCTGGCCAAGCGCGTTGCCACCGTCGGCACCATCCATCCGCACCTGGAAGTGAAGATCATCGACCCCGCCAGCGGCCGGATCGTGCCGCGCGGCGTCAGCGGCGAGCTCTGCACCCGTGGCTACAGCGTGATGCTCGGCTACTGGAACAACGATGCGGCCACCCGCCAGTCGATCGACCCGCAGGGCTGGATGCATACCGGGGATCTGGCGATGATGGACGACGACGGCTTCGTGGCGATCACCGGACGCATCAAGGACATGATCATCCGCGGCGGCGAGAACCTGTATCCCCGCGAGATCGAGGAGTTTCTCTACACGCATCCAGGTATTTCCGACGCTCAGGTCTTCGGCGTGCCGGACCCGAAGTACGGCGAGGCGGTGGCAGTCTGGGTGCGGTTGGTGGAGGGGGTCGAACTCGACGAAGAGGCCATCCGTGATTACTGCCGCGATCGCATCGATCACCACAAGATCCCGCGCTATGTCCGCTTCGTCGACGAGTTCCCGATGACCGTCAGCGGCAAGATCCAGAAATTCCGCATGCGCCAGGCGACGAGTGAGGAGCTGGGGTTAGAGTAGCCAGGTCCTGGGGGCGGGGATTAGCCCAGTTTTGGGTCCCTTCTCGTCAGCGGAAGTCTGTTCTCGCCAGACTCTCTAGCAAAAGCTAAAGAAGACTAGTATTTTTTATTAGTTTTCACTATCCATCGCTAGAGTCTTTCAGGAACGTCACATGGACCCGTATGGAAATCCGTTCGCACCTGGTGCCGGTAGCCGTCCACCCGAGCTCGCCGGGCGCGATGCGATTCTACAGGCTGCCAAGATATCTTGTGGCCGCGCAATCAAAGGACGAGCAGCACGTTCGATCATGCTATTAGGCCTCCGAGGCACTGGTAAAACGGTTCTACTAAGCGAGATTGGCCGCATCGCCGAAGCTGAAGGATTCCTTGTTTCCAGAGTCGAAGCCCCTGAAGAAACTAATTTGGCAGGCCTTCTCTACCCCGAGATGCGCAAGGTATCTCGCTCCCTATCAGGCGTCGAAGCAGCCAAACGTCATGCTTCACGTGCTTTGGGCGGGCTGCGTAATTTCGCATCCGTATTCAATATCGAAGTGGCAGGTGTGAACATTGGCGTCGAACCGCCTCCTGAGCCGGGCTTGGCAGAAAGCGGAGACATGCAGCACGACCTGCCAGACCTTTTTGATCAAATCGGTCGAGCTGCCCAAGCTGCGAACAAAGGCTGGGTTCTTCTCATTGACGAAGTCCAATATCTCTCTCAGCAAGATCTCTCCGCCTTGATCGTCGCCCTTCACCGTATATCTCAAGACGGAAGGCCTATCGTTTTTATAGGTGCAGGGCTGCCTCAGGTGGCCCGCCTCGCGGGGGAGGCTAAATCCTATGCAGAAAGGTTATTCAATTATCCTGCAGTTGGTGCACTTGATGAAGAAGCCGCTGCAAAAGCCATCGAAAAGCCGATCCTGGATGAAGAGGCTTCCATTTCTAACGCAGCGCTAGCAGCAATTTTCGATGTGACAAAGGGCTATCCATTCTTCTTGCAGGAACTGGCCTCATTTTCCTGGAACAACGCACTGGGACCCGAAATCAATGAACGCGATGTCCAGGAGTCCTATACGGAAACGATCAGTTCTCTAGACAATGGTTTCTTTAGAGTCCGCCTGGATCGTTTAACCAAAGCAGAGGTGGGTTTCGTCAAGGCGATGGCAACTCTTGGCGACGGCCCGTATCAGGTTGCCGACATCGCTAGAGCCATGAATCGCACACAGAAATCAATCGGACCAGCACGTGCGAGCATCATTTACAAAGGCATGATTTACAGCACCGATCACGGTTATCTTGATTTTACGGTTCCGCTTTTTGCTGATTTCATCCGACGAAAACACATCTCCGAAGACTGATTTCTCAACCTACGTATTTTAGTGAATTCGGCACGCCGAAGCGTCATTGAGATAGGGCCAAACGCAAGGGCTCATCCCCGGTTGACCACCGCCATGGTCAGACGCGACATGCACACCAGCCGGCCGCGTTCGTCCTCGATCCGGATCTCCCACAGCTGGGTGGAGGCGCCAAGGTGCAGCGGCCGGGCGCAGCCCTCGACCCAGCCTTCGCGCATCGCGCGTACGTGGTTGGCATTGATATCGAGCCCGACCGCCATCTTGTTCGGGTCGGCCAGGCAGAGATTGGCGGCGATGCTGCCGAGCGTCTCCGCCAGCACCACCGAGCCGCCGCCGTGGAGCAGGCCGTAGGGTTGGCGGGTTCTTTCATCCACGGGCATGCGCCCGCGCAGGCAGTCTTCGCCCAGCTCGGTGAATTCGATACCGACATGGCTGACCAGGGTGTTCCGGCACTCGGCGGTGAGCGCTTCCAGTGATGACTCACGTTTCCAGATGGGCATGGTAAAACCTCGAGAGTAGTAACAAATCGCGAGCTCGACGCGTCGATCAAAGCCTCGGCTTGGAGGAGCCAACAGGAGTCAGGGAACGGAATCTGGCCATTGTCTGGCACCGTGAAGCAGCCGCAGGACGAGCACGGCATCCCGCTGGACACGGTAGGCGGCGATATAGCGGGTGCCGTCAATCACCACCTCACGAGTGCCTGCCAGGCGCCCTTCACGGCCACTATCAGGGTGATCGATCAGACGATTCAATGCCGCCTCGATCCTCTCGTCGGTGTCGACGGCTGCCTGTGGGTTACGAACTACCAGATAATCGAAGATAGCTTCGCGGTCCTCGAGCGCCAGCGGGTGCCAAGCCAACTTCACGTATCATTCTCGAGCAAACGTCGGGCTTCGGCGCGGCGCTGAGCGAAACGTGCCTGCACGGTTCGATCGTCGACTGGCTGGCGGTCGTCGTCCAGCGCCGCCTGAACCTGCCTCCTAAACCACGCATCGTGAGACCGTGCTTGCTGCGCCTGATGTTGGCGCTCGGCAGCATCCGGTCGACGCACTCTGGTGTCGTCCGTTCGCTCCGGTTCCCAATGGGAGGTATCCACTTCGAAACGACGCGCGCCGATCTTGTGCATGACAGCCACCGCCTTGCCCGCATCGCGAAACGCTCGCCGCTTCTTGTCGCGGGTGGTTCCCAGTATCAAAGACTCCCCTTCCCGCGATCGAGCCGTGATGAAAAAAGCCCCACCGCTGGCGCTGATGGCCACGGAAACCAGGCCGCCAGCATGAAAGGCGGTTCGGAACTGGTCCAAGCTCAATGTCTGAGACATCAGTGGTGCGCTCCGCATTAACGTTAATGGTTAATCGTCACGCAAATAACGAATAAACTCAAATCTTGATATTGATCCTGCGCTAAAACCCTATAACCGTGTCTGGGTCCTAGACCATGGTCGAGGGGCTCTAGCCGCCTTCGCCTATTGACGTTAACGTCAACGTACCAAGACACATACACCAAGACGTAGAAGCGGTATCGGACAGCGAGGATTCCACCATGCACGCCCCCTATACCGAGCTCGATTTCGGGCTCGCCGACGAGCTCAACATGCTGCGCGAGCAGGTCAACGCCTTCGCCCGCGACGAGATCGCCCCGCGTGCGGCCCAGATCGACCACGACAACGTCTTCCCGGCCGATCTATGGCGGAAGTTCGGCGACATGGGCCTGCTCGGCATCACCGTGGCCGAAGAAGACGGCGGCAGCGGCATGGGCTATCTCGCCCACTGCATCGCGATGGAGGAGATCTCCCGGGCCAGCGCGTCGGTGGGTCTTTCCTACGGTGCCCACGCCAATCTCTGCGTCAACCAGATCAAGCTCAACGGCAGCGCAGAGCAGAAGGCCAAATATCTGCCTCGGCTGATCAGCGGCGAGCATGTCGGCGCCCTGGCGATGTCCGAGCCCGGCGCCGGGTCGGACGTGGTCTCGATGAGCCTGCGCGCCGACAGGCAAGGCGATCACTACGTGCTCAACGGCAACAAGATGTGGATCACCAACGGCCCCGACGCCGACGTGCTGGTGGTCTACGCCAAGACCGACCCGGAGGCCGGCGCCAAGGGCATCAGCGCCTTCATCGTCGAGAAGGGGTACGCCGGTTTCTCCACCGCCCAAAAGCTCGACAAGCTGGGCATGCGCGGCTCCAACACCTGCGAGCTGGTGTTCGAGGATTGCCAGGTGCCGGCGGAAAACGTGCTGGGCGAAGAGAACCGCGGCGTCAAAGTACTGATGAGCGGGCTGGACTACGAGCGCACCGTGCTCGCCGCCGGGCCTGTCGGCATCATGCAGGCCTGCCTGGACGTGGTGGTGCCCTACGTCCATGAGCGCAAGCAGTTCGGCCAGCCCATCGGCGAGTTCCAGTTGGTGCAGGGCAAGCTGGCCGACATGCACACCACGCTCAACGCCTGCCGCGCCTATCTCTACGCGGTGGCCGGCGCCTGCGACCGTGGCCGCGCCACCCGCAAGGACGCCGCCGGGGTGATTCTCTACTGCGCCGAAAAAGCGACCCAGATGGCGCTGGATGCGATCCAACTGCTCGGTGGCAACGGCTATATCAACGAATACCCCACCGGGCGACTGCTGCGCGATGCCAAGCTCTACGAGATCGGCGCGGGTACCAGCGAGATTCGGCGGATGTTGATCGGGCGTGAACTGTTCTCTGAATCGGCATAAATCAGCATCGAGCTGCGGGCTTCGAGCCTCGAACTGCTCATAGCTCGTAGCTCGTAGCTCGTAGCTCGTAGCTCGCAAGAGGATTTCCATGGCCATACTGAGTAGCCAGATCAACCCGCGTACGGAAGCGTTCCAGGCCAACGAGGCGGCTCTGCGGGGCGAAGTCGACAAGCTCCACGCGCTGACCGCCAGCATCGCCCGGGGCGGCGGCGACAAGGCCCGCGCGCGGCACGAGTCCCGCGGCAAGCTGTTCGTGCGGGATCGGATCGACCATCTGCTCGACGAGGGCGCGGCGTTTCTCGAGATCGGCGCGCTGGCGGCGCACGAGGTCTACGACTCCCCCGTGCCCGCCGCCGGCGTGGTGGCGGGGATCGGCCGGATCAGCGGCGTGGAGTGCGTGATCGTCGCCAACGACGCCACGGTCAAGGGCGGCACCTACTTCCCGCTGACGGTGAAAAAGCACCTGCGCGCCCAGGAGATCGCCCGCAAGCATCGCCTGCCGTGTGTCTACCTGGTCGACTCCGGCGGCGCCTACCTGCCCGAGCAGGACGAGGTCTTCCCCGACCATGACGATTTCGGCCGCATCTTCTACAACCAGGCCACGCTCTCCGCCGCGGGCATCCCGCAGATCGCGGTGGTGATGGGCTCCTGCACCGCCGGCGGCGCCTACGTGCCGGCAATGGCCGACGAATCGATCATCGTACGCGGCCAGGGCACCATCTTTCTCGGCGGCCCGCCGCTGGTGAAGGCGGCCACCGGCGAGACCATCAGCGCCGAGGATCTGGGCGGTGCCGATGTGCACGCCAAGATCAGCGGTGTGGTCGACCATTACGCCGAAAACGACGCCCACGCGCTGCAGCTCGCCCGCCGCGCCGTTTCCCGTCTCAACTGGCACAAGCGCGGCCAGTTGGCGATGAAAAAACCCGCACCGCCGCGTCTCGACCCGTCGGAGCTTTACGGCATCGTCGGCACCGACCTGCGCAAGCCGTACGACGTGCGCGAGGTGATCGGGCGGCTGGTGGACGATTCCGACTTCGACGAATTCAAGCGCTACTACGGCGACACTCTGGTCACCGGTTTTGCACACTGGTGCGGCCATCCGGTGGGTATCGTCGCCAATAACGGCGTGCTGTTCTCGGAATCCGCCCAGAAAGGCGCGCACTTCATCGAACTCTGTGCCCAGAGACAGATCCCGCTGATCTTTCTGCAGAACATCACCGGCTTCATGGTCGGCTCCCAGTATGAGAAGGAAGGTATCGCCAAGCATGGCGCCAAACTGGTCACCGCCGTGGCCTGCGCCAAGGTGCCCAAGTTCACCGTGCTGATCGGCGGCAGCTTCGGCGCTGGCAACTACGGCATGTGCGGCCGCGCTTACGACCCGAATCTGTTGTTCATGTGGCCCAATGCGCGCATCTCGGTGATGGGCGGCGAGCAGGCCGCCAACGTGCTGGCCCAGGTGAAGCGCGAGCAGTTCGAACGCGACGGCAGCGACTGGCCGGAAGACGAGGAAGCGGCGTTCAAGGCGCCGATTCGCGAACAGTACGAACGCCAGGGCCACCCCTATTACGCCAGCGCTCGGCTGTGGGACGACGGCGTGATCGACCCGCTGCAGACCCGCGACGTGATCGGCCTGGCGCTATCAGCCGCAATGAATGCGGAGATCGAGGAGACGCGCTTCGGCGTGTTCCGCATGTAGGCGCTTCGCGCCCAGCCACGAGCGACGGGCAGCGAGCCACGAGCAGCTCGAAGCCAACATGATCATGAGAGACCGCTATGGCAGCCATATCCGATAGCTTCACTCGTTTGACCATCGATTCCCACGGCGTCGCGCGGCTGACGCTGGACCGCCCCGCGGTGCACAACGCCTTCGACGATGCGTTGATCGGCGAGCTCAACGCTCACCTCGAACGCCTGCACGCGCTGGCCGAACGTAGCGAGGTGCGGCTGGTAGTGCTGGGCTCCGAGGGCAAGCACTTTTCAGCCGGGGCGGATCTCAAAGGCATGAAGCGCATGGTCGACTTCAGCTTCGACGATAACCTCAAAGACGCTCGCGAACTGGCGCGCCTGATGCAGCAGCTGGACGCGCTGCCCTGCCCGACACTGTGCCGGGTGCAGGGCGCGGCCTACGGTGGCGCGGTGGGGCTCGCCGCCTGCTGCGATGTGGTGATCGCGTCCGACAAGGCGAAATTCTGCCTGTCGGAAGTGCGCATCGGCCTGTCGCCGGCGGTGATCAGCCCTTATGTTCAGCTCGCCATCGGCCCGCGCCAGATGCGCCGCTACGCGCTCACCGCCGAGGTGATCGACGCCGCTACCGCGCAGGCGATCGGTCTGGTGCATGAAGTCACCGATGGGGAAGCCCTGGACGCCCAGATCGATCAGATGATCGAGCGGCTGCTCGCCGCCTCACCCCAGGCCCAGCGCGCCACCAAGGCGCTGCTGGCCCGGGTCGCCCGCGATCCCGACAGCGACGCCACGGTGGATGCCACCTGTCGCACGATCAGCGAATTGCGGGTCAGCCGCGAAGGTCAGGAAGGGCTCGCGGCGTTTTTCGACAAGCGCCCACCCGCCTGGCAACGCACGGGGGATGCCAACGGGGATCAGGACGGCAACACGGATAACAAGGAATCGCGCTCATGAGCCTGACCCACGCGCCTCGCCCGCTACGTTCGGTGTTGATCGCCAACCGCGGCGAGATCGCCTGCCGCGTGATGCGCACCGCCCGCCGTCTGGGGCTTCGCACCATCGCCGTCTATTCCGATGCCGACGCCAACGCGCGCCACGTGCGTGAAGCCGACGAGGCCGTGCGCCTCGGCCCGGCGCCCGCGCGGGAGAGCTATCTCGATATCGACAAGGTCATTGTCGTCGCCCAGCGCAGCGGCGCCGACGCCATTCATCCGGGCTACGGGTTTCTCTCCGAGAACGCCGAGTTCGTCGCCGCCTGCGAGGCCGCCGACATCGTCTTCGTCGGCCCGCCGGCCAGCGCCATCGCCGCCATGGGCGACAAGGCGTCGGCCAAGGCGCGCATGGCCAACGCCGGTGTGCCGCTGGTGCCTGGCTACCACGGCGAGGCGCAGGACGATGCCCTGCTCAAGGAAGAAGCCGGAAAAATCGGCTACCCGGTGCTGCTGAAGGCCAGCGCCGGGGGCGGCGGCAAGGGCATGCGCGTGGTGGAGTCCGACAGCGAGTTCCAGGCCGCCCTCGACGGCTGCCGCCGGGAGTCCCGCGCCGCCTTCGGTGACGAACGCATGCTGATCGAGAAGTACCTGACCCAGCCGCGCCACGTCGAAGTGCAGGTGTTCTGCGATAGCCAAGGCAACGGCGTCTACCTGTTCGAGCGCGACTGCAGCGTGCAGCGCCGTCATCAGAAGGTGCTGGAAGAAGCCCCGGCGCCCAATCTGTCCCCCGCGCTGCGCCAGGAGATGGGCGAAGCTGCCGTCCGCGCCGCCCAGGAGATCGGCTATGTCGGCGCCGGTACGGTGGAGTTCCTGCTGGATGCCGCCGCCGAAACCGCGAAGGAGAACGGCTCGCCGTTCTTCTTCATGGAGATGAACACCCGGCTGCAGGTCGAGCACCCGGTTACCGAGATGATCACCGGCGAGGATCTGGTCGAGTGGCAGCTGCGCGTGGCCGCCGGGCTGCCGCTGCCCAAGGCCCAGGACGCGCTGACGCTGAACGGCCACGCCATCGAAGCGCGACTCTACGCCGAAGACCCGGACAACGACTTCCTGCCCGCCACCGGCACGCTCAAACGGTTCGGGCTCGACCTGAACGCCGGCGGCCTGGCGGCGGATCGCGTGCGTCTGGATAGCGGCGTCGAAGCCGGCGATGACATCTCGATGCACTACGACCCGATGCTGGCCAAGCTGATCGTCCACGGCGAGGATCGCGGCCAGGCCCTGGCGGAGATGGACCGCGCGCTAGCGGCGCTGGATATCTCCGGCGTGACCACCAACCGCCGCTTTCTGCAGCGGCTGATCACGCATCCGGATTTCATCGCCGCCCGGCTCGACACCCGCTTTATCGAACACCACCACGACGACCTGTTCGCGAGTGAACCGGTCTCCAACGCGGAGTTCGCCTGCGCCGCGCTGGTGGCGCTCGACCAGTTGAATCGAGCCAGCGATGAACGTTCATCGTGGGAGCGCCGTGACGGCTGGCGGCTCAACGCCCCACAGCACGTTCGACTAGCATTTGCCGAGGCCGAAGGCGCGCCACCGATCCCCGTGACCGCGACACGCTCTGGATCGCAGTCAACTTGGCAACTGAGCGTGAATCGGGATGGAAAAGAATCAAATGACTACGAGGGGAAGTTGCAGCGGCTCGACGGTGACGCCGTGGCGATCACCCTGGATGGCCATCGCCGTCGCCTGCTGGCGCGCACCGATCCCGCTCTGGATGGCGAAACGATCATCCTGACCGCCGCCGGCTTCGAGTCCCGCCTGATCTGGCGGCGCTCGGACCGGGTCGATCATCTATCGCATGAGGTCGAGGCCAAACTGAGCGCGCCCATGCACGGCACCGTGGTGGCACTGCTGGTCGAACCCGGCCAGGCGGTGGAGAAAGGCACGCCGCTGGTGGTGGTGGAAGCGATGAAAATGGAACACACCCTGAGCGCCCCCGCCGCCGGCGCGGTGGAAGCGTTTCACTTCAAGGTGGGCGACGCCGTGGCGCGGGGGGATGAGTTGCTCGCTTTCGTTGATGTAGAAGCGAATTAGGCTCTCTCTGAAAAGTCGGCGAGCGATGGCCAGACAAGGCAAAAATTGGCGAAGAAGGACCGGGCTGGCGACCCAGTTTACGGGGGTGTAAATGAGTATGTTACTCGCTCCGCTCGCCCTTCGGGCCGTCCTGCGGACGTTCTGAACGTTGTTCAGTGAGCCAATTTTTAACGCCGTATGGGCGAGCGCAGGCATTTTTCAGACAGAGCCGAGGAACGTGAGATGGGAATGCCAAGAAGAGTCAGTGTGGTCGAGGTCGGCCCGCGGGACGGGCTGCAGAACGAGGCCGAACCCATCGCCACGGCCGCCAAACTGGAACTGATCGACCGGCTCGGCGCGGCGGGGCTCAAACGGATCGAAGCGGCGAGTTTCGTCTCGCCCAAGTGGGTGCCGCAGATGGCGGATCACCGCGAGGTGATGACCGGCATTCGCCGCCGGCCGGGCGTGGTCTACTCCGCGCTCACGCCCAATCTGAAAGGACTGGAAGCCGCGCTCGCGTGCGGCGTCGAGGAAGTCGCCATCTTTGCGGCAGCGAGCGAAGCCTTCTCGCACAAGAACATCAACTGCTCCATCGCCGAATCGCTCGCGCGCTTCGCCCCGGTGATCGAACGCGCCCGTGAGTCGAACGTGCGCGTGCGCGGCTATGTCTCCTGCGTGCTCGGCTGCCCGTATGAGGGCGAGATAGCCCCCGCCAGGGTCGCCGAGGTCTCCCGGGCGCTCTACGAGATGGGCTGCTACGAGATCTCGCTGGGCGACACCATCGGCGTCGGCACCCCGCTCAAGGCCAAGCGCCTGCTCGAAGCGGTGGCCAAAGAGATCCCCAGAGACAAGCTCGCCGCCCACTTCCACGACACCTACGGCCAGGCACTGGCCAATCTCTACGCCGTACTCGAGGAAGGCATCGGCGTGATCGATAGCGCCGTCGCCGGACTCGGCGGCTGCCCTTACGCCAAGGGCGCCACCGGCAACGTCGCCACGGAAGACGTGATTTACCTGCTCAACGGCCTCGGCATCGACAGCGGCGTGGATCTGGATAAGTTGGCAGAGACAGGGGTGTGGATAACCCAGAACATCGGCAAGCCGAATCGGTCGAAGGTGGGCGTGGCGTTGGCGGCAAAGTGATCGAATGCCTCAGCTCAGGTGCATTTGAGGCGGCGCCTGATTTTGCGACAGCAAAAGTAGGTGGCGGGTCAAACGTCACCTGCAGCGATTTGTTATGCCTAACTTCGTCTACTAATGACATAGTTTTTGTGTTCCTCAAGTTTCTCGCGTAGAAACTGAGCAGAGCACCTCTTCCAGCGGTTGCCGTTCTTCCAAACGGAACCATCGTAGACATAATAGATAGTGCGTATTTCTTGCCGCTTTTCATCTATTTTAAAAAAATAATTCGGAACAGCTACGAGATCAAAGAGCACGACAAATGGCAATTGTTCACTGAGGGCCAGGAAGGCTTCTAGCGTTTTTTCGTCTGGGTAGTGGGTGTTTACTACTTCAATTGCGACCCACGGAAACCCTGCAGTAAGGTTTCTCCCTTCCGCCTCGCCGAAAATGTCATGCCGGCACCTAACGCTTCTAGTTAGAGATCGCGTTACCTCGCTATCCCAAAGATAGTTGCTCGGCTTGGCGACCGTCACGAATTGCTTCTCTTCTCCATCCTTTTCATAGAAGCCGATTTTGTATTCATTTCCCTTGAGCCTGGCCAATAACTCCTCGACTCTTTTATCGTGAGAAGGGTCGGATTCGACACGCTCATCAATGTAACGGCGCTTGCCTAGTGAATAAAAATGGGGGGCATCCGTCCGATATCGAGGGAATACCCGAACTTCAAAGTGCTCATCCCACAGCTCCGATGCCCGAGCGGTTGCTCTTGTACCGGCATCATGTAGGTCTCGCGGATAGATGCGCTCGATCGTGCCGTCGTCACGACGCCGCTGTGCGTATTCGTACTTAGGCATATCGCTGCGCACACCGGTGCGAGCTTGCGAGCATCCGGCAGCCGAAGGCTGCGTAGTGCTGCGCTTGGTTAAACGTCACTTGGCACCACCGTAGATTGATGATGAAGCATTTTCCACCTATTTCCGTGTTTCACCCAAACCGAACTCCTGTATGAGTTATGACATGGAGTGCTGGCACGGTATTTCACTAGCGCCGCCCTCTCTCCAAGTATTTGGACCGAAAAATCGCTTAGCTCGTAATTTGTAATAGGTCCATCAGCCTTCAGAACATCGGCTTTGGTGATAACTTTCCCCGAGCTACCAAACTCTTAAAAATTTTCGGAAAGGAGCTATCATGCGCTCAGCGCTGGCTCTCGCCGAAGGACTTACCAGCTCCACTTCAAGGTCAATTAAGGTATGAGATATGTCCATTTCAATGACCGTTTAACGCCTTACTCACCGGAAAATTGGGAGCGTAGCGAGTAATTTTTCCGTGTGCAGTAAATTGTTAATTTTTGTTAATCTTTTGCTTTAGCGGATAGCTATTTTCAACAACGCTCTCAATTTCTTCATCACTGAAGCCAACAACTTTCAAAAAGTGCAACTGGAATATCACTTCCATTTTTTGACATAGGTTCCAGAGCTCTTCCCCACCAGCAGCGTTGTTCTTTAAGTTTTCACTGTAATGAGTGAGGTAATTCCTTGTATCTACAATTTTTCTTAACAGCTTACTTCTTTTTTTACTGCTGCCTAACTTATCCTTAAACGGCTCAATAATTCGTTTCAATCTTTTCCCTAAATTAATTTCATTTCCATGCATCAGGCGACCATTCAGCCATTCGGCATGTTCTTCTGGGCAACTCTCACTGATTGTTGAAACAAGTGAGTCAAATTCAGAAGAATCCATGAGCTTTTCATCGCTTATCCTTCTATGGTAGGTTTCCAGACCTTGTGCCAGAGCTAAAAATTTACCATCGAGGTATTTTTGTGTCCCATTTTTTGTGGAAAAGTATAAGCTGAGTCCTGGAGCCATAATCTCATATGCACGTAGCCAGTTATTAAAAACATCCTGAGCATTACTTTTTATCGTTCCGTAAGTGAATAACATTCTATGCCAGCTTTTATCTGGAACTTTTTCCGTGAATGGAATGCTAGGGTAAAAAACCTTAATCGAAACAGGGTACTGTTTTCCATTGCCGCCGTCTCTTTGTATCTCTTTTGATGTGGCTGACAAGTCTTTCAATGCAACTGTTGTGTCGACAGCAAAGCATAAAAAATTAGTTAGCTTATATGCAATTTCTGTAAAGTCACCCAAAGGTCTTAAGTCTTCAGATATCAACTTAAAGTAGGCACGCTGCGTAATCTTAGCTTCAATAACCTTAGAAGATTTGATGGTAGTACAAGAAAAGCAAATTTCTAACTTCATTCCGTTATTTAGGTCACAGTAAATATTTTCAGGAAGAATGTAACTAATAGTAGCGGTTTTGTTTTCCCAATCATTATCGGTGCTAATACCACTAATACCTACCCACTCATCTAAACAATCAACGGAAAATGATAAAGTGTTAAAGGTTACGGGTTCATTTTCATCATAGGCGACACCGCTCAAAACTTTATTCACACAGACTTTAGATTTTGATATACCTTCAAAGGCATGGTTTTTCTGGGTATAAAAGCAGTTCTCTAGGGTTACTAAACCGTCTTTCTCAACATGTCCTATTATTCTATTCAGGTCATTATCATCGTTTAGTGATTTAACACTGTCATCGAAGAGGCCTACAACTTCCAGCTCGATATCACCTCCATTTTTGATGGTTAATACCCCTGGGATTTTTTTCTCATCTCGCTCAGGAAGCCAGAAATATCCTGTTTTCACATATTCATCTTCGATTCTCATCCGATCCTCTCGGGAAATCTAACGCCTCGTTAAGAGGCAAAAAATTGTTGGCTAAAGTTAGCGACGAAGGAGCAAAAGCCAACTGTTTTTTGTCCTTTTAAACGACTTTTTATGCCTAACGACCTAATCCTTTGGCTCCATTTATACGGGCAACTAAAGCATCAATCGATGCTCTCTTGTCAGGATAGAGTGCGATTAGTATGTGCTCAAAAATCCTATAACCATCAAGCACATCACTTTTACGAACCCGAAAGCCTCCGGCATGCGTCCCATCATTTCCCAGCCAACGTATTGCATTAGCAGGCTCTATAATTTCTCGACTTTCCTCTGGAAGTAGATTAATGCGCTTAGCAAGATTTAAAAATTTGCCATTTGCGTCGACTGAGGCTATCTCCATCTCACCGAGGAGAACCTCCAGTGCAGAGCGTAGAGCGCTTAGACTTAAGCTTGGCGATGAAAAAAAAGTTGAAAACGAGGCATTAAGGGCCTTTTCTACCAATTCGGGGGTTTCTTTGGGAGGTATGAATATTTTAAGTGAAGGTTCGAAGTGATTTACCTGAAAACTATCAAACCAATCCCAGTCGCCAGAGCCATTATGTAAGTACTCTTGAGATACATCACCAGTTCCAACACAAACGACTCGGCAACCACATGAAGAGTTTGAACACTTTAGGTGCATCGTGAAAATATATTCAATCCAATGAGGATCAAATTCCGGATGGCTTGTGTCTATAGGTTCTTTAAACTGCTTGTTGAATTGACCTTCGTCGCAAGACAGAGATTGAACTCCACATTTAGGACACGGCCATACTGGAATATTATCCTCATGAAAATGTGAGGTGAACAGATTGTCATCGAGCACTAAGGCTTCCTCCATATAGGGCATAACAGGTATTAGATGGCGCGCTCGTTTTGCCACTTGAACGAGTGCGCGCTCTCAATAATCTTATCTAGCCAACCATTTCGCATTTAGCCCATTGATTTCAAAGAACTCTCAGAATAATTAGGCGCGCTTTGAAGAATTCGCGTGCTCGCGCGTTTTGCGCGGTCTGATATGACTGTGCATAGATACAGTCATGTGATGGAGGACCGTTCGGTTGCCTTCTGGAGAAATCCGCCACGCTACCGCCCGCCATGCAGGACAATGATCCCCATCGTCCCAGCGCGGCTGTCACTGTGAGCTTTTGACTACGTAAGTCATCTTTTGCGTATTACCGTTTACAGTAACCAAGCGTTACACGACAGGCAACGCCAACGAAAGCCTTAGTCGGGCAGCCGTGGCTTCCGGCGCTGGGTCGCTGTTTCATCAAGGAATCGATAAAGAAGGGATGTGGCAGCCCGATTGCCGTGGCACGTCATGATCAGGAACGCTGTTCCGCCGCCTCCAATTCCCCCAGTGCACCTATACACCGCTCTTCAACCTGGTCGAGTTTGCGCTGCATGATGCGGATATCTTCGAGCTGGCGTTCGAGGTTGGCGCGTTCGTCGGCGAGGATCTCGTGCCGGCGTTCGAGTTGGCGGATGCTGCCATCGTGGCGGGTGTCGTAGAGATCCAGCACTTCGCGAATCCCGATCAGCGAGAACCCCAGACGTTTGCAGCGCCGGGCGAGCTTGAGGCAACTGCTCGTGGAAGCAAAGGCGTGCGACGGGCGGCAAACCGAGCATGCGTCGCTGCCGAACTGAAATCACCGGTCAGGGCGATCTCTGTGAGGCGGCCCACATCGCTGCGGGATCATCTCTAGGTGAGGTCAACGGGAGTCGTCGGGGATTCTGCGGTAGGTCATGGCTCTGACCAGTCAACATGGCACGTAGATACAGCAGAGGAGGGAAGGCCATCAAAGACGCGCACGCGCTTGCGGAAGGAGCCGTGCCAGACGCTCGGCCCAAGCCCTTTGGCCCTCGTCATTGGCGATCAGGTCCTGACGTAGTTCGAGTTCGACATGAACGAGGCCACGCTTTTCACCGTGAACGGGGATGCCGTAATCCATCTCGTCACTGACTTGATAGGGTTCGTTGTCACCGATGATGAGATTGCCTTCCCGCTGAAAAAGATCCATCAAGGCATGCGCCAGGCGTTCATCCCGATGATAAAGCACGCCCACATGCCATGGCCGCTGGTCGCCCTCGAAAATGGGTGTGAAGCTGTGAATCGCGACGAGGATAGTTTCCCGCCCCGCCGATTGGCGACGGTCGAGTTCCGCTCGCGTTCGCGCCTGATAAGGCTCGAAGATTTCCCGGACACGCCTCGCCCGCTCGAACTCCGAAAGCCCGACATTGCCGGGGATCGTGGTGCATTCGCTTAACACCGGTATTGAACTCGGTACCGACGGATCCCGATTGCAGTCGATGACGAGCCGTGAATAGACTTGCTCGACAAGACAGGCGTCCAGCAATGCCGAAAGGTGATGGGCAACGGCTGCCGAGCCGATGTCCCAGGCGATATGGCGTTGCCGCTCCTTTTCCGAGACGCCGAGATCACCAAGAACGCTCGGGATGCGCCGGCCGGCATGATCGCAGGTCAGGAAAAATGGCGATGCTCCATCGGGCCGCGTGACGATAACAGGACCCGGTTCGTTCTCGGCTAGCAACCTTTGCGCCTTGCGCATCCTGGTTTTTCTCCCTGCCGTGGACGACGGCATTGCCATTCTCGACTCCATCACGACGACGCCTGAGCTCAAGCGTGAAGAGCAAGAGCGCGCGTTCTGGGAAGGCCATGACACCAAGGACTATGGGGAATGGCGCCAGGCCCATCGCGCAACGCTTATCCATTTGGAGCCATCTGACCTGAGGCTAAAAAGTCGTCACCTGAAGCGCTAGGCCGCCGGTACTCAGTACATCGGATTTCCGTTCTTGGTCTCATCCGGAATTCTCTGGATGGAATCCCAGTGTTCTACGATCTTGCCGCTGTCGTCGAACCGAAAAAAATCCATCGTGACGTACTCATCGCCGCCGGGCCAGGTCTGGTGCGTGTGTAGGGATACCAGATCGGCTTCGGCCACCGCGCGCACGAACTCGATGTCCTTTCCGGGATACTGCTCAGCCATTGCCGTGAAGTAATCGATAAACGCCTGCTTTCCATTACCGACCACCGGGTTGTGCTGAATGTAGTCAGCGCCGACGTACGTTTCGACGGCAAGGGTAGGATCGCCGAGATAAGCCGTGCGATAGAAGGCGATAGCATTGTGCTTGTTGGCTTCCAGGTCATGTTGCATGCCGTTGCTCCGTGCAGATTGACTACCATCGAGGGAGCCGCAGAGCAGAACCGTGTGTACCAACTAGCGCTCAGTGACCCTGTTCTGCCGCCTTTAATTCCCCCAATGCACCTTTGCACCGTCCTTCGACCTGATCCAGCTCGCGCTGCATGATGCGTATGTCTTCCAGCTGGCGTTCGAGGTTGGCGCGTTTGTCGGCGAGGATCTCGAGCAGGCGTTCGAGTTGGCGGACGCTGCCGTCATGGCGGGTGTCGTAGAGATCGAGCACTTCGCGGATTTCGATCAGCGAGAAACCCAGGCGTTTGCCGCGCAGGGCGAGCTTGAGACGGACACGGTCCTTCTCGCGGTAGACGCGGGTCTTACCGCGCCGCTCGGGGGAGAGCAGGCCTTCCTGCTCGTAGAAGCGGATGGTGCGGGTGGTGACGTCGAAGTGCTGCGCGAGTTCGCCAATGGCGTAGGTCTGGCCGGACACGTCGTTATTCTCTTTTCTGATTTTCCCCACCCTAGCGTTGTTTGACCTTTACGTGAAGATCAACTTTAAACGTTGTTTTCTACACTCATCGGTGCCCGGGGCAGGCGCTCGGCAATGAATGGACGGGTGAAATCGCGGCGAAGAATGGCGCTCGAGTTATCAACAGCCTGTTTCAGATTTGGCTAAAACAGCGATTCCTGACGCTCTCCCGGGAAGGCCGCGAGTGGCGGCAGCTCGATCCGTTCGGCGATGCGATTGTAGAACTTTCGTGCCAATTCCGGCGCCTGGCGGTTATCCGGTGTATGCACAAAGAGAAAAGGGGTTTTCCCCTGTTTTATCCACAGGATGAGGCGTTCTATCCACGGCTCGAAACGGGCCAGATTGATGGCTTCGTCGAAGTGTCCGATAAAACGAATAATGGGATTGACCGCCGTGCAGAGCACGTGTAATGGGACTTTCGGCTTTTCGCCCTGCGCCTTGGCGAGCCGGTTGTCAAGCCCTGCGGGTGTCGCAAAGAGCGCTCGCACGTCGAGCATTACCCTATTGGCGTCTTGACTTATCAACAAGCGGTTGAATGCCTGTTCCGCAGGCCCTTTGTGGAAAAAATCACTGTGGCGGACCTCGACCGCACGGGGTATCTCCCGTGGCCAGTGAGTGAGCAATCGCTCCAGCGCGGGCAGCTCGCCCTGGCCGAAATCTCTGGGTAGCTGGACCATGATCGGGCCGAGCCGATCCTTGAGCGGTGACAGCCGTTCGATGAAGCGCTCGAATTCGTCGTCGATGTCGCGCAGCCGTTTGCCGTGTGTCAGCTGGCTGGGCAGCTTGAAGCAAAAGCGGAACGTCGCTGGCGCCTGTTCGGCCCAGGCGGCGACCGTTTCGGCCTTGGGAATGCCGCTGTAGAAGGTGGTATTGCCTTCCACGGCGTTGAACACGCTGGCGTAGTCGCGCAGGTCCACGTCGCCGTGAGCGGGTAGCAGGGAGCCTTGCCAGTCGGCGTTGGCCCACATCGCCATGCCCAGGTAGAGCGGCGGCTGATGGGCCGTGGCGAGGTTATCTGAGACGTTCGGCATGAAGAGTGACGGTCGGTGAAACGATATCCTGCTGGGCGGCGATCATCGCCAGCTCGCGGGTGCCGGCGCGCCGGGTGTGTTCGAACAGCATCTGCACCGCGGCGGCAGTCTGTTCCAGCGCGCGGGCGGGTCCTTCGTCGCTTAGCCCAGCGCGCAGACTGTGGGCGAGGAACATTGCGGCGGTGAAATCGCCGGCACCGTTGGGCGGGATCGTGAAATCGACCTTGGGCGTAGCGATTCGCCAGCTGCCGCTTTCGGCATCGACCAGCATGCCGATGTGGCCTTCATCATCCCCGGCCACTTCCAGCGAAGTGATCAGCACGACCTTGGGGCCCTTGGCGCGCAGCGCGGCGGCGGCGGCAAGGGCGTCTTCCAGCGTGTCGATCTCGCGCCCGGCGAGAAAGGCGAGCTCGAACTGGTTAGGGGTGACGATATCGGCGCGGGCAATGGCGTGATCGCGCATCCATTCGGGAATGCCTTCGCGCACGAAAAAGCCGCGGCCGATATCACCCATCACCGGGTCGCAGCAGTAGAGCGCCCGCGGATTGGCCTGCTTGACGCGGTCGACGCTATCCAGCACGGCGCGGCCGATGCCTTCGTCGCCCATATAGCCGGAAAGCAGCGCGTCGACGTCCTCGAGCCCGACCAGCGATTCGACGCCATCCAGCACGTTCCTGAGGTGGTCGGGGCTGAACACGTCGCCGGTAAAGGCGCCGTAGCCGGTGTGGTTGGAGAACTGGACGGTATGGATGGCGGTGACTTCCAGCCCCAGCCGCTGCAGCGGAAAAACGGCGGCACGGTTGCCGACGTAGCCGTAGGCGACGTGGCTCTGAATGGAGATGACATGGGTCATGAGACGGTCCTGCCGCGAAAGCACAAAGGGCACAGTGTAATGCGCTGTGGGATGAACTTGCAGGGATTTGAGCGGTTTAACCTTGGGGCTGTATAAGCACGGACGATGACTCGACGCCACCGAGCGGCGGCGATATGCTCGCTCCAGCTTTCATCCGCCACCTTTATATTCGCTTTTATCAACGCATCGTGTTCAAGGATCGACTCAGCATGCTACCCAGCGCCTCGTGCCCGCGCACGTCACTCCCTCGTCTTCCCTGGCTGCTGGCCTGTCTTTTTTTCGCCCTGTTGGTGGCGGGCTGTTCCAGCGGTCCGGTCATGACTACGACACCGAGCGGCAGCCCGGAGAACCGCGTCGAACAGCCGGCACGCAAGACCAACTGGGGCCATCTGCCGGGTTGGAGCCGAGATCAGCCGATGGCGGCGTGGAGCGCATTCCAGGAGAGCTGCACCCGGCTCAAGCGAAAAGCAGCGTGGAAGGGCGTCTGTCACGATGCCCGATCGGTCGATCCGCTCAACGCCCTGGCGATCCAGAACTTCTTCGAGTCCCGCTTCACGCCCTACCGCGTAACCAACAGCGACGGCAGCGCCACCGGCCTGATCACCGGCTACTACGAGCCGATCCTGCGCGGCTCCCGCGTGCGTGGCGGGCCGTACCAGACACCGCTTTACCAATATCCGAAGTACTGGAAGCGCCACACCCACGTCGGGCCGACCCGCGCTGAGCTTATGCGCAGCGGCGATCTCAACGGCACCGAGCTGGTGTGGGTCGACGACCCGGTGGAAGCGGCCTATCTGCAGATTCAAGGCTCCGGCCGCGTCGAGATGACCGATGGCAGCACCATGCGCGTCGCCTACGCCGGCACCAACAATCAGCCGTTCCAGTCCTTCGCCCGGCGGCTGATCGACCGTGGCGAGATCACGCCCGCCGAAGCCACGCTGCCCGGCGTGCGTGACTGGGCGCGCCGGCATCCCGGTCAGGTCGAAGACATGCTCAACGTCAATCCGCGCATGGTGTTCTTCCGCGAACTCAAGGGCAGCGAAGCGTTAGCCGATACCAGCGGCCCGGTGGGCGCACTCGGCGTGCCGTTGACCTCGGAGCGCAGCATCGCGGTCGACCCGGACGAGATCCCCCTCGGTGCGCCGGTGTTTCTTTCCACCACGCAGCCGCTCTCCAACCAGCCGCTGCAACGGCTGATGGTGGCGCAGGATACCGGCAGCGCGGTAAAAGGCGCAGTGCGCGCCGACTTCTATTGGGGCCATGGAGATGCCGCCGGAGAAGCCGCAAGCCGGATGAAACAGCGCGGCGAAATGTGGGTACTGATGCCGAACAATTAGCCGAATTTGCACTATTGGGATCCAGGAATTGAAAGCCCGATCTAACACATGAGTCTTGACAAATACCGCTACGTTTCCTGCGTATTTTAAATCCGACATTCAGAAATAAATATTGATGGTTTAGGCGTTGCATAACAAGCGCCTGGACCGTCAGACCCGCCCAGGAATCTTGGCTCGGCTGACGCCGACCCTCCTTTCATCTACACTGAGACTCACATTAACAACAGTCCCAATCTGGAGGGAGGTAAACCTATGGATAAGAATCCCGATAAAGGTTACATAGCATTGCTGGGTTGGAGCCTTGGCGCCGTGGAAGCGGCAGAGAAATTCGATCGACGTTATGTGGTCGTAGCACCGGATTGGGCGGAGGAGTACTGCAACCAGCATGACATTCCCTACGTCTCATGGAATTTCGAACGTCTGAACGATCGCTCACTCGAAATTGCGGAAACGCTGAGAGATATGGGCGTGGATGCCGCCGTTCCGCTGTTCGAAGAGACGGTGGAGTGGGCAGGCGCCATCAATTCCGTGTTGATGAAAAATCCGCGCCTGCACGGTCAGGCCGTTTTATTTCGCGACAAGGCGTTGATGAAACGACGCGCCCAGCTGGGTGGCATTCGTGTCGGCATTTTCGAAGAGGCGCATGAAAAAAGCGATGTCGTTCGCTTCTTCAAACGTGTCAACCAGACCTTGCTCAAGCTGGATGGCGATCCCGATGACCCCATCCATCTAAAAGCCTTCGATAAAGCCGGTTGTCTCGGACATCGGATCATTCGCTCACCGGACGAAATAGAACAGATTTCGGAAAGCGAGTATCCGTTATTGATGGAAAGCCACCTGGATGGGTGGGAATTTGCCGTCGAAGCCTGGGTCTGGAATGGCAAGATTCAGTTTCTCAATATTTCCGAGTACGTCACGCTGGGTTATTCCGTTTTCGTGCCAGCGACTCCGGAACTCGAACGCTATCGCGAGAAAATCACCCGCCAGATCGAGCTGCTGATAGAAGCCTTCGATATCCGTTTCGGACAAATTCATCCGGAATATTTCGTGACCAACGACGGCACCATGTATTTCGGCGAGGTCGCCTATCGTCCGCCGGGGTTCAAGGCGTTCGAGCTCATCGAACGCGCTTATGGGTTCAGTGCCTATCAGGCATCGATGCTGGTGTTCGATCCCAAGGCAACCGAAGAGGAAGTTGAGGCGTTCTTCCCCACGCCTCTGGAAGATGCCAAGGGATGCGCAGGCTGCTTCGGGGTCTATCCGCGCAAGCGTGTGGTCAGCCGGCTCGAACTGCCGGAGGAAACCGAACAGCACCCGTACTTCGACTATCACGAGCTGACCGCGCCCCTCGAGGCGACGGTGACCAAACGCACCGCATTCGGTACCCACTGGGGCCTGATATTCTTCTTCGGCGACGACCCCGAGCGCATGCGTGATCTGCTCAAGCATCAGGAAGAACTTGATTTTTACGTCTGATCCGCGACAGTGCCTGACAATTCGTCGATCACCGCCATCGCCAGGTGAGGAGTCATATCGTAATGCCGTCGGATACCGATTCCCCAGCCGTTGAAGCGCGTCTAGCGCCTCGACTGGAGCAACTGGACGAAGCGCTGGCCATGCTGGCACAGGCGCCGAGCTTCTCTCGGCCCGCGCGTGCCACGCGTGTTTTCGACATTGCCCGTCGGGTCCTGCTGGAACCCGGCGGTTGCGAGGCGCTGGAGCTTCGCGCCGCGGCGATAGATAGCTCGGGACTCTTCGCCGACTCCGACTGGGCAACGCCGCAACATCTGTTGCCGGCGTTGACGCCGTTATCGCTGGGTAGCCCCGACGCCGATACGGTGACGATCGAATCGCTGAGCGAGCTGCGCCTGCTGGCGGTGGCAAAGGGCGATTATCCGCATGCCTTGATCTCCGCCGAACACGCCCACCACTATCTCACCCAGGTGCTGGCGCTCAATCTGCCGCGGCTATTCGATATGGCCAGCGAAGCGGAACGCGAGACTCAGGGCCGACTGGCCGACGTCCCGCGTACGCTCTTTCGCTATCTGGCCGAGCGTATCGGCTTCGAGTTCATCATCGACGTGATGATCGATGAAATCTGGCGGTTGCTGGAACAGCGCCCGCTGCTGACCGATTCGATCCGCCAGATGATTACCCAGATCGCGCTCTGCCAGGCCAATCCGGAGATCGATCTCGGCACCAGCGGGCAGGGCGCCGCACGCCTGGTCAGCAGCCTGTTCGGTCCGACTCAGGGATGTCGCGAAGACCCCGGTGTCGGCGTCTACGCGGAGAGACTGTCGGCGATGGACATTCCTGCACTACAGCAGGAAGCCTCCGGCATGGCACGCGCCATGCGCGATATCGGCCTCGTATCGCCTTACCACCCGGTGCTCCTGCGCTATCTGCTCGACAACAACGATCACCTGATCAGCGAAGCCCTGGGGCTATCGACGACCGGGCGCGACTGTCTGCTGTGCTATCACGAGTTGGTGAGAGCGCTGGTCGATGGCATTGCCTACCCGGAGACGGCGCAGGCCATCTACGGTCTGGCGATGCTGCTCGAGCGCGGCATTCTCTACCAACCGCCATTGGCTCCCGCCCTCTGGCGCCAGTTGGCACTGCCGCTGAGCGGAGGGTCGCGCCAGCGTCTGGCGTTGGCCTACGGGCAGAGCGTATCTCCCGAGGCGAGACTGCTCGAGGGCGTGCTGTGCATGCTGGGTCTGCCGTTGGGCGTGGGACAGGGCAACAACCCGACCTGTCAGTCGGCAAGAGCGTTGTCGATGTGGGCGTACAACGACCCGGATTACCTGCTGCAGATGGTGGCCTGGGCGGCACGCGACGATGAAATCGTGATGCAGTTCGAAGGCCAGCCGATCTCTTCGATGAGCAGCGGCGCCGGGCTTTCGACGGGGCTGTCGCTGGATCTCGATCCCGTATCGTTGCTGGTCGTACCCCATCTGGATCGCATCTACGCCGAGATGGGGCGACTGTGCCTCGATCGCGAGGGCGACCCGCATCGCTGGGTCAATCCGGAGTTTCACGGTTGGTGGGCGGGGCGGGGCTTCCATATCATCGTGGATGTCACGACCGGCAAGATCGAGACGCCGGAAACCTTCTATCGCCATTTCTATGCCACCTATCATCCGTTCTACAACGGCAACCAGCCGCTGGTCCATCCTCAGCCGGCGGGTATCGCCGTGACCGATAGCGCATCACGTTTCATCGGTTGGCACGCGATCACGATTCTGCGCGCCGCGCTCGGCCCCGATGACACCATGCGGCTCTACTTCTTCAATCCCAACAACGACAGCGGCCAGGATTGGGGCGATGGTGTCGTGGTCAGCACCGCCGGCAATGGTGAACGCTTCGGCGAGGCGTCGCTCCCCTTCGCGCAATTCGCGTCTCGGCTCTACATCTTCCATCTCGATCCCCAGGAGCAGGGCGCGCCTGCCGACGTGCGCGGCGAGGAGTTGGCCGACGTGATGGGCTATCTGCGGCGTAGCTGGGGCGCGGAACGTCTGACGGAGACGTGAGACCGCCCCGTTCCCGATTCAGTCGCAAAACGATTCAGTCGCAAAAACGATACCGCCGGATCTCATGGATTCCGGCGGTGTTCGTTGAATCGACCGACCCGGTCTCGCACAGGCGGACTCGCTCGAGTACCTGCACAGACGGCGTCGCTCGAACGTTATCGCGCTTTTCTCAACCGCAATGCTGCCACTGTCTGCGCGATGCCGAAAAGCAGCGCGAGAATGCCGATCCACAGCGCGGTGGCGATCAAGCCACTCAGCGGGCTGACGACCAGCGCAATCCCCAGCAGCAGGGCAATCACGCCGCTCAGCACCGTCCAGCCTTCACCCGGCACGCCGCGGCGCACCCGCAGCCCGAGGATCAGACGATTGACACCGGCGACGATCAGCCATAGCCCGACGAGCACCAGCAGTGCACTGGCCATGGAAAGCGGATTGAAAATGGCAAACAGCCCGAACAGCACCGAGATGACCCCGTAGAACACCAGCCAGCGCTTGTGGGCGCCTGCCGGCACTGTGGCCAGCGTCACCAGGCTCGTGACGCCCTCCGCCAGCGCCATGATGCCCATGATCCAGGTCATCGCGGCTATTGCCGCAAGCGGCCGGAAAATGGCGAACAGCCCGAAAATGATGGCAATGACGCCAAAGGCCATCAAGATCCCCCAACTGCGCCCCATGAATCCTCTTGCTCCGCTTGCCATCGTTCGACTCCTGATTGATTGCCCCCCTAGAATAGCAAAGTGCTCGAATCTGACCGGCTCGCTATGCTCGAGGCTCACTTTGCTCGACACGCTTTTGCTCGACACGCTTTTGCTCGACACCCCTTTGCTCGGCGCCCCTTTTCGCAGGAGAACGCTTGATGCGCGATACGACCTCACCCTCCGCCCCTCTGGCCATCGTCACCGGCGCTACCGCCGGCCTAGGGCTGGAAACCGCCAAGGGTCTGGCGAGCGCCGGCTATCGTGTCATCGTCGCCGGTCGCAACCCCGAGAAGGGCAAACTCGCCTGCCATGCGGTCCGCAATCATCAATCCGGCGCCGAGGTTCGCTTCGAACTGCTCGATCTCGATAGCCTCGACTCGGTGCGCCAGTTCGCCACCCGCCTACGGGAGAGTGAGTCCTCACTGCAACGGCTGATCAACAACGCGGGGATCATGGCGCCGCCCAGACTCGAACGTACCCAGGACGGCTTCGAGCGCCAGTTCGGCGTCAATTATCTCGGCCACTTCCTGCTGACGAGCCTGCTGTTGCCACTGCTGGTTGCCGCCGAGTCCTCGAAACCAGAATCTCGGCCACGCGTCGTCCAGCTATCGAGCCTGGCGCATCGTAGCGGCAGGATCGATTTCGGCGATCTCGATAGCGGCAAGCAGTACGACCCCTGGCGCGCCTACCGTCAATCCAAGCTCGCCATGCTGCTGTTCGCTCAGGCACTCCAGAAACAGAGCGATCAGCACGGCTGGGGCCTCCTCAGCGTCGCCGCACATCCGGGGCTTTCCCGCACCGCGCTATTCGATGCCGGGGTGAAAAGCCGCGCGCTGATCGGCAGCGCCTTCAAACTGGTGATGCCATTGATCAGCCAATCCGCCGCCGCAGGCGCCAGACCCACGCTCCACGCCGCGCTCGGAGACGATGTCCGCCCCGGCGACTACTTCGGCCCCGACGGCTTCAGCGAAACCAAGGGCGCGCCCAGACGCGCGCATCGCAGCAATGCAGCCAAGGACCAAGCGGTAGAAGATCGACTGTGGGAGGTGTCGTGTGAATTGACCGGGGCGGCGTGGACCGCTCTATCTGTCGCAGCTGGTCAATAACGCCGTTAGGAGCGTTTCGACGTTCCACAATGACTCCCAAATCATCCCGCCCACCTCGCCGATACGGTAGAGATAATCTACGCGTCTGCGCCCGGCACGTTCGTTGATGGCACGTCAGTGCCATGGCTTGAGAGACCCTCTGCTATGGTCACACGAGCCCCTCACAGGTCATCGAGAATCCAGCCGATTTTTTGAAATCGATCATGGGCCTTCGTTGCCGATCGCTTAGCGGATTGGGTCACTCGGGCAATTGCACTACGCTAATGCCAGTGCCCTTGGTAGCCAAGGTGCTGGCGCTCTTGCGCTCGTTATCATGCCCAATTTGGGTTACACCACGGATCAAAAGACCCTTGTTTATCGCCATTGATAGAAGGAATTTTAAGTGACGGAATCCGTTGATGTAGGAAAATTCAAAATCACATGGTTGCTCGACGGTACTTACCCATGTACCCCCGATTTTATACCGGGAGCACGCTCCGAAGAAGGCCGGCATCTCTACCAGAAAGCTGGCCTTCCGCCAGAAGGGCCCTCGATAGAGCCCTTTCATGCCTTCGCCATCGAGTGGCAAGATCATCTGTGGCTCATCGATACAGGGTGCGGCCAGGAGGCTGGGCCAGAACGGGGAAAGGTCCCCGAACAATTACGATCAATCGGCTACGCACCTGAAGATGTCGAGGGAATCATCATCACGCATCTTCACAAGGATCACACCGGCGGACTCCTGACGCCGGAAGGTCGCGCCCGCTATCGAAATGCGCAGCTTTACGTTGGCGAAAGTGAAATGGCGTTCTGGACTGGATCACACGTTCCCGAAGGCAATATGGGCGACCATAAAGTCACGAAGGCGGTACTCGAGCAGTACGAAGGACGAATCAAGGTCGTGCCGGATAATGCCGTCATCGTTTCGGGACTGAAATTCGTGCCTTTATATGGTCATTCCCCCGGCCATACGGGCGTAATGATCGAGGACCGTGGTCAGCAGATGTTGATGTGGGCGGATCTCATGCATTCGTCGGTGCTCCAGTTCCACTACCCCCATTGGAGTGTGGTCCCTGACATGGATCCCGAGCGTGCGGTAGCCACACGCTTGCAACTTCTCGAGCAGCTGGTCGAAGAAGATACGATGGTGGCGGGTTCGCATACGTATGGTACCGGCCGCGTCCGGCGAGGAGAGATCGCGTACGAACTGGTGCCGATGGATGCCGACGATCGACACTGAAGCGCCTCCTATCGATCGATTCCGAGAATGATTCGAAGGCCTTGAAAAGACGGCTCCCGGGTTATTTCAGGAGCCGCCCTGATTTTCAGTTTCCCGTTGGCGGCAATTTGAAGCTTTCCCCTCACTCCACCGTCACGCTCTTGGCCAGGTTGCGCGGCTGGTCGACGTCGGTGCCCTTGAGCACGGCGACGTGGTAGGAGAGCAGCTGCAGCGGAATGGTGTAGACGATGGGGGCGAGCAATTCATCCACAGGCGGTACGTGGAGCACGCGCAGGTTGTCGGCGGCAGTTAGCGCGACGCCTTCGTCGGCGAACACGAACAGCTCGCCGCCCCGGGCACGCACTTCCTGCAGGTTGGACTTGAGCTTCTCCAGCAGTTCGTCGTTGGGGGCGACGGCGACCACCGGCATGTCCGCGTCGACCAGCGCCAGCGGGCCGTGCTTGAGCTCGCCGGCTGGGTACGCCTCGGCGTGGATATAGGAGATCTCCTTCAACTTGAGCGCGCCTTCCAGGGCGATCGGGAACTGGGTGCCACGGCCCAGGAACAGCGCATGGTGCTTCTCGGCGAAGGCTTCCGACAGTTCGGCGATCGGCCCGTCCATGGCCAGCGCGCTGTCGAGCACCGTCGGCAGGCCGCGTAGCGCCTGAACCAGCGTCGTTTCGCGCTCGTCACCGCGCTGTTTGCGCAGCGAGAGCGTCAGCAGCATCAGGGCGACGAGCTGGGTGGTGAACGCCTTGGTGGAGGCGACGCCGATCTCCGGGCCGGCCTGGGTCATCAGCGACAGATCGGACTCCCGCGTCAGCGAGCTGCCGGGGACGTTGCAAATCGCCAGTGAACCGAGATAACCCTGCCCTCCATTCTCATTGCGGCTCTTGGCACGGCTCTTCGCATAGCGCAGCGCCGCCAGGGTATCGGCGGTCTCGCCGGACTGGGATAGCGTCACGAACAGGGTGTTTTCCGGCACGACGACTTCGCGGTAGCGATACTCGGAGGCGACTTCGACCGTGGTCGGCAGACCGGCCAACTTCTCGAGCCAGTAGCGCGCCACCATGCCGGCGTGATAGCTGGTACCGCAGGCGACGATATGCACCTGCTTGACCCGCTCGAACAGCGCCCTGGCGCCGACACCGAAGCTGCTTTCGAGCACGTGGGAACCGCTCAACCGGCCCTCCAACGTGGCGGCGATCACGGCGGGCTGCTCGTGGATTTCCTTGAGCATGAAATGACGATACTCGCCACGGCTGGCAGCGGCATCGCCGTGCTCATAGGTGTGTACCGGACGTTCGACCGGCTTGCCGTCGGACTCGAAGATTTCGATGCCTTGGGCATCAGACAAGCGGACCACGTCGCCTTCCTGCAGGTAAATGAAGCGGTCGGTGACCTGCAGAAGCGCCAGCGCATCGGAGGCGAGGAAGTTCTCGTCGATGCCCACGCCGACCACCAGCGGGCTGCCCTTGCGGGCGCCGACGATCTCCCGCGGCGCATCGGCGTGCATCACCGCCAGCGCGTAGGCGCCGTCGATCTTGTCGAGGGTGGCCTGCACGGCGGCCAGCAGATCGAGGGTCTCGCCACCTTCCTGCCGGCGAAAAGCGCGGTCGATCAGGTGGGCGACGACTTCGGTGTCGGTCTCCGATTCGAACGTCACGCCATCGGCTTCCAATTCAGCCTTGAGCGGCTCGAAGTTCTCGATGATGCCGTTGTGGACGATCGCCAATCGCTCACGCGCCAGATGTGGGTGAGCGTTCACTTCGGAGGGCTTGCCGTGAGTCGCCCAGCGGGTGTGGGCGATACCGATGCTGCCCTTCAGCGCCCGCTGGGTCAGCTTCTCCTCAAGCGCCGCGACCTTGCCCTTGGCGCGCTGGCGCACGAGTGTCCCGTTCTCCAGCACTGCCATCCCGGCGCTGTCGTAGCCGCGGTACTCGAGTCGCTTCAGCCCTTCCAGCAGGATGCCCTGCACGTTGCGCGCAGCCAGCGCGGCGACGATTCCACACATAGTCGATACCTTTCAGAATTCGTTGACGGTCTTACTGATTCGCTTTACTGATCCGCGGGCCGTTCGGCGACCACCAGCGCCACGTCCTGGCGTTCGATGGCGGTCGCCGAGACGTCGTCGAGTCGCCAGTCGGTGACCAGCGTGTCGATGCGCGACCAGGTCAGTTCCAGATTGGGGATACGGCGGCCGATCTTGTCGGCCTCCACCATGACCACCACCTCGCGGGCGACCTCGGCCATCACCCGGGTCAGGCCGAACAACTCGTTGTAAGTGGTGGTCCCGCGTTCGAGGTCGATACCGTCGGCACCGACGAAGAGCTGGTCGAAGTCGTAGGCGCGCAGCACCTGCTCGGCGACCTGGCCCTGGAAGGATTCCGAGTGCGGATCCCAGGTGCCGCCGGTCATCAGTAGCGCGGGTTCGGACTCCAGCTCGCGCAGCGCGCCGGCCACGGCGAGCGAGTTGGTCATCACCACCAGTCCGCGCAGGCCGCCCAGCTCGCCGATCAGCGCGGCGGTGGTGGTGCCGCTGTCGACGATGATGCGGTTGTGCTCGCGGATACGCGCTCGCGCAGCCCGGGCGATGGCCTGCTTGAACGGCGACAATGCCTGTGCCGGCTCGGCGAGCATCTCCTGAGGCAACGGTGCCGCCCCACCGTAGCGCCGCAGCAGCAGGCCGCTGCGCTCCAGCGTGTTGAGATCCTTGCGGACGGTGACTTCGGAGATCGCGAAGCGGCTCGCCAATGTCTCGACCGGGGTTTCCCCGTGTTCGTTGACGTAGGCGAGAATGGCATGGCGGCGCTGAGCGGTGTCGCGTTTGGGCATGAGTTTCGATTAAGTTAGAGTAAGTTTCGAAATCCGGCAATTAAGTTTCGATTCGAAAGATAATAGAGGCGAATCAAAACCGATTTCTCTCATGCCGTCAAGTGAGAGCTAGGGCCATCAAGTGAGAGCGAACGTCGGCAAGCGTTTCGCTCACTGGCTGAGCAGGCGATAGCCGATGCCGGCCTCGGTCTGGATCCGATGCGGATCGTCGGGATCGTCGCCCAGCTTCTGGCGCAGACGACTGATGACGATACGCAGGTAGTGGGTGTCGTGGACGTGAACCGGACCCCAGATCTCGGCCAGCAGCTGATGCTGAGTGACGACACGATCGGGTTGGCGTGCCAGCATCGCCAGCACGCTGAATTCGCGCGGCGTGAGATGAACGGTCTCGCCGCCCCGAACGATCCGGTGTCGAGCCAGATCGATGGTCAGCTCACCGAGCTTCAGCCCTTCGCCGAGGGTGCCGGGCGTGGTCGTGCGTAGCGCGGCCCGTACCCGCGCCAGCAGTTCCTGAATGCCGAACGGTTTGGTGATGTAGTCATTGGCGCCGGCATCCAGTGCGGCCACCTTCTCCGCTTCGCTGGCACGTGCCGATACCACCAGCACCGGCACCTCGCTCTGGGCGCGCAGGGCATCGAGCACTTCCATGCCGTCCATGTCGGGCAGCCCCAGGTCGAGGAGCACCAGATCGGGGCGCTGATGGTTGAACGCCGCCATGCCCGTATTGCCGTCTTCCGTCTCGATCACCTCGAACCCCTGAGAGGTCAGGCTGATTCGCATGAAACGACGGATCTGGCGCTCATCCTCGATCAGCAGAATGCGCGGCCCGCGTTCTCCCTTCGCAGAATCACTCATTCCTGCTCCTCTCGACCCCGTTGCCACCGTTTTCGACCGCGTTCCCGCCATTCACTATCGCCGTCCCGTCATTCTCCACTGCGTTCCCCGATAGCTGATGCTCCCCCTGTGCGGGCACCTCGCTGGCGGGAGGTTCCCAGATCGGCAACCGGATCTGGATGTCGGTGCCCTGCCCCCAATCCGCCGGGCCGGCGCTGATCTCGCCACCGTGGGCACCGACCATGCCCCGACAGATCGCGAGTCCGAGACCGCTACCCTGTGGCCCGCGGTCGCCCTCGCCACCGCTGAAGAACATGTCGAAGATGCGTTCTCGCAGCGCCTCGTCGATACCCGGCCCCTGGTCGGTGACATGGATCACCACCTGATCGGCTTCCCGGGCACCGGAGATGCGCAATCGCCCGCCCTGGGGTGAAAATCGCGCGGCGTTCTCGATCACGTTGATTAATGCCTGTTCGATCAGCGCCGGATGGACGTAAAGCAGTGGCAGATCGGCGGCAAGATGACGCTCGATCGTGAGCGGTTCGACCACCGATTTGAGACGCTTGAGCGCCGAGGCGATGATATCCGATAGCGCGACCCAGTCTCGCTCGAGCTTCAACCCGCCATGACCCAGCCGGGTCATGTCCAGCAGGTTCTGAATGTAGCGATTGAGTCGTTCGCTTTCACTGAGAATGCCGTCGAGCAGTTCCTGGCGGTCGGTTTCGGCCAGCTGCGACCAGAGCTCCCGCAGCGAACTGGCGGAGCCGATGATCGAAGCCAGCGGCGTGCGCAGATCGTGGGAGACGGACGACAGCAGTGCCGAGCGCAGGCGTTCGTTCTCCTCGGCCAGCCGCGCGGTGCCGAGATCGGCGACCAGCCGCGTGCGTGCCAGGGCGCTGCCCAGCTGGTTGACCAGATTGTCGATCAGCGCCTCTTCGGCGGCATCGAGCGGACGCTGGCGATCTCCCAGCGCCAGCCCCAGCACGCCGCGAAGCGTGTCGTTTTCGACGACGGGCTCGAACCGCCAGCGCTGCGCGCTCAGGGTCTGGGTGCCATGACCGCTCGGCCGCGCATGCTGATGCGTCCATCGCGACGCCTGAAGCGCAGGGGGTTCGAGCGCAATCTGTCCCGGGTGGGAGGCCGTGACCCGTGGCGGTCCGGCAGCATCGTCGCTCTCGACGAACACGCAGGGCAGCCCGAGCGTGTCGGCCAGCGCCTTGACCGCAATGTCGCGAACGCGGGCGTGATCGGCAGCACTCGCCAACGAGCGCGAGATAGACAGCATCTCCTGGATCCGATGGCGACTCTCCCGAAGTTCGCTCAACTGCCGCCGCACCTTGCCCGCCAGCTGGCCCGCGACCACTGCCACCAGGCAGAAGATCACCACTGTCAGGACCTGATCCTGATGGATCATGGCCAGCGTGAAGCGCGGCTCGGTGAACAGAAAGTTGTAGACCAGAGCGCTGAACACCACCGCCAGCATCGCCGAGCGCGTGCCCGCGCGCAGCGCACTAGCAAGGACGGCAGCCAGAAAGATCAGCGACAGATTGGCCAGCTCGACCTGGGTCGAAAGCAGCTGGGCCGCCAGCGCCGCCAGCGCGGTGCCCGCCAGCGGCCACAGCCACTCCCGCGCCAACGGCGGTTGCCAGCGGGGACGAGAGGGCCGCGTCATCGCCTCTTCGTCGGCCAGCACGATCAGATCGAACGGCGGGCGCCGCGCCAGCAGCCGGTCGACCAGCGGTCGTCGCCATCCCGATCGCCACCCCAATCGCCACCAACCGGGTTGCCACCACGCCTGTCGCCGTGAAGTCGCCCGTCCGATCATCAAGGCGGTGATATTGTGGCGTGCCGCGTGGTCCAGTAGCTCCGCCAGCGGATCGTCACCGCTGAGAGTTTCCCAACGCCCGCCCAACTGCTCGGCCTGCTGGCGCAGATTGCTCGACTCGCTGGCCGTGGCGGGATCGACATCGCGAAGCGGCGTGACCTGCACGGCTTGCCAGGGTGCTTGGTGACGCTGAGCCCAGCGGCTGGCCGCCCGCAGCAGGCCGTGATCGCCGTGCTTGCCTTTCACCGCCACCAACAGTTTTGCCCGCACCGGCCAGGGGCCCGTCACGCCGCTGGCGTCCATGACCTGGCGCACGTCGCTGTCGAGGCGATCCGACATCACGCGTAGCGCCAGTTCACGCAGCGCGGTGAGATTGCCAGGCGAAAAATAGTGCTCCAGCGCCGTCCGCGCCTGTTCCGGCACGTAGACCTTGCCCTGCTGCAGGCGCTCGATCAGCTCGGCGGGCGTGAGATCGATCAACGAAATGTCCCGGGCTCGAGCGATCAGCCGATCGGGGACCGTTTCGCGCATCCGAATACCGGTGATCCGCGCCACATCGTCGTTGAGACTGTCGACATGCTGGACGTTGAGCGTGGTCCAGACATCGATACCTGCATCGAGCAGCTCTTCGATATCCTGCCAGCGCCGGGCGTGACGACCACCGGGAATATTGCGATGGGCCAGTTCGTCGACCAGCAGGATCTGCGGTCGCCGCGTCAGCGCGGCGTCGAGGTCGAATTCATGAAAGGTGCGCCCATGACGTTCTCTGGGCGTCAGCGCCAGACTCGGCAATCCGTCGCACAGACGTTCGGTCTCATTACGGCCGTGCGCTTCGATGACGCCCAGCAGCACGTCGCCACCGGCATCGAAACGTTCCCGCGCGGTGCGCAACATGGCGCTCGTCTTGCCCACACCGGGAGCGGCGCCGAGAAAGATTCGCAGCGATCCGCCATGACCGGACCCTGTCGTTGCCAACAGGGCGTCCGGATCGGGGCGCTGCACCTCGCGGGATTGATTCACGCTTTCGATCTCCGACATTCCGCCTCAGGGTAGCGGGCGCGTCTCGATCTCATTCGATAGCGTCCAGTGCCAGATTGAGTGCCAGCACATTCACCGTCGGCTGACCGAGCCGGCCGCTGTCACTATAGCGCTCGACCAGCGTCGTGACAGCCGAAGGTGCCAGGCCGCGCACGCGCGCGACACGCGCGACCTGGATCGCGGCCGCTTCGGGACTGATGGCCGGGTCGATGCCCGATCCGGAGGCGGTCACCAGGTCCACCGGTATCCGGCCCGGCTCGACGCCGTCGCGGGCGGTGATTTGCCTGGCGTCGGCTTCGGCACGTTCCCGCAATGCCGGGTTGCTCGGCGCCAGGTTGGAACCGCCAACCGCGTCGGCAGCGTAATCCACCGCCGAAGGTCGACCCTGGAAATAGCGTTCGCTGGTGAATCGTTGACCCACCAGCGACGAGCCGATGACCCGACCCTCCGCATCGGCCAGCAGACTGCCGTTGGCCTGATGCGAAAACCCCAACTGGCCCAATCCGACCACCACCAGCGGATAGAGCAGACCGAGCACCACCGCCATGAGCAGGCTGAAGCGGATTGCCGTCAGCCAGCTGCCGGAGCCGGCAAAGCGATGGGCAGCGTGAGAGGTCTCATGGGGATCACCCTGGGCACCATGAGCGGAAACGTCGTGACGGGAATCAGTGACTGACATGGCAAGTCTCCAGAAATCTCAGAACAGCGGACCGATGAGCAGATCGATCAGCTTGATGGCAGGGAACGGCAGAAACAGACCACCGAGACCGTAGATCAGCAGGTTGCGTCGTAGCATGGCGCTGGCGGAGGCGGCGCGAACCCGCACGCCGCGCAGGGCGAATGGGATCAGCGCGGGTATCACCAGGGCGTTGAAGATCACCGCCGACAACACCGCGGACTCGGGCGAGTGCAGATCGAGCACGTCGAGACCGCCCAGCGCCGGCACGCTGGCGGCGAAGATCGCCGGCAAAATCGCGAAATACTTGGCGACGTCGTTGGCCAGCGAGAAGGTGGTGAGCGCCCCGCGGGTGATCAGCAGCTGCTTGCCGATCTCCACCGCGCTGAGCAGTTTGCCGGGGTCGGAGTCGAGATCGACCATGTTGGCCGCTTCCCGCGCCGCCTGGGTGCCGGAGTTCATCGCCAGTCCCAGATCGGCCTGGGCCAGCGCCGGGGCATCGTTGGTGCCGTCGCCCATCATCGCCACCAGCCGACCGGAGGCCTGCTCCTCACGGATCAGTTCGAGCTTGCGCTCCGGGGTCGCTTCGGCGATGTAGTCGTCGACGCCGGCTTCGGCGGCGATCGCGGCGGCAGTAATCGGGTTGTCGCCGGTGATCATCACCGTCTTCACGCCCATCTCGCGCAGTTGCTGGAACCGCTCGGCGATCCCCGTCTTGATCACGTCCGACAGCGCGATCACGCCCAGCAACACGTTGCCCTCCAACACCGCCAGCGGCGTGGCACCGTGGCGTGAGATACGTTCGACCAGCGCCTCGAAATCCCCCGGCACGCGGCCTCCGGCTTCCTGTACCAGCCGGGCGATGGCGTTGGGCGCGCCCTTGCGCCAGCATCGACCATCGGCGAAATCGAGACCGGACACCCGACTCATCGCGGAAAACGGCACGACCTCGGCGTTCTGTGGCGAATCCAGTGTCGCGCCCTGATCGCGCGCCAGGACGACAATGGAGCGCCCTTCGGGGGTCGGATCCTGTAGCGAGCAGACACCGGCGATCTCCCGCAGTCTTGTCAGATCGATCCCCTGACACGGCGCGAACTCGGTGGCGCGACGGTCGCCGAGCGTGATCGTGCCGGTCTTGTCGAGCAGCAGGGTGTCGATGCTGCCGGCGATCTCCACCGCCTTGCCGGACTTGGCGATGAGATTGGCGCGCAGCGCCCGTTCCATGCCGGCGATGCCGATCGCCGGCAGCAGCCCGCCGATGGTGGTGGGAATCAGGCACACCAGCAGCGCCACCAGCATCACCGTCGAGGTCTCGATCCCCACGAACAGCGCCATCGGCACCAGCGTGACCACGACGATCAGGAATACCAGCGTCAGCGTCGACAGCAGCACGGAGAGTGCCAGTTCGCTGGGCGTCTTCTGGCGGCTGGCACCTTCCACCAGCGCGATCATGCGGTCGAGCAGCGACTCGCCGGGATCCACGCTGACCTCGACGATCAGCTCGTCGGAGAGCAGCTTGGTGCCGGCGCTGACGCCGCTGTTATCGGTGCCCGCCTCGCGCAGCACCGGCGCGGACTCTCCGGTCATGGCCGATTCGTTGATCGAACCGGCACCCTGGATGATTTCACCGTCGGCAGGAATCAGCTCGCCGGCGATCACCCGGACTCGATCGCCCCGGCGCAGCTGATCAGCGGCGACCGTCTCCTCGCCGCTCTGGGTCACGCGCCGCGCCGTCAACTCGCCCCGAGTGGCGCGCAGGCTACCGGCGTGGGCCTTGCCGCGCGCTTCGGCCATCGCTTCGGCCGCGTTGGCGAACAGCACCGTTGCCAGCAGGACCAGAGTCACGATCAGCGCGAACGCCCCCTGTCCGCCATCCTCGGCAAACGCCATGCCGGTATAGAGCGCGCAAACCAGGGTGCCAATGGCGACCACCGCCATCACCGGATTGCGCGCCAGACTGCGCGGGTTCAACCGGCGCAGGGATTCCCCCAGCAGGGTCAGCGGTCGAACGCGCAGACCTTGGGAGGCTTCGTGTGTTTGCATCATTGCCATGTCTCTTTCCTCGATCCCGTTTCCACCAGTCCCGTTTCCATCAATCCCGCTACGTCAATTCCGTTTCCGTCGACGCGATTCATCAGGGTAGGGTCAACTGTTCGGCGATCGGACCCAGCACCAGCACTGGCAGGAAACCGAGCAGGTTGACGATGACGATGACACCCGCGGTCAGGCCGACGAACGCACCACCTTCCAGCGACAGGGTGCCGCGCCCCTGCGGCGCCGTGCGTTTTTCCATCAACCAGCCGGCCACCGCCAGCGGCACCAGCATCGGCAGGAAACGACCGACCGCCAGCGCCAGCACGCAGGTGAGGTTCCACCAGGGTGTGCCGTCGCCGAGTCCCTCGAAACCGGAGCCGTTGTTGGCGAATGCCGAGGTGAATTCATAGAGCACCTGGGAGAGGCCATGAAAACCGGGGTTGGAATTGCCGGTCAGCGCGGGAAACGCCACGGTGATGGCGGTCAAGCCGAGGATGATCAGGGGTTGCGCCAGAATCGCCAGCGAGATCCAGCGCATCTCGCGGGTCTCCAGCGGCTTGCCGAACAGCTCCGGCGCGCGGCCGATCATCAGCGACCCGATGAACGCCGCCAGCATCAGATAGAGCAGGTAGCCGATCAGACCCACGCCGATGCCGCCGAAGGTGACGTTGACGAACATGTCCATCAGCAGGCCCAGCCCGCCCAACGGATTGAAGCTGTCGTGCATGGCGTTGACGGAGCCGTTGGAGGTCTGCGTCGTCCAGCTTCCCCACAGCGCGGAGAGATCGCTGCCGAAACGCACCTCCTTGCCTTCGAGATTGGGGCTGCCTTCGACGGCGAGTCCGGCCAGCGCGGCGTTGGGCAGGCGCTCCGAGACCACGATCAGGGTGGTGGTGATCAGCGAAAACGCGATCATCACCGCGCCGATACCCATCATCAGCCGGCGACGGCCGCTGATGACACCGACGGCGATCAGCGTTGCCACCGGAATCAGCAGCAGTGCGATCGTCTCGACGAGATTCGCCAGTCCGGTCGGATTCTCCAGCGGCACGGTCGAATTGGGGCCGTACCAGCCGCCGCCGTTGGTACCCAGCTGCTTGATAGCCACCATCGGCGCCACCGGGCCGCGTGGAATCACCTGTGCCGCGCCTCCATCGAGCATCGTCACGCTCTGCGCGCCCTGATAGGTGGCCGGCACGCCCTGCCACACCAAAACCAGAGCCACCATCAGCGACAGCGGCAGCAGCACCCGCACCACGATCCGCGTGAGGTCGACATAGTAGTTACCGACACAGTAGTTACCGACCGAGCAGTGACCGACCGAGGAGTCGTAGCCCACCCCGTGCCTGGCGGGCGTTGTGGACGCATTGGTGCTGACGGTCGTGCTGACGGTCGTGCTGGTGGTCGCGCTCGAGGTCTGGCGCTTGAGCAGCGTGCGCGTGATGGCGAGCAACACTGCCAGGCCGGTCGCCGGGGTCAGAAACTGCAGCGTGACGATGGCAAGCGTCTGGCTCAGGTAGGAGAGCTGCACCTGGCCCGAATAGTGCTGCTGGTTGGTATTGGTGGCGAACGAGACCGCGGTGTGCAGCGCCGTATCCCAGTTCATGCCGGGGATGCCATCGGGGTTGAGCGGCAGCAGGCCCTGGCTCATGAAGACGATCCAGGCCAGCCCGATCAGCAGCAGGTGAAGTTTCAACACGGCCAGCAGATAGGCCGACCACGTCATCGACGCCCGTCGGTCGACGCCGGCCAGGCGCATCAGGACCGATTCCACCGGCCCGAAGAGACGATCCATCACGGTGGATCGATCCGTATCCAGCGCTCGGCCCATGTAGAGACCCAGTGGCAGCGCCAATCCGATCAGCAGGGCATAGCAGAGCATCATCGCGTTCATGGCTAGAATCGCTCCGGCCAGCACAGGGTCGCCAGCAGGTAGACGGCGGTCACCAGAGCGATCGCCAGCATCAGGTAGGACATGAGTCACCTCCTCGTTCGAGAGGCACTCAGTGTCGAGTCGAGGGGCGTAAAAATGCGATGCGGAAATTCGCGCGAAGACGTAAAGAAAACGTAAAAGCGGAAATCAAAGACCTCGGTGGTGGCATTGCGCGGTGGGGGTCGGCATCATCGTGACGATGGGCACATATTCAGAGGGTGTTTACAAATTCGGCGAGCGAAGACAAGACAAGGCGAGATCGGCTGAAAAAGCGGAGTTTACCAGGGGTAAATGAGCATTTTGAGGTGGATTTCAACGCCGTATTGTCGAGCGCAGACATTTTGTAAACACCCTCTCAGCGACAACGACAATCCGGTGACAGGTGGGCCGACCGCATCATGACCAGTCAGGAACTTCTCGGGAAACTCGTCGGCTTCGATACCGTCAGCCGCGAGTCCAATCTCGCGCTGATCGAATTCGTCCGCGATTACTTGAGCCAGCACGGCGTCGACAGCGAACTGATCCATAACGACGAGGGCAGCAAGGCCAATCTGTGGGCGACCATCGGCCCGACCGATCGGGGTGGCGTGGTGCTCTCCGGCCACACCGACGTGGTGCCGGTCGACGGCCAGCCGTGGACAGTGCCTGCATTCGAGATGACCGAGCGCGACGGCAAGCTCTACGGTCGCGGCACCACCGACATGAAAGGCTATCTTGCCTGCGTGCTGGCGGCGGTGCCGAGCCTCAAAGCAGCCGAGCTGGAGACGCCTGTACACCTGGCATTCTCCTATGACGAAGAGGTGGGCTGTCTCGGCGTACGCTCGATCATCTCGATGCTGGAGGACAGACCGCACAAGCCGCTCGCCTGCATCATCGGCGAGCCGACCGAACTCAAGCCGGTACTGGGTCACAAGGGCAAGCTCGGCGTGCGCTGCCGCGTGCATGGTGCGCCCTGCCACTCCGCCTACGCGCCGGAGGGGGTCAATGCCATCGAGACCGCAGCGAAGATGATCACCAGACTCACCCAGATCGGCGAGCGCCTGGCCGATCCCGCCCATCACGACGAGCGCTTCTATCCGCCCTTCTCGACCGTTCAGACCGGGGTGATAGAGGGCGGTCGCGCGCTCAACATCGTGCCGTCGGAGTGCCGCTTCGACTGGGAAGTGCGCTCGCTACCGGGCTTCGATGCCGGCGAGGTGGAGCGCGAAATGCGTGACTACGCCGACAGCGAGTTGCTCCCCCGCATGCGCGCGGTCGAGGCGAACACCGATATCGTGTTCGAACCGCTGCAAGCCTATCCGGGGTTGACCACCGAGGCCGGAAGCGAAGTGGCGCGCTTGATTGCTACCCTGGCGGACCGCGATGACTTCGGCACCGTCCCCTACGGTACCGAGGGCGGGCTGTTTCACGAAGCCGGCATCCCCACCGTGGTCTGCGGTCCGGGCTGCATGGACCAGGGCCACAAACCGGACGAGTTCATCGCCGTCGAACAGCTCGAGCGTTGCGACGCGATGATGCAGCGGCTGGTGGAGCATCTGAGCGCATGAGGACATTCAAGATGATTGCCGGACTTCGCTGGGCACCGCTATTCGGCCTGGCGCTACTGGTCGGCTGTAGCACCCAGACACCGCAGCCCGGCTTCGAGCAGCGCCCGGCGAGCGTGAAAAGCGAGCTGGTGACACTCATTCCGGCCAGCGCCGATGACCGTGACGGCTGGGCGACGGACATTACCGCCGCGTTTTCGGCCCAGAACCTGCCCGCGACCAGGGACAATCTCTGCGCCACGCTGGCCGTGATCGAGCAGGAGTCGACTTATCGGGCCGACCCCAGCGTGCCCAATCTCTCGACCATCGCCCGGGAAGAGATCGACCGCCGCGCCAGTGCGCTGCATATTCCGGGCTTTCTGGTGGATGCCGGCCTGAACCTCGAGTCACCCAACGGCAAGACTTACAACCAGCGCTTGAATGCGGTGACGACCGAGCGCGAGATGAGCGAGATCTTCGAGGATTTCATCGATATGGCGCCGCTGGGCCGCCAGCTATTCGGTAGCCTCAACCCGGTGCACACCGGCGGTCCGATGCAGGTCAGCGTCGGTTTCGCCGAGGATCATGCTAAAAACTACCCCTATCCGATCGACGGCTCGATCCGCCACGAAGTCTTCACCCGGCGCGGCGGGCTCTATTTCGGCATTGCCCATCTGTTCGGCTATCCCGCCAATTACGACGAGCCCCTCTATCGCTTCGCCGACTTCAACGCCGGCTGGTATGCCAGCCGTAACGCCGCGTTCCAGGCCGCAGTGACCCAGCTTTCCGGCATTCCGCTGGCGCTCGACGGCGACCTGATCATCCCCGGTTCCCGCCAGGCTGGCCAGACCGAGCTGGCGGTACGCACGCTGAAAGGTCGGCTGGGCATGGACGACGGCGAGATTCGCGACGCGCTGGAAGAAGAGGATGCCCTCGAATTTGAGCAGACCGCGCTCTACGAAAAGGTCTATTCGCTGGCGCTACAGCAGGAGGGTCAGCCCATCCCCTACGCACGCCTGCCGGGGATCAAGCTCGAGAGCCCCAAGATCACCCGCAACCTGACCACGGCGTGGTTCGCCAAGCGGGTCGACGACCGCTGGCAGCAGTGTATGAGGCGTTGATGTCCAATATTTGAATTCTGAACGGCAAGTTTCTCCAGTCGCCGGAAAGAAACCACCCGATAGCGCCTTCCAGGCTCAACCCGAGCGATCTTCGGCGAGCCGGGTCTAGCGACATGGGTAAGGCGAACCAGACATCTGAGTGATGTTTGGTTCGCCGAACGAGCTGGCCATGGATGGCCAGCTCCGGCCTGCAAGCGGGACAGGATGTTTTAGCGAAGCAGGTCGCTAGAGGCGCGCCGGGACAGGGCAGAAAATTGCTCCTGCATTTTCTGCATTTCCGCCATCCATGGCGGTCAGATGTCCTTGCGCGCCGACCCGAAGCGCTGACGAAAATCGCTCGGGATTTCTTGAGCCTGTGGCGCGAAAAAGGGGAGCGCGAGGGGCTTGCCCCTCGCAATAACGACGACAAGGGTCGTAAGGATCTCGTCAGTCGTGAGCTCTTTTCACTCGAATGAGCGCCAAAGACAATGAATCAAGACTTCGGCATCTTCACCGGCCGCTGCCAGCCCTGCTTGGCGACCTGACGACTCCGCCCGATGGCCAGCTCGTCGTCTTTCACCTCGCGCGTGATCGTCGAACCCGCAGCGATGGTCGCGCCGTTGCCGATGGTGACCGGGGCGACCAGCGAGCTGTTGGAGCCGATAAAGACGGCCTCGCCAATCTGCGTGCGGTGCTTGTTGACGCCGTCGTAGTTGCAGGTGACGGTACCGGCGCCGACGTTGGTGTCGCGACCGATCTCGGTATCGCCCAGGTAGCTCAGATGGCCCGCCTTGACGCCATCGCCGAGAGCGGCGTTCTTGGTCTCGACGAAGTTACCCACATGCGCCTTGGCACCCAGCCGCGTACCGGGTCTCAGCCGGGCGAACGGGCCGCAGTCGCTGCCCTCGCCCATCTCGACGCCCTCCAGGTGACTGTTAGCCTTCACCACTGCGCCACGCCGCAGCACGCTATCCTTGATTACGCAGTTGGGGCCGATGACGACGTCGTCTTCCAGCGTGACCTGGCCTTCCAGAATCACGTTGACGTCGATCTGGATGTCGCGGCCGACGGTAACGTCGCCGCGCAGATCGAAGCGCATCGGATCCGCCAGCGAGACGCCCGCGGTCATCAAACGCTCCGCCTGGCGACGTTGATAGGCGCGCTCGAGTGCCGCCAGCTGCCGACGATCGTTGATGCCTTCGACTTCGACCGGCGAGCTCGGCTGGGTCGCCTTGACCTCGACACCGTCGTCGGCAGCCATGGCGATGACGTCGGTCAAGTAATACTCGCCCTGGGCGTTCTCGGCGGAGAGCTTGGGCAACCAGCGACGCAGCTGTTCAGCGGTCATCGCCATGATGCCGGTATTGCATTCAGCGATGGCGCGCTGCTTGTCGTCGGCATCCTTGTGTTCGACGATGGCGACGACCGCGCCCTTGGCATTGCGCACGATCCGACCGTAGCCGCCGGGGTCGTCCAGCGTCACCGTCAACAGCGCCATGTGCTGCTCGTCGACGCCGTCAAGAAGGGTCTCGAGGGTTCTGGCCTGGATCAGCGGCACATCGCCGTAAAGCACCAGCACCTTGCCATCGCCGAGGCCGTCCAGCGCCTGAGCCACCGCATGCCCGGTCCCCTTCTGCTCGCTCTGTTCACAGAAGGCGAGCTCGCCATCGGCAGGGGTCGAACTGGCGTCAGCGAGCGCCTCGCGCACCGCCTCGCCGCCGTGACCGACCACCACGTGCAGCCGGGCGTTCTCCAACCCTGCCGCCGTGTCGACGACATGCTGAACCAGTGGTCGCCCTGCCAGCTTGTGCAGCACCTTCGCCGTCTTCGAGCGCATGCGGGTGCCTTGGCCGGCGGCCAGTATCACGACGTCGAGAGTCATGGCGTCCATCCTTTTGATCAATGAAAACTGGGCGTCATTCTAGCGCTTGAGGACGCCGCTGACAGATTCCTCGAACGCTCCTTCCCAGACGACCATAAAAAAGGCGACTCCGGAGAGTCGCCTTTCGGGTCTTGCACGGCGATGCCGTTAGCCGCGGCCGGCTCGATTGCGCAGCTGTTGCAGCGTACGCAGCTGAGCCGTGGCTTCGGCCAGCTCCGCGGCCGCCCGCGTATAGTCGAGCTCGGTCTGCTGCTCGTTGAGCGAGGCCAGCGCATGCTGACGTGCCTGCTCGGCTTCCGCTTCGTCCAGATCGCTGGCTCGGGTGACGGTATCCGCCAGCACCGAGACCACGTTGGGCTGCACTTCGAGGAAGCCGCCGGTGACGTAATACAGCTCTTCGTCACCGTTTTCCTGAATCACGCGCACCGGACCGGGCTTGAGCTCGGTCAGCAGCGGCGCGTGACCGCGCAGGATACCCAGATCGCCGGCCACGCCGGCAGCAATGAGCTGCTCGACGCTGCCCGAGAAGATCTCCTTCTCGGCACTGACGATGTCACACTGAAATGTGGCCATAGCGATATCTCCCGGGAGTCTGCAGGCTTACTTCATGCTCTTGGCTTTCTCGACGGCTTCGTCGATGGTGCCGACCATGTAGAAGGCCTGCTCCGGCATATCGTCGTAATCGCCGTTGAGTATGCCCTGGAAGCCACGGATGGTTTCCTGCAGCGATACATACTTGCCGGGCGCGCCGGTGAAGATCTCGGCGACGAAGAACGGCTGCGACAGGAAGCGCTGAATCTTACGCGCCCGGGCCACGGCCAGCTTGTCCTCGTCGGACAGCTCGTCCATCCCCAGGATGGCGATGATGTCCTTGAGCTCCTTGTAGCGCTGCAGCACGTTCTGCACGCCGCGAGCGATATTGTAGTGCTCTTCGCCGACGACCAGCGGATCGAGCTGACGCGAGGTGGAGTCGAGCGGATCGACGGCCGGATAGATACCCAGCTCGGCGATCGAACGCGACAGCGTCACGGTCGAATCGAGGTGAGCGAAGGTGGTCGCCGGAGACGGGTCGGTCAAGTCATCCGCGGGCACGTAGACGGCCTGGACGGAAGTGATCGAGCCGGTCTTGGTCGAGGTGATGCGCTCCTGCAGGGCGCCCATCTCTTCCGCCAGCGTCGGCTGATAGCCTACTGCCGACGGCATACGACCCAGCAGCGCCGACACTTCGGTACCGGCCAGCGTGTAGCGGTAGATGTTGTCGACGAACAGCAGCACGTCGCGACCTTCGTCACGGAAGTTCTCGGCGATGGTCAGGCCGGTCAGCGCAACGCGCAGACGGTTGCCCGGGGGCTCGTTCATCTGGCCGTAGACCAGCGCGACCTTGTCGAGAACGTTGGATTCCTTCATCTCGTGATAGAAGTCGTTACCTTCACGAGTACGCTCGCCGACACCGGCGAACACGGAATAGCCGCTGTGCTCGGTGGCGATGTTACGGATCAGTTCCATCATGTTGACGGTCTTGCCGACACCGGCACCGCCGAACAGACCGACCTTGCCGCCCTTGGCGAACGGGCAGACCAGATCGATGACCTTGATGCCGGTCTCCAGCAGATCGCTGGAAGCGGCCTGATCCGCGTAGCCGGGCGCCTGACGGTGGATCGGCATGCGCACGGCATCGTCACCAATGTCGCCGGCATCGTCGATTGGCTGACCCAGCACGTTCATGATCCGGCCCAGCGTCTGCGTGCCCACCGGCACGGAGATCGCGGCACCAGTATTCACGACCTCGATGCCACGCTGAAGTCCTTCACTGGAGCCCATGACGATGGCGCGAACCACGCCGTCACCCAGCTGCTGCTGTACTTCGAGAACGGCCTCTCTGCCCGAGACCGTCAGCGCGTCGTAGACCTTGGGCACGTCGTCCCGCGGGAATTCTACGTCAACCACCGCGCCTATGATTTGTACGATACGTCCGCTCATAGTGGTTCCTCGTAAACCTGCAAATGAAACCTGTAGGGCGTCGCGTGAAGTGACTTCATTCATGCGACGCCTAGCCAAGCCGTATTCGAGACCGCCGCCACGCGGGCGGCGCTGTCGTCATACCGCCGCGGCACCACCGACGATTTCCGAAATTTCCTGGGTAATGGCCGCCTGACGCGCCTTGTTGTACACCAGTTGAAGATCGTCAATCAGATCGCCGGCATTGTCGGTCGCGTTCTTCATCGCGATCATGCGCGCGGCCTGCTCACAAGCCGCGTTCTCCACCACGGCCTGATACACCTGGGATTCGACGTAGCGAACCAGCAGATGATCGAGCAGGGTCTTGGCATCCGGCTCATACAGGTAGTCCCAGCTTTTCTGTGTATCGCCGGGACCGGGTTGTTCATCCCCTTCGCTTTCGTCCTCGACTGCCTCGAGGGGCAGCAGCTGACGCACGACGGGTTTCTGGCTCATGGTGTTGACGAATTCGTTGTACACCACGTAGAGCCGATCCAGACTGCCTTCATCGAAGGCATCGAGCATCACCTTGACGCTACCGACCAGGTCCTGGGCTTCCGGCGCATCGCCGAGGCCTTTCTTCGCCGCCAGCAGATTGCCGCCGCGCTTGCGAAAGAAGCCGCCGGCCTTGCTGCCGATGGCCGCGAAGTCGGCACCGACGCCCTTCTGGTCCCAGTCGCGCGCGTGCTTGACCACCGCCTTGAACATGTTGACGTTCAAGCCGCCGGCGAGCCCGCGGTCACTGGAAACGACGATATAGCCGACGCGCTTGACCTCACGCTCGACCATATAGTCGTGACGGTATTCCGGGTTGGCCTTGGCAACGTGGCCGACCACCCGGCGGATCAGTTTCGCATAGGGCTGACTGGCCGCCATGCGCTCCTGAGCCCGACGCATTTTCGACGCAGCGACCATTTCCATGGCGCTGGTGATTTTCTGCGTGTTCTTGATGCTCCCAATCTGGGATTTGATCTCTTTTCCAGCTGCCATCTCGGATCACCCTGATTCATGCCGCTCAGTCGGGCGAGACGACCCGCTGCCATCGCATCACGATGGAGCGGGTCGCGCCACCTACCAGGTCTGAGTGGACTTGAACGACTCGAGACCCGACTTGAGACCTTTCTGGATCTCGTCGTCGTAGCCGCCGCTCTGGTTGATCTTGTCGAGCAGGTCGGCATGCTCGGACTTCATGTAATCGTGCAGCGCACGTTCGAAATCCAGCACCTTGTCGACCGCGACGTCGTCCAGGAAGCCTTCGTTGGCGGCGTACAGCGTCACCCCCATCTCGGCCACCGACAGTGGCGAGTACTGCTTCTGCTTCATCAGTTCGGTGACACGCTGACCGTGCTCGAGCTGCTTGCGGGTCGCTTCGTCGAGATCGGAAGCGAACTGCGAGAACGCCGCCAGCTCGCGATACTGCGCGAGGGCCAGACGGACACCGCCACCCAGCTTCTTGATGATCTTGGTCTGGGCCGAGCCGCCAACGCGCGATACCGACAGACCGGCGTTGATCGCCGGACGGATACCGGAGTTGAACAACCCCGTCTCGAGAAAGATCTGACCGTCGGTGATCGAGATCACGTTGGTCGGAACGAACGCGGAGACGTCGCCGCCCTGGGTCTCGATGATCGGCAGTGCGGTCAGCGAACCGGTCTTGCCTTTCACTTCACCGTTGGTGAACTTCTCGACGTAATCGGTGTTGACGCGCGCGGCACGCTCGAGCAGACGCGAGTGGAGATAGAACACGTCACCCGGATAGGCTTCACGACCCGGCGGACGACGCAGCAGCAGCGAGATCTGACGATAGGCGACAGCCTGCTTGGAGAGATCGTCATAGACGATCAGCGCGTCTTCGCCACGGTCACGGAAGTATTCGCCCATGGTGCAGCCGGCGTACGGTGCCAGATACTGCATGGAAGCCGGATCGGCGGCGCCGGCGGCGACCACGATGGTGTGCTCCATGGCACCGTGCTGTTCGAGCTTGCGCACCACGTTGGCGATGGTCGACTGCTTCTGGCCGATCGCCACGTAGATACAGGTGATGCCCGTACCTTTCTGGTTGATGATCGCATCGATCGCCACCGCGGATTTACCGATCTGGCGGTCGCCGATGATCAGCTCACGCTGGCCACGACCGATCGGCACCATCGCATCGATCGACTTGAGACCGGTCTGGACCGGCTGGTCGACGGACTGACGTGTGATGACGCCGGGCGCGACCTTCTCGATCGCATCGGTCATCTTGGTGTCGATGTCACCCTTGCCATCGACCGGGTTACCCAGCGCATCGACCACGCGGCCGATCAGCTCCGGGCCGACCGGAACCTCGAGGATACGACCGGTACACTGCGCGGTCATGCCCTCTTCGAGCTCCAGGTAGTCGCCCAGCACCACGGCGCCGACGCTGTCGCGCTCGAGGTTGAGCGCCATGCCGAAGACGCCACCGGGGAATTCGATCATTTCGCCCAGCATCGCGTCGGCCAGGCCGTGGATGCGAACGATGCCGTCAGCGACGCTGACGACGGTGCCCTGATTACGGGCCTCGGAGGCGACATCCAGCTTATCGATACGCTGTTTGATGATGTCGCTGATCTCGGAAGGATTCAGTTGCTGCATGCCATGTCCCTCGAACTCAAGCGGTGAGCGCTTCGCGCAGACGTTGCAATCGACCGCGCACGGAACCGTCGATGACGGTGTCTCCGGTACGCAGGATCACGCCGCCTAGCAGCTCGCGGTCCACCTGAGTGGTAATGGAGATTTCACGATTCAGGCGCTTCTTCAGAGCCTCGACGAGTACGTTCTGCTGCGCGTCATCCAGCTCGAAGGCGGAGACGATGGTGACATCGACCCGCTTTTCTTGCCGGGCGCGCAGCGCCTCGAACTCTTCGAAAATGTCGGGCAACGCAGCCAGACGCCCCTTTTCGCCGACGAGGTGCAGGAAATTACCCACGCCCTCGTCGAAGGGTTCGTCACCGCAGACTTCCAGCAGCAGACGCGTCTTGTCGTCGGCCGTCAGCCGCGGGTTGGCGAGAATGCGTGCACGGACATCGGAGTCAGCGGCCACCTGGGCGACCAGTGACAGACTCTGGGACCACGCTTGGAGCGCCTTTTGATCGCGCGCGAACTCGAACGCCGCCTTGGCGTAGGGTCGAGCGACGGTAGACGATTCAGCCATGGTGCGCCTCCTTAGAGCTCGGCAGCGAGCTTGTCGACGAGCTCACGATGCTTGGCTTCGTCGATGGAGGACTCCAGGATGCGCTCGGCGCCGGCCACAGCCAGCAGCGATACCTGGGCACGCAGCTCTTCCTTCGCGCGATTGATCTCCTGATCGATTTCGCTGCGAGCGCCTGCAATGATGCGCTCACCTTCGGCCCGCGCAGTCTCGCGAGCTTCTTCGACGATCTGATTGGATCGCTTGTTGGCCTGTTCGAGGATCTGTTGCGCCTGCTCCTTGCTCTCCCGCAGTGTCTCTTCGGCTTTTTCCTGAGCCAGTTCGAGATCACGGGTCGCACGGCTGGCTGCATCCAGACCATCGGCAATCTTCTTCTGTCGTTCCTGCAGGGCCTGCATGACCGGCGGCCATACATACTTCATGCAGAACCAGACGAAGACGGCAAAGGCTATGGCCTGACCAATCAGTGTAAGGTTCAGATTCACGCCAGCACCTCTCGCGTCACGGGTTTGGGATTAAGGGTCACCGGAGGCCTCGTGGGCCACGAACGGCGCCGTTAACCGACAAACGGATTGGCGAAGGTGAAGAACAGGGCGATACCGACGCCGATCATGGTCACGGCGTCGAGCAGGCCCGCAACGATGAACATCTTGACCTGCAGCTGCGGGATCATTTCCGGCTGGCGCGCGGCGCCTTCCAGAAACTTGCCGCCGAGGATACCGAAGCCGATCGCGGTGCCAAGGGCACCCAGGCCGATCAACAGAGAAACGGCAATCGCGGTCATGCCCAGAACTTGTGCTTCCATGGTTGTCTCCAGTTTTCAGTCGAGTCTTGCTCAGTCGAGTCTTGCTCAGTTGAGTTTCAGGGGTCAGGGGTTAACGGGAACGCTACTCAATGCTGCTCTTCCGTCGCCATGCTCAGATAGACGATGGTGAGCATCATGAAGATGAAGGCCTGCAGCGTGATGATCAGGATGTGGAACACGGCCCACGGGAAGTGCAGCGGCAGCTGCCACAGTCCGACCATCGCTATCAGGATAAAGATCAGTTCGCCGGCGTAGAGGTTACCGAACAGTCGTAACGCCAGCGAAACCGGTTTGGCCAACAAGGTCACGAGTTCAAGCAGTAAATTGACCGGAATCAACAGGATCTGGGCAAAAATATTGGACGTATTGAAGGGGTGCAACGTCAACTCGGCGATAAAACCCGACAGTCCCTTGGAGCGAATGGAATAGAAGATGATGAGTGCGAAGACCGACAGCGACATACCGAGCGTGGCATTGATGTCGGTGGTCGGGACGACCTTGAAATAGACATGCGACGGATCGGCACCGAACCAGCTGCCGATTTTCTGCGCCAGCATCGGCAGAAAATCCACCGGCACCAGGTCCATGATGTTCATCAGGAAAATCCAGCAGAAAATCGTCAGCGACAGCGGAGCGATCAATCGGCTCTTGCCATGGAACGTCTCGCGTACCGAGCCATCGACGAATTCGACCATCATCTCGACGAAGTTCTGCAGACCGGTGGGAACACCGGTGGAGACGCGCTTGGCCACCGAGCGGAACAGCCACAGAAACAGCACCCCGAGGCCGATCGACCACAACATGGTATCGACGTGTATGGCCCAGAACCCCATCGCCTTGGCATCGGCGGCGGAGTGAGCCATCGACCAGCCGTTTTCCGGATGCAGACCATAGGTCATGTTCTGCAAGTGGTGCTGGATGTACTCCGTACTCGTCATGTTGTTGCCAGCCATGGTTCAGCCTCGAGATTGAATGTGTGACGGTCGGCGCAGCAGCCATGGGCCCAGCCAATGCACCAGCAGTGTCACTACATAAGCGCCAAAGAAGAAAGCGGGGTTTGAGGGGGGCACGGCCACGAACGCCAGCGTGAACAGTACCGCCGTCAAACCGAACTTGCCGGCCTCGGCTTGATAGAAGCTTTTGACGATGTTTCTTGCCTGTGCCGGGCCCTGATAACGAAAGGCACACCAGGCAAAGAAGGCGTTGGGAATGGCAGCGACGAGACCACCGGTCAAGGCGGAAAATGCCGTTCCGCGACCCCAGACACCCCAGCCGATGAGGGCCAACCCCATCACCACGCCGCACTGTAACAGGATCAACCCCGCGATTCGCGGTCTTGCAAGCTTGGCCGGTGCCGCTGGCTGCATGGCTTCGGTCTCGCCGTTGATTCCTGGGATGAATTCGCTGCTGCGACGTTCGATGTCACCATGCGGCGTCAGTCTGACGAATCCCGCCGGATTATAGAGAAGCGATCATGCCGCTTCAACCGAACCTGCACCGATCTGAGGCATCTTGCTGAGCAAAAGATCGCGAAAAGTGCGCAAATCCCGTTAACGCGCTAAATACTTTCGTCGATGCGTCCGTGCTTCGGCTGTCGACCCGCCAGACCGATCAGCGGATATGCTCGAGTATGCCATCCAGCTCGTCGAGGCTGGTGTAACGAATCGTGACACGCCCTTTGCCGGACGAATTGTGATGAATCTTGACCGGCGCGCCCAGCAGGTCGCCGAGACGATTCTCGAGCCGTCCGACATCGGCCGGGGGGCGCTTGTCTTCGGCCTTCTTCTGGCCGCTGGCGATCTGCTTGACCAGTGCTTCGGTCTGGCGCACGGTGAGCTCGCGCGCCACCACCTCATGCGCCGCGTGCCGCTGCTTGGCGGCCGGCAGGCTGAGCAGGGCACGGGCGTGCCCCATGTCCAGATCGCCGCGTTCCAGCAGCGTCAGCACCTGCGGATCGAGGGCCAGTAGACGCAGCAGATTGGCAACCTGAGCCCGCGAGCGCCCTACCGCATCGGCAACCTGCTGCTGGGTCAGTTCGAACTCGTCGAGCAGGCGTTTCAGCGCCATCGACTCCTCGACCGGATTGAGGTTTTCACGCTGGATATTCTCGATCAGCGCCAGGGCGAGTGCGACCTCGTCGCTGACCTCGCGAATGACCGCGGGGATGGTTTCGACCTCGGCCAGCTGCGATGCCCGCCAGCGCCTTTCGCCGGCAATGATCTCGTATCGCTCTGCGCCAATTTGTCGCACCACGATCGGCTGCATTACGCCCTGGGCCCGGATCGAATCGGCCAGTTCCTCCAGCGCTTCAGGCTGGATATCGCGTCGCGGCTGATATTTGCCGCGGGTCAGCTGGCGCAACGGCAGGCGCTCCAGACGCTCGCCGATCCCTTGTGATTCGGGCGAGACCTGCGCTGGCGCCGGCATATTCGCGTCGGCTTCCTGCGACAGGCTATCGCGGCGACGGGCACTGGAGCCGATCAAGGCATCGAGGCCGCGGCCCAGCGGGCGTTTGCGCGTCGTCATGGGGTGTTCCTCGCAGCAGTCATCGTCATTACAGCACCAACCGCCGAATCAGTTCCTTGGCCAGAACACGATGGGCCTGGCTGCCACGCGAAAGGCGCGCGTACTTGGTGACCGGCACGCCATGACTGGGCGCTTCGGCCACGCGGACGTTACGCGGGATGGTGGTCTTGAGCAGGGAGTCGCCGAAATACTGGCCGAGCTGCTTGCTGACGTCTCGGGTCAAGCTGTTGCGCGGGTCATACATGGTCCGCACGATGCCGAATATCTCGAGGGTGGGGTTCACACTTTCCTGGATCTGCTCGACGGTATCGAGCAGCGCCGAGAGACCTTCGAGCGCATAGAATTCGCACTGAACCGGAATCAGCACGCCATGGGCGGCGGTCAAGGCGTTGACCGTCAGCATGTTGAGCGAGGGCGGGCAGTCGATCATCACCACGTCGTAATCCGCAGCCACGCTCTCGATGGCGCTCTGCAGCACCCGTTCGCGACCGTCGCGATCGAGCAGATCGACCTCGGCGGCGGTCAGATCGCCGTTGCCCGGCAACAGCGCGTAACCGGCCACGGCGCAGTCGACGATCACCTCGGCGGCGCTCTTGTCGCCGAGCAGCACGTCGAGCACGCTGCCGTCGAGATCATGCTTGTCGACGCCGCTGCCCATGGTGGCATGGCCCTGCGGATCGAGATCGATCAGCAACACGCGGCGATCGAGTGCCGCCAGGCAAGCCGCCAGATTGACCGCGGTGGTGGTCTTGCCCACCCCGCCTTTCTGATTGGTCAAGGCAATGATTCTGGTCACTGGCGACTCCCTTCGTCGAGGCTGATCCTGTGGATCGCGAGCGATCCGCTAGCGTGTATCCGGCATGGCATGAACGACACCGCCGTTTCATAACAAAACGGCCCGTTGACGCCGTTACGAGCGTCGGCCCGCCTCATCGACTCGACCGAGACGGAGCAACTGGCGTTCGGCATCATCGACACCGGGCACCGTCAGCGCCAGCCGTTCGTGGATGGCGACATGGGCCGGCAGCGATTCGAGTTCACGCGATTCGAGCCCCCCTTTCATTGCCAGCCATTCACCGCCTTCGGCCAGCAGCGGCTCGGTCAGCGTGACGAAATCGCCTAGCGCCGCGAAAGCACGCGAGATGATCTGGTCGAAGGTCGCATCGAAAGATTCGACCCGAACCTGCTCGCAGCTGACGTTGTCGAGCCCGAGCTCCATCACTGCCTGGCGCTGAAAGCGGACTTTTTTGCCGTTGCTGTCCACCAGCGTGACCTGAAGTTCGGGATTCAGGATCGCCAGCACCAGACCCGGGAACCCCGGTCCCGACCCTACGTCCAGCAGGGTGGGTCCGCGCACGGCAAAGGCCACGCTGACGCTGTCCAGCAGATGGCGGCTGACCATCGCCTCGGGCGAGCGCACTGCGGTGAGGTTATAGGCGCGATTCCACTTGTGCAACAGCGCGAGCAGCGACAGCAATCGTTGCCGCTGCGGGCTCTCGATTTCGACGTTCAGCGCCGCCAGACCGTCATCCAGCAGACGTTCACAAACTGGCGTCATGCGCTCAATGCCCGGCTGTCGTCGATCAGACGACGCTTCTTGAGGTGGATCAGCAGAATCGACACGGCGGCCGGCGTGACCCCCGAGATGCGGCCGGCCTGGCCCAGCGTCTCCGGTCGGGTCTGTTCGAATTTCTGGCGAATCTCGGTGGAGAGACCTTCGACCCTGGCGTAATCCAGCGATTCCGGCAGCGGGGTGGCTTCATGGCGCCGCAGACGATCGATCTCGTCCTGCTGACGCGCGATGTAACCCTCGTACTTGGCCTCGATCTGGACCTGCTCGGCGACCGGCTCCTCGCTGACGGGCTCGCCCTTGAGCGACGCCACGTCGGCGTAGGTGAGCTCGGGACGCTTGAGCAGCTCCATCAGGCTGTACTCATGCGACAGCGGCTGACCGAGCTTTTCGGCCACACGCTCGCCGGCCTCGGTCTTCGGCTGGATCCAGGTCGAACGCAGTCGTGCGCTCTCCTGCTCGATCTTCTCGCGCTTGGTCTCGAACGCCGACCAGCGATGATCGTCGACCAGCCCCAGATCGCGGCCGATGGCGGTGAGCCGCAGATCAGCGTTGTCCTCGCGCAGCAGCAGGCGATATTCGGCACGCGAGGTGAACATCCGGTAGGGCTCCTGCGTGCCCATGGTGATCAGGTCGTCGACCAGCACGCCCAGATAGGCCTCGTCGCGGCGTGGCCACCAGGCCGATTCGCCCCGGACACGTCTGGCGGCATTGATGCCGGCCAGCAGCCCCTGAGCGCCGGCTTCCTCGTAACCCGTGGTGCCGTTGATCTGACCGGCGAAGAACAGGTTGTGGATAAATTTGGTTTCCAGCGAATGCTTGAGATCGCGCGGATCGAAGAAGTCGTATTCGATGGCGTAGCCGGGCCGCGTGATATGGGCATTTTCCATTCCGACGATCGAGCGCACGACCTGCAGCTGGACATCGAACGGCAGCGACGTGGAAATGCCGTTGGGATAGAGCTCGTGGGTATCCAGCCCTTCGGGTTCGACGAAGACCTGATGGCTGGTCTTGTCGGCGAAGCGATGAACCTTGTCCTCGATCGACGGGCAGTAACGCGGCCCGACGCCCTCGATCACGCCGGAATACATCGGCGAGCGGTCGAGATTGGCGAAAATGATCTCGTGGGTGCGTTCGTTGGTGTGCCCGATATGGCAATCGACCTGCCGCGGATGCTGATCGCGGCTGCCCAGATACGACATCACCGGCAACGGCGTGTCACCTGGCTGACGCTCGAGTTTGGAAAAATCGACGCTCTTGGCATCGATCCGCGGCGGGGTACCGGTCTTCAGCCGATCGACCCGGAACGGCAGGGCTCGCAACCGCTGAGCCAGCGCATTGGCCGGCGGATCTCCGGCCCTGCCGCCGGCATGATGATCCAGACCGATGTGGATCACGCCACCCAGGAAGGTTCCGGTACATAAAACCACGGTATCTGCCATGAAGCGAATGCCGGTCTGGGTCGTGACACCGACGACGCTGTCGTTGTCGACGATCAGATCGTCGACGCCCTGCTGGAACAGGGTCAGATTGGGCTGGTTTTCCAGCATTCCACGGATGGCGGCCTTGTAACGGACTCGATCGGCCTGAGCCCGTGTCGCTCGCACTGCCGGTCCCTTGCGGGAATTGAGCACGCGAAATTGGATGCCGGCCAGGTCGGTGGCCTGCGCCATGGCGCCGCCCAAGGCGTCGATCTCCTTGACCAGATGGCTCTTGCCGATCCCGCCAATGGCGGGGTTGCAGGACATCTGGCCCAGCGTCTCGATGTTGTGCGTCAGCAGCAGGGTACGGACACCACTGCGAGCCGCAGCGAGTGCGGCTTCGGTGCCGGCGTGGCCACCGCCGATCACGATGACCTGAAAACGGTCGGGATACTCCACGGTTTACCTCACGAGGTGCTGATGCGAACGCATCGAATCGGCACCGACAGCAAATGGATCTCGAGACCTCGCCAAGACGAGGTTCAGCGCCGTCGCAGCGACGCTTTTCATGGTGGCCGAGAACGGTTGGCCACGAAAGCCGCCCAGTATAAACCTCCTGTGGGTAACCGTCAGGGGTTTTCCACACCCGATTTGACGGTGAGTCGCTAACTCACAGAGTCATTATTAATTAATGAGAAATATATAAAGAAGTTCTGTTGTGGTAGTAACTAATGGTGTGGACATTTTCAGTGGATAAGTGGAAATACTCTATAGATTACGAGAACTTGCATTGTTATTCGATTGCTTGACAAGCATGGGGCATGCTGCTGACAGAGGCGTTGATTCCTGTGGACAGAAGCCTTGTTTGTGCACAGCCCGGACTGCACACCTGTTATCCACCGCTGCATACGTTATCTGTTACCGCGGTGGTCAACACCCCCTCGATCGTTCGCGAGCTTCGCGTGAGTCGGGGCTGCAGCAAGATCGGCAAAAAAATTATCCACAGGCGAAAAAAGCCGGTCTGGATAACCTGAAACGACAAATTTCGATCTTTCCGGGCGGATTTTTTGATGCCGACAAGCGGGAATAAACGTCGCGGGTTCGGCCGGACGGTTCAGAATCGGCAAAATCGATGATCAACGACGAGTCAGACAGCCGCAGGAAAGACGGCGATTCGAACGCCAATGGTTCGAGTCCGAAACAGCCGCCAATGAAACGGAAGGGCGATCAACATGGGAAACAGCGCTGAAGAAAAGTGGCGGGGACAAGGGAGCGAGAAGTGAGGCAAGGAGCGCAGCGGCGCAGACAGCGAGCGTGACTCGGTCTGGAAATAGGTCTCCGCGGCACTCGACAGGAGAGTCTATCCACCGGGCAGCAGATAGCGTGCAGGCGGCTTGAAGGGAGCCCTCAAGCCGCGCACAACCCGGTTATCGACTAGTGCTTGAGCACCCGCGCCAGAAACGCCTGAGTGCGCTCATGCTGCGGCTGGTCGAAGAGTTGATTGGGCGGGCCCTGTTCAACGATCCGGCCTTCGTGCACGAACACCACGCGATCGGCGACTTCCCGGGCAAAGCCCATCTCGTGGGTGACGATCATCATGGTCATGCCGTCGTTCACCAGCTCGCGCATGGCGTCGAGAACCTCGCCGATCATCTCCGGGTCCAGCGCCGAGGTCGGCTCGTCGAACAGCATCAGCCGAGGTTCCATTGCCAGCGCCCGGGCGAGCGCCACGCGCTGCTGCTGACCGCCCGAAAGCTGAGTCGGATACTTGTCGGCCTGATCGGAAATGCCGACCCGCTCGAGCAGCTTGTCGGCGGTGGCATCGGCCTGCTGGCGCGTCCAGCCACGGACCTTGCGTGGTGCCAACGTGACGTTGTCGCGGATCGACAGGTGCGGAAACAGATTGAACTGCTGGAACACCATCCCGACCTCGGTGCGTACGGCCTGCAGCGATTTGCCGCTGGCCCCGTTGGGCATCAGGGTCTTGCCATCGACTTCGATGCGCCCGGACTGGAAGGGTTCGAGTCCGTTGACGCAGCGAATCAGCGTGGATTTCCCCGAGCCGCTGGCACCGATGATGACCACGACTTCGCCATGGGCCACGCTGAGGTCGATCTCCTGCATCACGTGCAGGCTACCGAAGTGCTTGTTGACCTTGTCGAGACGCACGATCGGCGATGCCTCGGCCGTCTGAGCGGTGTCCTGGTTGCTTACGCGATCGTTCATCCCACCAACCCCTTGCGTTCGAGCAGACTCAGAGCCAATGACAGACTCAGGGTAATCGCCAGGTAGAGCAGGGCGATCATGAAGTAGACCTCCAGCGCGGTGAAGGTATTGGCGATGTAGACCTGGCCCTGGCGGACCAGCTCGCCGACCCCGATCACCGAGAACAGCGAGGTGTCCTTGATGCTGACGATGCCCTGATTGCCGAGCGCCGGAATCATCCGGCGCAGGGCCTGAGGCCAGATCACGTAGCGAAAGGTCTGGGGCGGCGACAGCCCCAGCGACAGCCCGGCTTCGCGTTGGCCGCGTTCGATCGACTGCACGCCGCCACGGACGATCTCCGAGATATAGGCGCCGGCGTTGAGGGCGATAGCGGCGATACCCGCCGTCAGCGCGTTGATCGGGCCACCCAGCAGCGTGGGCAGGCCGTAGAAGATGAATAGCACCTGGACCAGCACCGGCGTGCCGCGGAAAACCTCGATATAGACCACGGCGGGAATTCGCAGCCAGCGAGTGGGCCCGATCCGCATCAGGCCGAAAACGATGCCGACCACGAAGCCGATGGCCAGGCCGACGAAAGAGATGAGCAGGGTGTAGGGCAGACCCTTGAGCAGGAAAGGCAGCGAATCGATCGCCGCCTGCCAGTCGAACTGGAAGTTGAACTCCACGGGGTGTCTCCGTTGGCAACGCGAGCAAAAGACCTCACCGCCATGCGATGAGGTCTTCCTGAACTGCCGTCTTCAAGAACGGACAGTCACGGTATCCGCAAACATCGAGGCCGGCGCGAGAGCGCCGGCCTCGATCAGACGTGGTCGGTCATTTGGCGTCAGCCGCTTCGCCGAACCATTTCTTGTGGATTTCGTCGTAGGTGCCGTCGTCATGCATGGCCTTCAGCGCCTTGTTGGCAGGCTCTACCCACTGGCTGTCCTTGGCAAAGGCGATGCCGTACTGCTGGCCTTCATACAGCGGGCCGACGGTCTTGACCTTGTCCTTGCCTTTGGTCTGGGCGAAGTAGCCGACGTTGGGCGCGTCGTAGAAAACCGCGTCCGCGCTGCCGCCCATCAGTGCCATGTACATGTCGGAGCTGCCCGGATAGGGCGTGATCTCGGCATCGTCGCCCAGCTTCTCCTGCAGGTAGTCATAGCTGGTGGAGCCGATCTTGGTCGCGATGCGCTTGCCTTCCAGATCGTCGAGGGATCCCACGTCGCTGTCGTCGGAGACCAGAATGCGCAGGCCGGAGTCGTAGTAGGGGTCGCTGAAATCGACGATCTGCTGGCGTTCGTCGGTGATGGTGATGCCGGCGATCGCCAGATCGACGTTGCCGGTCTGCACCGCGGGGATGATGCCGTTGAAATCCATGGTATTGAGATCGACCTTGAAGCCGGCGCGGTCGGCGATCTCGTGCAGGATGTCCATATCGAAGCCGACCATCTCGCCACTGTCCTGATCCATCATCTCGAACGGGACGAAGCTGGGGTCGGTGACGGCCTTGAGCGTGGTGTCCTGCGCATTGGCCAGGCTGGAGGCACCCAGCGACAGGGCGAGGGCGGGGATGGCGAGCCAGTAGCTCAGGGATGTGTTGTTTTTCATGGTTTCCTCACGTCTTTATCGATTAGGGCAATCGACGACTACCTTGAGGAATCTTGTTACTGAACGTCAAGTCGACCTAGGTTTTGCTCGAAAATGCCTGCGCTCGACCATACTGCGTTAAAAACTGACTGGAGCTCCTGCCCGGTCAAAATACTCACCGCGTAAACTCCGCTATTTCCTCAGTTTTTGCCTTGTCTGCTCGTCGCTCGGCTAATTTTCGATTCAAAACCTAGTTTACCGCCCCAGTTCCTAGACCGAGAACGAGGCGCCGCAGCCACAGGTGGATTGGGCATTGGGGTTCTTGATGATGAAACGGGCCCCGGCCAAGCCTTCCTCGAAATCCACCGTCGAGCCGACCAGATACTGGTAGGAGAGCGAATCCACCACCAGGCTGACGCCGTCGTTGTCGATCACGGTGTCATCCTCGGCGGTCTGGTCGCCGAGATCGAAGCCGTACTGGAATCCCGAACAGCCGCCGCCGGTGACATAGACCCGCAGCTTGAGGCTTGAGTTGTTCTCTTCGGCAATCAACGCCTTGACCCGCGTAGCGGCGGCATTGGTGAAGAACATCGGGGTCGGAGCGAAAGACTCCACTGTGCTCATTGTCACGCTCCCGTGCGTGCCGGCCGTCGATCGAAGTGGCCGGTCTAGCGAAAATGGCATGGGCGGTGAAAACCGCCTCGTTGAAGTCCATTATCGGTAATACCGAGTAAAAGGGTCAACTTTAGCCTTGGCGAGGCCGGCGCGAGTCTGCCAGCGGCCGTCACGGATCAGTGTCTACGGATCAGTGTATGATGTCTGTCTCGTCAACCGCTTGGACGGTGTCGCCGGTGGCTCGCACAGGTATCGGGCTGCATGGCTATCGCCCGGCTGGACGAGCGCTTTGGATCGGGCAAGGAGGACGCTTTGCCACGCGTGCCGCGGTTTATCCCCAGACGTCTCAGCCTCGAACGATTTCGACGCCAGCTGGCGAGCGTCGATGCCATGCCGCAGCTCTGCCTGCTGGGCATTCTTGCCGGCATCCTGACCGGAACCGTGATGGTCGTTTTCCGGTTGCTGCTGGAATTCGGCGCGCTGTTTTTCATCCCCGGTGACGACCCGGAAGCGTTCGAGACCCTGTCGCCGCTGTTTCGTGCCGGTCTGCCGCTGGTCGCCGTTGCCCTGATCGGGGCGTGGCTATGGCCGCAACCCAGTCGCGCGCTGAAGATGGGGATCGGCCACGTCATCGAGCGTCTCGCCTATCATCAGGGCAAGATGCCGCTGCGCAACTGGATCAATCAGTGGTGGGTCGGGGTGATTTCGGTGATCGGTGGACTCTCGGCCGGTCGTGAAGGGCCGGCGATCCATCTCGGCTCGGCGGCGTCGAGCTGGATCGGCTCGCGTCTGCGTCTGCCCCACAACAGCCTGCGGGTACTGGTGGCTTGCGGCACCGCGGCCGGGATTTCCGCCTCGTTCAATACCCCGATCGCCGGGGTCATCTTTGCCATGGAAGTGGTGATGATGGAGTACACCATCGCCGGCTTCATGCCGGTGATCCTCGCCGCCACCATGGGGGCGCTGGTCTCCTGGGCGGTCTACGGGGCCGAGCCGGCCTTCAGCGTACCGCCACTTCAGCTCAATTCGCTGCTGGATCTGCCCTGGATCGTGCTGACCGCCCTGGTGGTGGGTCTGCTCGCCGGCGGTTTCGTGCGCTTGGCCCAGGGGCATCCTTCGATCAGCCGCCTGCCTTTTGCCCTGCGTCTGGCGATCATCGGGCTGCTTACAGGCGCCGTCGCCTGGTGGTATCCCCAGGTCCAGGGGATCGGCTACGACAGCCTGGAGCAGATGCTCAACGGGCCGATGGCGCTGGACGTGCTGCTGGTGCTGGCGGTGGTCAAGCTGGCGCTGACCGGACTCTGCATGGCGGGTGGTGTGCCGGTGGGCGTGATCGGGCCGATGCTGGTTTCCGGCGCCGCCGTGGGCGCGGTGATGGGCATGCTCGGCGGGACGCTGCTGCCGAGCGTGGTCACGACGCCGGATCTGTACGCTGTACTCGGCATGGCGGCGATGATGGGTGCGGCGCTGCAGGCGCCGTTGGCCGCCCTGCTGGCGCTGCTGGAGCTGACCCGCAATTCGGCGATCATGCTGCCGGGCATGCTGGCGGTGGTAGTCGCGGTGCTCACCGCTCGCCAGCTCTGCCGCTGCCAGGGATTCTTCCTCTCCAGCCTGACTCAGCAGGGGCTTCACCCGTTGCAGCAGCCGCTGATGCAGGCATTGTCACGGGTCGCGGTGCCGGCAGTGATGGAGCGCAATCTGGTGCGCACGCCGCGGGTCATCGACCATGATCGGGCCAAGGCGCTGCTCGATTCCAAACCGACCTGGCTGGTGATCATCCAGGAGGGTAAGGACAAGCCGCCACTGGCGATGAAGGCCGCTCACCTGGCGCGGGTACTGCATGACGAGGCATGGCTCGCGGAGCATGCCCAGATCGATCTCGAGGAAGTTCCCGGACAGCGTCTCGATTTGGCGCCGGTGCATCTGGAAGCGACGCTGTCCGAGGCCTACGACACGCTCAACGAATCCGGGCTCGATGCGCTCTACGTGGAGCACACCACGGCGCCGATGATTCGCAAGATTTCCGGTATCATCACTCGCGAGGCGATCGAGAACTATTATCGACGTAAGCGCTGACGTCTCCTATTCGTGAGCACCGACGCCTGTGTACCGGCGCTTATGCACAAGCACCGGCAACGAGCGTCTCCCACGGAGGTCGAGCCGTGTCGTTGCTGACCGGGCTGCCGACCACACTTGCCTACCACACTGGATAGCGCAACGAACACACCGCAGCGATCGACGAGGAGAGCAACCATGCGAAAAGTGACCGGCTACCTCGCCACCCGATCCCGAATGGCGACGAAACTTCCGGGGTGGGCGCCATGATCCGTCATGCCGACAAGCCCGTGGTGATGGTTCTGGCGGGCCACGATCCCAGTGGCGGCGCCGGATTGGTTGCGGACGCCGAAGCCGTGAGAGGTTGCGGCGGCTGGCCGGTGACCATACCCACCGCGTTGACCGTGCAATCGACCCGCGAGGTCATCAGCGTCGAACCCTGTCGAGGAGATTACATTCGTCGTGCGGCGCGCGCGCTGTTCGACGATTTTCGTATCGCGGCCATCAAGGTCGGCGTGATCCCCAATCTCGAGGTGCTGGAGGCGGTGATCGACGTCGCCCGTATGAGCCCCGGTACGCCGTTGATCGTCGATCCGGTCATTCGTGGCGGTGACGGCTCCGAGTTATCCACAGTCGATTTGATCGAGCCGATTCGTCGCCGACTGTTACCCCTTGTGGATATCTTGACCCCCAATCGACACGAGCTGGCACGTCTGACTTTTGCTATCGGAGGAGACGACGTGGCCCGGGTGGTGGAGATAATGTCGCTGGGCTGCGCGGCCGTGCTGGTGACCGGCACGGATCCGCTGGATGGCGAGTCGGCCGCAGGCAATGTGGTGCATACTCTGCACACGCCGGAACTCAATCGGCAGTGGCAATGGCCACGGCTGCCCGCTCATTATCATGGCTCTGGCTGTACCCTGGCCTCGGCGTTGGCGACCCGTCTGGCCGCCGGGGAAGGATTGGCCGCAGCCTGCGCTCAGGCTCAACGCTTCACCTGGGATACGCTGGATAACGGCTTGGCGCTGGGGCAGGGCCAGTATCTGCCTGACCGGGTCTGGCGTGCGCCCGACTTCGATGCCACGCTGGAATGATGATCTCGATGCCGCCGGTCTCGACCGTCCCGAACGCGCTGTCTGGGAGGGTCGAACCAGGCTTCATGCAAGGTTTATTCAAGAGTTATGCACGGGTTTATGAACAAGGGGCTTTACGCGATCACCGATAGCCGATTGCTGCCGGATGACAGAACCCTGCTGGATGCCTGCGAATCGGCACTGGAAGCGGGGCTCGTACTGTTGCAATATCGCGACAAGTCCGCGGATGGCGCTCGTCGCCGACGCCAGGGCGACGCCCTGGCCGCACTCTGCGAACGCCATGGCGTACCCTTGATCGTCAACGACGATCTCGAACTGGCGCTACGCCTGCAACAACGTTGGGGCACTATCATCGGGCTACACCTGGGTCAGGAGGACGTATCGGTCGCTTCTGCCAGAGAGCGCCTGGGACGTGACGCGATCATCGGCGCGACCTGCCACGACTCGGTGGCACTGGCGCGTGCGGCCGCCGAGGCCGGCGCCAGCTATCTGGCGTTCGGGCGCTTTTTCGCCTCGCGCACCAAGCCTGGGGCCGCATCGGCACCGCTGTCGATTCTTGCCGAGGCCGAATCCCTCGGGTTGCCCCGGGTGGCGATCGGCGGAATCGATGTCGACACCGCCGGCCAGGCCCGAGCGGCGGGCGCCGAGATGCTGGCGGTTGTCCATGCGATCTTCGGCCAGCCGGACGTCGGCCGAGCGGTGGGCGAACTCAATGCCCGTCTCGCCGAGATGGCTTTGTCGAATTCCGCCATCGATGGAAAACCTGTCATCGATCGATGGCAGTAGAACTTTGCTGGAGAGAACACCATGACGACATCCGCCGAACTGTTCGAACGCGCCTGCCGGCACATTCCCGGCGGCGTCAATTCTCCGGTACGTGCCTTCAAGGGCATGTCGCAGCCGCCGGTCTTCGTCGAACGCGCCCAGGGCGCCTATCTGTTCGACGTCGAAGGCAAGCGTTATATCGATTACGTAGGCTCATGGGGCCCAATGATCACCGGACATGCCGATCCGGAGGTATTGAACGCGGTCCGCGAAAGGCTGGATAGTGGGCTCTCCTTCGGCACGCCGACGGCGATCGAGACCACCATGGCCGATCTGATCTGCGAGATCATTCCCTCCATCGATATGGTGCGGATGGTCAATTCCGGCACCGAGGCGACGATGTCGGCGATCCGTTTGGCCCGGGGCTATACCGGCCGCGACAAGATCGTCAAATTCGAGGGCAACTATCACGGGCATTCGGATTCGTTGCTGGTCAAGGCGGGTTCCGGCGCACTGACCCATGGCGAGCCCAGTTCGCCCGGCGTGCCGGCTTCGCTCGCCGAACACACCATTACGCTGGCCTATAACGACATCGAAGCGGTGCACGAGTGCTTCGAAGCCATGGGCGAGCAGATCGCCTGCATCATCGTCGAGCCCGTGGCCGGCAACATGAACTGCATTCCGCCGCAGCCCGGTTTTCTGGAGGCGCTGCGCGAGGTCTGCAACAGTCACGGCAGCGTGCTGATCTTCGACGAGGTCATGACCGGATTTCGCGTGGCACTGGGCGGCGCTCAGGCGCACTACGGCGTCACCCCGGACCTGACCTGCCTGGGCAAGATCGTCGGCGGCGGCATGCCGGTGGGCGCCTTTGGCGGCAGACGCGACATCATGGAACAGATTTCACCGCTGGGGCCGGTCTATCAGGCCGGTACGCTGTCCGGCAATCCGCTGGCCATGGCCGCCGGCATCACGCTGCTCGAGAAAGTGCGCCAGCCGGGTTTCCACGAGGCCCTTTCCACGCGCGTCGAGACGCTGTGCGAAGGACTCGAGGCGCGGGCCCGCGATGCCGGTATCGAATTGATTACCCAGCGCGCCGGGGGCATGTTCGGGCTCTTCTTCACCGCCCAGCAGCGGGTCGACAACTTCGGCCAGACCATGGCCTGTGATGCCCAGGCGTTTCGTGATTTCTTCACCCGGATGCTGGAATCCGGTGTCTACCTGGCACCGTCCGCGTTCGAAGCCGGTTTCATGTCGAGCGCGCACACCCACGACGATATTCAGACGACCTTGATGGCCAGCGAACGTGCCTTCGCCGCCATGCGTCAGCTATAAGACACGAACGCGACTGACAGGGAGACGACGCATGAGCCGAACGCTGATACAGGCGCTCAAGGAGGGTGACGGTTTCGATCACCCGATTGGCGCTGTCGAGGTGTTCGAAACCCCCATCTCCTGGGTGGTATCGACGGGCGAGTACGCCTACAAGATCAAGAAGCCGCTGGATTACGGCAGCTTCCTCGATTTTTCGACGCTGGAGAAGCGGCGTCGCCTTTGCGAGCAGGAAGTCACGCTGAATCGCCGCGTGGCGCCGACGCTCTATATCGGCAGCGTGGCGATCTCGGGATCCGAGACGGCGCCGCGGGTCAACGACGACAGCGCGCCGATCGAATACGCGGTCAAGATGCGCCAGTTCAGCAGCCGCCATCTGCTCAGTTCGCTACAGGCCAGCGGCGAACTGTCGGCGGAGTTGATCGACGATCTGATCGATCAGCTCGTCGCGCTGCATGAGTCGGCCGATCGCGTCGATGACGACAGCCCCTACGGCTCTCCCGAGCATATTCGCCAGATGCTGGTCGAGGAGTTCGAACTGATCGAGTCGTTGCTGGAATCGCCTGCGGATCTGGCCGAACTCGAGCGGGTCAAGACCTTGAGCCTGGAGAGTTTCGCTCGGCTCGAGCCGGTTCTCGAGACCCGTCGGCGCAACGGTTTCATTCGCGCGAGCCACGGCGATATCCATCTCGGTAACGCGGTGCGCTTCGAAGGGCGTGCGATCCTGTTCAATGGAATCGAGTTCAACGAGCGCCTGCGCTGGTGCGACGTTGCCTGCGAACTCGCTTTCCTGATCATGGATCTGGAAGCCCGAGGCGAAACTGAGTTCGCGCACTATGCGCTCAATCGTTATCTCGAGCTCTCCGGGGATTATCAGGTCGTCCGCCTGCTCAACTTCTACAAGCGCCACCGAGCGCTATTGCGGGCACGGATCGAACTGGTGCGCGATCACGATGCCGGTATCATCGACGACCTGCCGGCGGGCGAGCCGATCGACGTGTTCCGTCGCTATTTGACCATGGCGCAGGCGTACAGCGAGTTTCGCTTTCCCTACCTGATTCTGGCGGTCGGTGTCTCCGGCAGCGGAAAAAGCCGTTTCACCGAAGAGATCGTGCGGCGTCTGGGTGGTGTGCGGATTCGTTCCGATGTCGAGCGTAAGCGGCTGTTCGATTTCACGTCGGCACCGGCCGATGCCGCCGAGGTCTACAGCGAGGAAACCACCGACCAGACCTACCGTCGTCTTGCCGAACTCACGGGCATGGTACTCGAAGCAGGGCTGCCGGCGTGTATCGATGCCACCTGCCTGCTGCTGGAGCAGCGCAAACGGCTTCGATTCGAGGCCGAAAAGCGCGGGCTACCGGTTCTGATCGTCAGTTTCGAAGCCGATCAGGCCACGCTCAGAGCGCGTATCGTCAAGCGTGCCAGACGTAGCGGGGAATCGTCGGAGAAGAGTCTTTCGATTCTGGAGCAGCAGTTGCAGCGCTTCGAGTCATTTGCCAGCAACGAGACGACCCATCTGGTCCACCTCGATACGACGGCGCCCGACGCCAACCTGACGCTGGCCTCGTTGATTCAGGAGCGCATGCGGCTGAACTGAAAAATCCCCGGGAAAGCCGCTGGACTATGGCTTTCCGGGGGAATCAGGTACGACTGAGGGCGACGTACGAGGGTCAGGGGCTTTCAGCGACGCCCGCTGGCGTAGCGCGAGGCCATCACCGGAATCGTGCCCAGGTTCTGGCGGGCCCAGTTGGTGGCCTGGATGCGGTTGTGGACGTTGATCTTGCGAAACAGGTTGTAGAGATGCGACTTGACCGTATGCTCGCTCACGAACAGCTTTTCCGCGATTTCGGTATTGCTGGCGCCCGATACCAGCAGCGTGACGATCTCCAGCTCACGTCGGGTCAGGCCGCATACCGGCCGATAGGTATTGACCTGCTGGCGACGATAGAAGTCGATCAACATGGCGGAAAGCGGACGGGATATCCACAGCTCGCCCCCCAGTAACTGGACGATTCCTTTGCAGATCAGCTCCAGGTTGTCCTGGCGGTAGAAGACCCCGCGAAGATGGATGCCGATCAACAGCTCCATGACCTGCTTGTTATCGCGAACGTTGAACGCGGAGAGAATGATCGCGTCACTCTCTTCTGCCCGCGTGTTCCACGCCAGCAGGTCCTTTTCCTGAACATGGTCTCCATCCAGAAGTACGAGAGCTCGGCGTCCCTCTGCCAGGGGAAACCGCTCCTGAGGACTGAGTGCCGAGACTCGACACCCGGTTTTCTGATGGATGTAGTCCAGAAAGAGGACGGATTGTGAGTTACAATCTGTAACAAGTACGATATCGGTATTTTCGGTGTTCATGGTCTGATCCCTTCGAAGGATTTTAATTAGTGTTTTAATTTTTTCGTTGCAACCCCTAGCTGAAAAACCTACCGCATCCCGTGTTTTTGGGAGCTCAATAATGTGAATAAAACCCATCCGTTGTAAATATACTGCATCTAGTTTTCTACGAAGTGACAGACTGTAAATAATTAAGATAACGATAATGTTCTAAAAAAGTCATTATCAATCAGTTTGTTGCGTGAAAAATTACAATGTAAACTCAAAGAACACCGTTTTCTTTGCGAGAAAAAGCACGCTTCCTTGCATCTTTGGCAGGGATATTGGTTAGTCAAAGCAATGACTTTTCTCACCCCAGTCGATAGTGGCAACTTCATGAGCCATGAAGCGGGTCGCTTGCCCCAACCGCCGTGGCCCGTAGAATGGGCTTTTTGTCAGGAAACCGTCATGAGTGTGGATAGCGAAAATCTGGTCATTGCCAGTGGCAATCCTGGAAAACTGGCTGAATTTCAGCAGCTTCTGGGCCCGCTGGGTCTGAACGTGCAGCCTCAGTCGGATTTCGGCGTGAGTGGCGTCGAAGAGACAGGGCTGACCTTCGTCGAGAACGCCATCCTCAAGGCCCGCGCCGCTTCACGCGCCAGCGGGTTACCGGCGCTGGCCGATGACTCGGGGCTGGCAGTCGATGCGCTGTCGGGCGCTCCGGGTATCTACTCGGCGCGTTATGCCGGGGTGGCCGAAGGTGGCGAATCCCAGGACAAGGCCAACAATGCCAAGCTGCTGGCCGCACTCAAGGATGTCGCTGAAGGCGAGCGCACGGCGCGTTACTGGTGTGTGCTGGTTTACCTGCGTCATGCCGATGATCCGGTGCCACTGATCGTCCAGTCCGACTGGAAAGGCGACATCCTGGCCTATCCTCGCGGCAGCGGGGGTTTCGGTTACGATCCGCTGTTCTGGATTCCCGAATGCGGCATGAGCGTGGCCGAGCTCAGCGGCGACGAGAAAAATCGCTTGAGCCACCGCGGGCGTGCGCTGCAGACGCTGATGGAGCAGTTCAATCAATGAGGGCTTTACCGCCGCTGGCACTGTACATCCACGTGCCCTGGTGCGTGCGCAAATGCCCCTACTGCGATTTCAACTCGCACGGTGTGGGACGTGGTGCCGAACTGCCGGAAACCCGCTATGTCGAGGCGTTGCTGGCCGATCTCGACCATGATCTGGAGGCGGTTCAGGGGCGGGAGATCGTCTCCATTTTCATCGGCGGCGGCACGCCGAGCCTGTTTTCCGCCGCAGCGTATCAACGTCTGTTCGACGGGTTGCGTCAGCGGCTGACGTTCGCCGCCGACATCGAGATCACCCTGGAAGCCAATCCGGGAACGGTGGAGCAGGCCCGCTTCGAGGGCTATCGCCGAGCCGGTATCAACCGGCTATCCATCGGCGTGCAGAGCTTCGCGGCGGATCAGCTCGCGGCGCTGGGACGGATCCACAGTGGCGAAGAGGCGGTGCGCGCCATGCGCAGCGCCCGTGACGCCGGTTTCGACAACGTCAATCTGGACCTGATGCACGGTTTGCCCGGGCAGACGCTCGAGACGGCGCTGGGGGACATCGAACAGGCCCTGGTCCTGGAGCCCACGCATCTGTCGTGGTATCAGCTGACACTGGAACCGAACACCGAATTCTTCTCCCATCCGCCAGCGCTGCCCGATGAAGAACGGCTATGGGATATCCAGGACGCCGGCCATGCGCTGATCGAATCCGCGGGGCTGACGCGCTACGAAATTTCCGCCTACGCCCGGCCCGACCGGCAGGCGCGACATAATCTCAACTACTGGCGCTTCGGCGACTATCTCGGCATCGGCGCCGGCGCCCATGGCAAGCTCTCTTTCATCGATTCGACAGGGCAGTGGCGTATCGAGCGGCGCTGGAAAACACGTCAGCCCGAAGCCTACCTGCGTCGTCTGAATGATCCCCGCGGCTTCGTGGCCGGTGGTCAGCCGGTGGACGCCTGCGCATTGCCGCTGGAATTCCTGATGAACGCGCTGCGTCTGGTCGAAGGCGTGAATGCCGACGATTGGCAAAACCATACCGGCCGAGCGTTGTCTGAACTGACGCCGCGGTTGGAGGCGGCACGCCGCAAGGGGCTGTTGGGGGAGTCGCCATCGCGACTGCAAGCGACCCCGCAAGGCCTGTTATTCTTGAATGACTTGCTCGCGCTGTTCGACGAAAAAGTTCGATGAAGAAAGTTCGATGACGAGCGTTAGACGAAGCCTTTCGACTCTCGAATGACAGCCGGGTAGTAACGGATCCATCGTCGCGTTGCCGTCGATAGCGGCGGGCGTGACGAGTCGCCAGCAAGGAGCCTTTAGGCATGAAGATGATGAAGAAGACGTTCTGGTTGTCCATTCCGGTTGCTATGGCGGTCGGCGTGACCGGCTGTGCTTCCAGCGGTGCCGATAATCAGCAGCAGCAAGGTGGTGGCAACACCAAGACCTGGAGCGGGGCGGGAATCGGTGCCGTTGCTGGCGCTGTTGTCGGCGCGTTGACCGGTGATGGCGGCAGTAGTACCCGGGATCGCGCGTTGATCGGCGCGGCCGCCGGCGCGGCCGCTGGTGGCGGGATCGGCGCCTACATGGATTCGCAGGAGAAAGAGCTGCGCAACCGCCTCGATGGCACGGACATCGGCGTCGAGCGCGACGGCAACAATCTGATCCTCAACATGCCGAGCAGCGTGACCTTCGACGTCGATGCCAGTGATCTGAAGACGCCGGCACGTCAGGCGCTCAACGACGTCAATGCGGTGCTGCGCGCCTATCCGGAGACCCGTATCAATGTCGGCGGTTATACCGACAGCACCGGCTCCGACAGCTACAACCAGAAGCTCTCCGAGCGCCGTGCGCAATCGGTGGCGACCTACCTCGAGCAGGGCGGCGTCGAGTCCGGGCGCATCAACGCGGTCGGCTACGGCGAGACGAACCCGGTCGCCAGTAACGATACCGACGCCGGTCGCTCGCAGAATCGTCGCGTCGAGATTACCCTGACGCCGACGCAGCAGTCCTGAGGCAATCGATGGCGTGATCGCGAGGCCCGCCACGGGTTCGCCGATCGCCGCTTTGATCTCGATTCCGGGCGCAACCTTCGGGTTGCGCCCGTTTGATTGGATGGATTCCCATGCTCGCCTATCAGCACGCCTACCACGCCGGCAACTTCGCCGATGTGCACAAACACCTGGGTTTGCGCCAGCTCGTGGCAGCGCTGACGCACAAGGTGTCGGCGATCAGTTTCGTCGATACCCATGCCGGGCGAGGGCTCTATCCGTTGGCGGCAGCGGAGACGCAAAAGCTCGGTGAATACCGTCAAGGCGTCGAGCGGCTTTGGCAACGTCGCCGCGGTTTCCCGGTGGAATCGCCGATCGGCGAGTGGCTGGCGGCGCTCGAGACGTTGCAGACCGGCACCGAGTTGAGCCGCTACCCCGGCTCGCCGTGGTGGCTGGGATCGACGCTGCGATCCCAGGATCGGCTGACCCTGTTCGAGCTGCATCCGGGCGAGCATCGTCATCTGACGGATCAGCTATTGCCGGCGGATGCTGCGGTGCAACGCCGTCACGCCGACGGTCTCAAGGGGTTGGTGAAGCTGGTTCCGGTTTCCACGCCACGACTTTGCGTGCTGATCGATCCCAGCTACGAGAGAAAAGAGGAATATGACGAGGTTGCCGCCACGCTGATTCAGCTGGTGCGCAAGGTCCGTCACGCGGTCGTGCTGGTGTGGTATCCGCTACTGCCGGCCGGACGCCACCAGACGATGCTGGCCACGCTGCGCGACGCAGGAATTCCCAAGCTCTGGCGTAGTGAACTGCAGCTACGCGAGCCCGCTGCCGAGCGCGGCATGTACGGCAGCGGGTTGTTGATGCTCAATCCGCCCTGGCAGCTCGATCAGACCCTCGACACGGCCTTCTCCCAACTGGCCCCGGTGCTGGCGGACGACGCCAGTCACCATAGCGAATGGTGGACGGGCGAGGCGTGACGGCGGCGTCGAGCGCCGCCGTGCTTGCACAGCCCCCCGAAACCAGTACTCGTCGCGATGCCTAGATCAGGTTCGTTGACGGGTTGGCGGGGCTTTCGGTGCCTTCGGGTTCCTCGCCCTTGATCGCGGCGATGAATTCGTCGCCCCAACGCCGGATATCGTTGTAGCTGACGATATCGTTGAGCTGGCGCAGACGCGCTTCGGCATCGGCCCGCGGTAGATTGAGGGCCAGGTAGCAGGTCCTGGCAAGATCGCGGCGGTCGTGCGGGTTGGTCAGAATCGCGCCTTTCAATTCGGCGGCGGCACCGGCGAATTCCGACAGCACCAGTACGCCGCAGCCCTGGGTCATACCCTGGGTGGCAGCGAACTCCTTGGCGACCAGATTGAGACCGTCGCGCAGCGGGGTGATCCACATCACGTCGGCCATGGCGTACCAGGCCACGACTTCCTCGAACGGGAAACCGCGGAAATAGAACTGCACCGGGGTCCAGCCCACATCGGCGAAGCGCCCGTTGATATGGCCGATGGTCTGCTCGATCTGCGTCTGCAGCTCGTTGTAGATCGTCATTTCCCGGGCCGCGGGCACGCAGATGCTGACCAGCGTCACCTTGCCACGCAGCTCCGGATTCTCGTCGAGCAGCAGCTCGTAGGCCTGCAGTTTCTCGAGAACCCCCTTGGTGTAATCGAGGCGTTCCACCGACAGGATCAGCTTGACCCCGCTGAACTCTTCTCTCAGCTCCGCCATGCGCGAGCTGGCACCCTCCATTTCCAACGCATTCTGGATCCGGCCGATATCCAATCCGACCGGGTGCGCACCCAGACGGACGACGCGAGAGCCGGTATCGACTGCGGTGGTCATCGTCTCCAGGCCCACGGCGCAGCCGTAGGTCAGAAAGCGCGGCGCGCAGCTCTGCCGGGAGAGCGTGGTCAGCGGCACGACGCCGCGGGCGACGTCGACGAAGTTCTCGACCTGGCGCGGAATATGGAAGGCGACGTAGTCGCACTGGAGCAGACTGCCGATGATCTCGCGGCGCCACGGCAGCACGTTGAACACGTCCGCCGACGGGAAATAGGTGTGGTGGAAGAAGGCGATCCGCAGATCCGGTCGCATCTCGCGCAGGTATGCCGGCACCATCCACAGGTTGTAGTCGTGAATCCAGATCAGCGCGCCCTCGGCGGCTTCCTCGGCGGTGCGTTCGGCGAAGGCGCGATTGACCTCGCAGTAGACTTCCCAGTCGTCTTCACGAAAGTGCGCCCGCTCCCAGAAGGTGTGCAGCGTCGGCCAGAAGGCCTCCTTGGAGAAGCGCTTGTAGAAGGTGTCGACCTGGACCTTGGTCAGCGGCACCCGGGCCGCGGTCAGCAGCGGATACTGCTTGGCGTCGACACTGGTGTGAGTCACGAAATCCTCTTCGTCATCCTCCTCGTAGATCGACCACGCAATCCACGAACCGCGCTGGTTGGCGAAGAAACTCAGCAACGTCGGGATGATGCCGTTGGGCGATGTCGGACGGCGACGCTGGATCTTGCCGTCGACCCGGTACTCCTCGTAAGGAAGCCGGTGATACACCATCACCAGTTCGGCCTTGCCGGTCTGCGTCTCGTCGCGACGGTTTTCCGCCGCGACGCCATGGGCGCCGAGAAAGCCGAAATGGGCGAACGCCTCGATGATGCCGCCACAGCCGGTTTCTTCGGCATGCATCACGCGAGTCTGATTCTGGGTCTGTTCGAGCAGTGCGGGTTCCGAACCGCCGACGCACACGGACTTGAATCCGGCGGTCAGCATGGCGAGATCGTTCATGGTGTCGCCGGCGACCAGCACTTCTTCGGCGTCGATCTCGATCCATTCGACCAGCTTCTTCAGGCTGCTGCCCTTGTTGACGCCCTTGGGCAGGAAGTCAAGATAGCGGCCGGCCGAGTAGAGCATCTCGCAGTCCAGCTCCTGGGCCAGTTTCGTCAGCGCCTGGTCCTTGGCGAGCTCGGGCGGGCAGTAGTAGGAGCAGCGACGTAGCTGCGGTTCGTCCTGGCGCACGATATCGGGAAAGCGCTGCATGGCGCTGGCGATGCGAGATTCGCCGGGCCAGCTCGCATCGATCTCGTTCTGCAGCGGCTGGATGGACTGCAGGTTGTCGCCGTAATAGAGGCTGGCGCCCACGTCGGCGACGATGTAGTCCGGCTGGGGCAGCGTGGGGTCCGACAGCAGCGGCAGAATCGCCTCCAGGCTGCGGCCACTGATATAGGCGAGCTTGATATCCGGGTGCGCGGCGATGGTCTGATAGAGGCTGAGGCGGGCTTCGGGATCGCCGCCGAGAAAAGTGCCGTCGAGATCGGTTGCAAGTAACATGTTTTTCCTCCTGCCCGGCCTCTGTGGACCGGGGCGATTTTCCCTGCGCGAGCGGTTCGTGCGTTCGTCGAGTGACGTTGGCCCAGATTCAGATTCAGGGTCAGGTCCTGCCGGCCATCTCGACGATTCGCTGGCGTTCGTGCTCTTCGTAGAAACTGGGGTCGGCGAACAGATCCTTCTGCACGTCGTCGTACATCATCTCCAGAGCTTGGCTACTGGTCGGTGTCATGGGTTCGAAATGGGCCGTATCCCCGCTGACCAGCACCGATACGTGACGACGACGATAGATGGCATAGGCCGCCAGCAGCGCCATGACTGTCGCAATGTAGAGTGGCAGCCCCTGATCGCCAACGCTATGCATGATGACCCCGGCCAGAATCGGCGCGACGGCGCTCCCGGCTCCCTGAACCACCAGCATATCAGCTGAGCCGGCCACGATTTCGTCGGGATGCAACTGATCGATCAGCTGAGCCACGGCAATCGGATAGATGGAGAACGACAAACCGCCCCACAGGAAATATAGCCCGAGCAGGGTCAGCTGGTTGGGCGCGAACGGCATGGCGACGGCAGCGATCGCGGCCAGAATCACCACGTAGGTCATGACCCGCGGGCGATCGTGAGTATCGGAGAATCGACCGATGGGTATCTGCAGCAGCGCGCCGCCAACGATGGCGCAGCTCATCACCACGCCGACGCCGGCGACATCGAATCCGACACTCCGCGCGTAGACCGGCGTCAGGGTCCAGAACGCGCCCATGGCAAGACCGGACATCGCCGAGGCGGCGACGGCCAGCGGCGCGAACCCGAGCAATGCCTTGAGACTGCTCTTGGGTCGTGCCGGAATGACCGGCTGGCTGCGTTTGGTGATCGTGATCGGCAGCAGGGCCCAACTGATCAGGATCGATGCCAGCGCGAACAGCAGGAAGCCGTCGGGGCTATCCAGGCGCAGGATCTGTTGGGCGATGGCCAGCGCGCCCAGGTTGACCACCATGTAGATCGCGAAGACCCGGCCTCGCTGATGGCTGGCGGCCTGGCTGTTGAGCCAGCTTTCGATCACCGTCATCAGCGTGATGAACGAAAGACCGTAGATCACCCGCAGACCCAGCCACACCCAGGGGTTGATGAATATCAGGTGAAGCAGGGCCGCCGAGGCGCAGAGCCCGGCACAGAACGCAAAGGTGCGGATATGCCCCATGCGCTTGATCAGCCGGCCGCTGATCCAGGTACCGCCAATGAAGCCGATGAAGTACCCGGACATGATGAGGCCGATCAGACTGGTCGAAAAACCTTCGTCGGCGCCGCGCAGTGTCAGCAGGGTGTTGATCAGGCCATTGCCGAGCAACAGCAGCGCCACGCTGCCCAGCAACGCACGAATGGGTCGTAACAACGACCACATAGCTTTCTCCTTGCCATGGCTTGAATGCATTCATGCAGTAAGCGTGCCGAAGTCCCTGGAATTCGGTAAAACCGTTGTTATTATAAGATGATATTATCGTTTTATGATCTTAGCCATAATCGAGGTTATTCGATCATGTGCACTCGAATGGTGCTGATTGGCTGATTCGATTCAGCTTAGCAGCCAAACGCCATGCCGCTGCAAGGAATCACGGCACGCGGCGAAGCCACGCCTCGCTGGCGAATTTGTCGTTCGCCAGAATGTTCGCTGCATCCCGCTCGTTCTCGGTCAGCGCATCCGGTTCCAGCGTGAAACGTGCGGCAAACGATTCGATCATGCGCTGGATGATCTCCTCACGCGCGAGACCCGTCTGGCGCTTGAGCGGATCGACGCGCTTGCCGGCGCTGGTGGTGCCCTTGTCGGAGAGCTTTTCGCGGCCGATCCGCAGCACGCGGGTCAGTTTCTCGGCGTCGATGTCGTAGGCCATGGTGACGTGATGCAGCACCGCGCCGTTGATCCGCTTCTGGGCGGCGCCGGCGATCTTGCCGCCGGGAGAGGTGATGTCGTTGATCGGCACGTACCAGGCGGTGATGCCCATGTCGCCCAGCGCTTGGATTACCCATTCATCGAGAAAGGCGTAGCTTTCGACGAAGGTGAGCCCCTGAACCAGAGTTTCCGGCACGATCAGCGACCAGGTGATGGTGTTGCCCGGCTCGACGAACATGGCGCCGCCGCCGCTGATACGACGCACGACCTCGATACCGGCGTGGCCGGCGGCCTCGGCGTCGACTTCGTTGGCCAGCGACTGGAACACGCCGATGATGATCGCTGCACGGTCCCATTCCCACACGCGCAGGGTCGGCCCGCGCCGCGCCGCCGCCACTTCGCGGGTCAGCACTTCGTCCAGCGCCATGTGCAGCAGCGGTGATTCCGGCGCGCGGTGGATCAGGCCGAAGCGATGATCTCGCCAGTCCGAAGTCCGGGAGAGTGCGCGCCGAATGACGGTGGCGATAGCGGGCACCGAAAGCCCGACCATTTCGGTCTGTGGCAGCAGCGCGGATTGAATTCTGGCGATCAACGTATTGGCATCGGCATCGATTGACGCGCCGACCAGGGCGCGGTTGATCGCCTCCAGCGCCTCGTCGGGCTCGAGGAAGAAATCCCCGGACAGCTGCACCGAAGCCAAGCGCCCTTCACGTACCGTGACGTCCGCCACCAGCAGTTTCCCGCCCGGCACCTTGTACTCGCCGTGATGTACGGTTTCACGACCCTCATTCGACTCCGTCATTCCGGCTCCTCGAGCAGCACTGTTCGAGGAGCCAGTATAGCCCCCACGCTCGAAGTCACGTGACGAATCAGAGCTTGGAAGCTCTATACCGACACCTTACCGGTACGGAAGCTAGCGCCAGAAGGGCCGATGACTCTCGCGTCGAGCCTGGGCTGGTGTCAGGCCGATATCCTTCAACTGCCGTTCATCCAATCGTGCCAGCTGCTGGCGTGTGCGCCAGCGCTGCCATGGGCTCGGGCGATAGGGGCTATAGGGGCGATAGGGGCGACGCTCAGGTAAACGATCTGAGCCGGCAATGGCGGTCGATCTGGACGCTGCCCCTTTACGGTGGGCGACGATTAGTGAAAAAGGGGAAAACAGGGCAAGGCGCATGACGGACTCCCGCTCGCTGAACGATGGGTTCAAGCTACGGCGGGACGGATCAGCCATACAGATCCAGGAATTCGAAAGTTTTGCGATACAGATGTTCTGGGAACGCGGCTGTATGCCGCATTTCGCTCCAATCTGTATCGTGTTCTCTCGAAAGCTGCCATACACAATGAGGCAGAGCTTCAAGGAGACGCCTCATGCACCGCTACGAACGACTGGCCGACCATCTACGCGAGCGTATCGAGGCAGGCTACTATCAGCCCGCCGATCGCCTGCCGTCGGTACGCTCGCTGGCGGCATCCCACGGCGTCAGTCTCTCCACCGTTCAGCAGGCCTATCACCAGCTCGAGGATGCGCAGCTGATCGAGGCGCGTCCCAAATCAGGCTACTTCGTCTCGCCCCAGCGGGAGCGGCCGATGCCACCGCCGGCCGGGCGAACCGCGCAGCGACCGGTCGAGGTATCGCAGTGGGAGCAGGTGCGCGAGGGGACCTGCATCTTGCCCGATACCCACGTCGTTCATTTGGGGCGGGGTATGCCGGATATCGATGCGTCGACGCTGAAGCCGTTGCTGCGCTCGCTTGCGCGGGTCAGCCGTCGTCAGGATCTGGTCGGGCTCAACTACGACACCCTGCACGGTCGCCTGGAGTTGCGCGAACAGATCGCCAGACTCGCGATCGGCCACGGCTGTCGGCTGCATCCGGAGGAGCTGGTCGTGACCACCGGCTGCCACGAGGCGATCTCGATCGCCATGCGAGCGGTGTGCGAGCCCGGTGGCATCATCGCCGTGGATTCCCCCAGCTTCTACGGCGCGCTGCAGGCGATACGGGCCTACGGCATGAAGGCGATGGAAATACCCACCGACCCCGAACACGGGATCAGTCTGGAAGCGCTGGAACTGGCGCTGGAGCAGTGGCCGATTCGTGCGATCCAGATCACCCCAACCTGCAACAATCCGCTGGGCTATACGCTGTCGATCGAACGCAAGCGGGCGCTCTACGCGTTGGCGCAACGCTTCGACGTGGCGATCATCGAAGACGATGTCTACGGCGACCTGGCCTATGGCTTCCCGCGTCCGCCGACGATCAAGTCCTTCGATGACGATGGGCGCGTGCTGCTCTGCAGCTCGTTCTCCAAGACGCTGGCACCGGGTCTGCGTCTCGGCTGGATGGCGCCGGGGCGTTATCTCGAACGTGCCTTGCACATGAAATACGTCGGTACCGGATCCACCGCCACGCAAGGGCAGATGGCGGTTGCCGAGTTCATCCGGGAGGGGCACTTCGAGCCACACCTGAGAAAGATGCGGGCGCAGTACCAGCGCAATCGCAATGCGGCGCTGGATCTTATCGTCGACGTGTTTCCCGCTTCCACCCGAGTCAGCTATCCCGAGGGCGGATTCATGCTGTGGATCGAACTGGATCCCGGGGTCGACTCGGTGGCGCTCAATCAACGCCTGATGGTGGAAGGTATCCGCATCGCGCCCGGAGTGATGTTCTCGGCCACCGGCAAGTATCGGCATTGCCTGAGAATCAACTACTCACTATTCGACGACGCGATCCGACAGGCGATCAGAGGCATAGGGCGAATACTCTCCGACCCGGAAAGCGCGGGGGGCTGAGGGTGACGCTGGATCTCCGTCGGTCTGCGGGCGGCCCGATCCCGGTTCGGCGCTGACGACACGCATCTTGCGAACGATTCGGTGCATCCGATCTTGTCGCATTATCGATAACGGCCGATCTGGTGGTGCAGCTCACCGGCCAACAATAGCCAGGCGGCGCGGCGCCCTTCGCTCGAGTGATTGAAGCCGCCCTTGTCGACCGCGGCATCCAACTGGGCCAGGGTCTCCTCGACCTCGGCCAGCTCGATGCCGGCCGCCAGGATATCTGCGCGTCGTTCCGCCAGATCGTCGCGTAGCTGTGCGATGCACTGCTTGATCGTGCTCTCGCCGGTGTACTGCGTCGCCTCCGCTTCCCCACCAAACACTCGGCCCACTGGCAGGTCGTCGTCGAGCGAGACACGGGTAACGCGAGCCAGATTGTCGGGGGAGGGGCTTTTGTAATCTTCGTCATAGGGGTGCTCGGCAAGGCCGGGAGCCAGGTTTGCCATGATGTCGTAAAGGATCTGGTTGCTCTCCAGATGCTCTCGGGTACAGACGTCGGAACAGGCCATCAGCCAGCGGCTGCCCAGCGGCGCGCACATGATGTAGTACTGCAGCGTGCGCCCCACGTGAAAGCGGTCGCGAAACTCCCGGTAGTGAAGAATCAGCGGATGGATGTCAGCCGGGTTGCGCCGCTGCAGCGTGTCGACTGCCCCGAGCACGTCCTGCTGCCAGCGGGCAACGAGCGCTTTCTCGGCAAAGCCTTTCTGCTTGCTGCGAAGATACTGTTCCGGCGCGATCAGCGGATAGAAGGGACGATGAGACTCGCCACCCCCGCCGCCGAAATAGATGTGGCGTGAAGAGTTGAGCGTGTAAGGGAAATAGACCGGGGTATAAATGCCCAGGCACAGCGCTTTCCAATCCTCGTAGGCGTGATGAGCCGCCAGCGGCAACGGCTTGGGCGTTTTCTGATTGAGTCGCAGATCATAATGCCTGGCCAGTGCCTGCGCGATGGCCAGATCTTTGGCCAGCCGCGGCTTTTTATCGGCTCGCAGATAAAGGTTCGTCGTCGCCTGCGCGATGCCCAGTCGTTCACGCGCGGCCAGGAAAAAGCTCAGCAGCGCGCGCGAATCGCGCCCGCCGGTGAGATCGGCAATCAGTGACAACCTGCCCTCATGCATCAGGCCGCTGATGCGCGACAGCCAGATTTCCAGATACTGCTTCAACGCGCCGGCATAGGCACCCGGCTCAGGAAGCTCGCGTGCGACGGGGCTCAACTGGCCTTCTGCAAGGTCGAGACGGTAAAAAGACGGCAGAATCCGGATCTCGCTGACTGCCGTGGAAAACGATGCCGGCTGCGCGGTGAAAGGCTTGGGGTGGCTCCAGGCCCGGAGCTGGGCACGATCCACCGTGAGCGATACGCCTTGCTCACGCAGGTGGCTCACCAGCGCCATCAGGGAGTTGGAAAAAGCCCAGACACGATCCTGGGTGTAGTAATACAGATGTTTGTAGCCCTTGAAGTCGGCGCCGATCATCCGACCATTTCCGTGAGGAACGATGGCGACGTAGCAGCCGTCTTCTCCGAAAGGTACCTCGAGACCGGTCGCCTCCCGGTACTGGCGGGCTCCCTCGGCGTCCGCAATGAAATCCCGGCCGGCAAAGCAGTAGCCGCTGAACCAGCGATCCGGTATCCCGGTGGCGCTTGAGAAAAGAAATACCGAATCCGTCACTGTCGTATCGTCCCTGTCATGTTCCGCGATGCCCACCTTAAGGTATCTGACGGCGTAGGCAAACGTTCACCGGTTTCCGTTTTGCTTGGCACCGAAGTCGGCCACGAGTGGCCATCACGAGCGCTTCAGGTACGCGCACTCCATCGCGACCACAATCTCTTACCCCGGTCTGCGTGACTGTTACCGTGAATTATTCGATCATCGCGCTCTGGAATACGCCAAGGCGGCCCACTTACACCGGGATGAAACATGTCAGCACCTGAACACGGCGGGTCCGATCACTCGGATCAGCCGATCCGTTTTTACTTCGGTATACCGCTGCGCGCACGTGCCAGCGCGCTGAATTGGACACAGGTTTGCGACAACCTGGCACGCACGCTGGATAGTCTGGCGCGTCAGACCCGGAACGATTTCCGAGTGCTGATCTCCTGTCATGATATTCCGGATATCGATACCCGGGGGCTGAACGTTCGCTTCCTCCAGGCAGGGTTTGCGCCTCCCGTGGATGAGCAGGGAAAGCCGCGCAGTGACAAGCACAAGAAAAAGCGCCGACTGGGGCATGAACTTGCCAAGGAGGTGACCGATGGCGTCTATTTCATGCCGCTGGATGCCGACGATCTGATCCATCCGGAGCTGGTCGAGAAAGTGCTGAGTGATGACAATCGCCGCGGCTATTTGATCGAACGCGGGTGGATGTTCAATACCGCGACCGGCCATTATCGCGAGTGTACCGAAAAGCAAAATCCCTTCTGGCGCTACTGTGGCTCGTGCGCGGTCATCTACTTCGAGCCGGATGAGCTGCCACTGGAGAAAGGCGACAAATCGCGCTACTACAGCCGCTTCTTGAATCACATCCATTATGCCGAGGTCGCCGAGGCGGCAGGACGTCCACTGGCACCTTTCAGAGACGCGATGGCGGTCTATGTGATCAATCACGGTGAAAACGACTGGACGGTGTATCGCCAGCGTCCCGATGGCAAGACACACTACGTCGAGCAGCGTCCGGTCCGTGACCGCCGCCAGCTCCAGGCGCTGAAAGTCCTTTATCCTCAGCTCGATGCCGCTATCCCGCCGCCGCGGGCATGGAGCTGGGTCTGTCAGCAGTCCCGGCGGCTACGGCGTCGTCTTTCCCGGCGCTCGGGGCATGCCTGAAGACACTCCCGAGGCTCAAACTGATGAAGCGACAGCGGCCATCCCGAAGCCATCGTGGATCGATCAGGGGGGAAGCGGCACGCGCGTCGTACTCTTGATCTCTTCCATCACGAATGAGGCCGAGACGTCGGCCAGCGACACCCGAGCGATCAGACGCTGATAGAGCCGATCATAGGCTTTGACGTCGGCGATACGAGCGCGCAGCACGTAGTCCAGTTCGCCACTGGTCCGCCATACGTCGACGATTTCCGGCAGGGTCTCGACCGCATTTCGGAAGGCTTCCAGCCACGCCGGATCATGGCGATCGGTGCGAATCTGGATCAGTACCGTGAGGCCACAGCCGACCCGCTCGGGATCGAGCAGCGCGACCCGCCCGCGTATCACGCCGCGCGACTCGAGCGCCTTGACGCGACGCCAGCAGGCATTGCGGGAGAGATTCACGCGTTCCGACAACGCCTCGACCGAGAGCGTGCTGTCTTGTTGCAGCGCATCGAGAAGGCGGTGGTCGAAATTATCCAGTTCAGGTGTCATGTTGGGATATATATCCCAAATTTTCGGTTTCAGGAAGGAAGTTCGGGATAAAATCGGCGGCGCACTTGGATAGGCTGGTGAGAACCGACCATCGATCCTGCCGGAGCCGAGACATGTCCCTTCGCCTGACCCGCCTGTTTACCGATCATCCCGCCTCGGTGGAGGAAAGCTACTTCGAACACCTGCGCTTCGCCGGTGCCTTTGCCGGGCAACTGCTGCTGGCGGGTCTGGCGGCGTCGATTCACGCCGTGCTGCCGTTCCTGTTCGAATCCACCGCCAGCCGAATCATCACCCAGCTTCATACGCGGCTTCAGCGGCGCCCCTGAGTCGGTTCACTTGCCGATGCAGAAGCTACCGAAGATTTCGCCGAGCAGGTCGTCGGCGGTGAACTCGCCGGTGATCTCGTTGAGAGAGTGCTGGGCGTCACGCAGATCCTCGGCAAGCAGTTCGCCGGCAGCGGCGCCTTCGAGCTGCGCGGTGCCGTTGGCCAACGCCAGCGCGGCGCGTTCCAGCGCGTCGAGGTGGCGACGGCGAGCTGAGAAGCGGCCCTCGGTGGTGGCGTCGAAGCCCATCACGGCCTTGAGGTGGGCTTTCAGGTTATCCACACCCACTCCGGTTTCCGCCGAGATTCGAATCACCGGAGGAGTTGTGGATAGATCGAAGTCGCTTCCTTCGCCGCTTTGATCGATCTTGTTGCGCACCAGTGTCAAACGCCCGGGATCGGGTAGCCGTTCGACGAATTCCGGCCAGATCTCGACAGGATCGAGCGAGTCCGTTTCGCGCGCGTCGACCAGCAGCAGTACGCGATCCGCCTTCTCGATCTCCGCCCACGCGCGCTGGACGCCGATCTTCTCCACGGCATCCGGGGTGTCGCGCAGGCCGGCGGTATCGATCACGTGCAGCGGCATGCCGTCGAGATGGATGTGCTCGCGCAAGACATCGCGAGTGGTGCCTTCGATCTCGGTGACGATGGCGCTATCGCGCTCGGTCAGGCGATTGAGCAGGCTGGACTTGCCGGCGTTGGGCCGCCCCGCGATCACCACGTTCATTCCCTCGCGCATCAGCGAGCCCTGATTGGCAGCGGCACGGACGGCTTCCAGTGTCTGCCGCAGCGTAGCCAGCCTGGTGGCGACCACGCCGTCGGCGAGAAAATCGATCTCTTCCTCGGGAAAATCGATCGCGGCCTCCACGTAGAGGCGCAGCTGTATCAGCTCGCCGACCAGCTGCGAGACACGCTGGGAGAACTCGCCCTGCAACGAGCGCAGGGCGTTTTCAGCCGCGGCGCGGGAGCTGGCGTCGATCAGATCGGCGATGGCCTCGGCCTGGGCCAGGTCGAGCTTGTCGTTGAGAAACGCGCGCTCGGAGAATTCACCCGGGCGGGCCAGCCGCGCGCCGAGTTGCACACAGCGCTCCAGCAGCATGTCCATCAGCACCGGCCCGCCGTGCCCCTGAAGCTCCAGCACGTCTTCACCGGTGAACGAGTGGGGGCCGGGGAAGTAGAGCGCGATGCCCTCGTCGATGACGCTGCCTTCACCCTGGAAAGGCCCGTAGTGGGCGTAGCGAGGCGTCGGCTGGTGGCCGAGGATGGTTTCCGCCAAGGCGCTCGCCGAGGGCCCGGAGACACGCACGATGCCGACGCCGCCGCGTCCCGGAGGGGTCGCCAGGGCGGCGATGGTGTCCTGGCGGTACAGCGGCGCGTCGGTAGAGGGGAGCGAGGCGTTCATGAGCTTCTCCAAGAATCGATATCGTGGCCGGCTTGGCGGGCATTGTCCGGGGCCTCTCGGTGTAATGCCAGTGCGGAAACCCAGAGCCTGAAACGCCAAGGCCTGAAACGCCAGACCCTCGCCGAAGCGAGGGTCTGGACGTTGCGGCAGGCTCCGATCGAGCGTCAGCCTTTGGCTTTCACCGCCTTGCCGCCACCTGCGTCGTCCTTCATCACCTTGTTGGTAATGAACCACTGCTGCAGGATCGAGATGCTGTTGTTCACGACCCAGTAGATCACCAGGCCCGCCGGGAACCACAGGAAGAAGAAGGTGAAGACGATCGGCAGCATCTTCATGATCTTCGCCTGCATCGGGTCCGGCGGTGTCGGGTTCAGGAACTGCTGGAGCAGCATGGTGCCGCCCATGATGATCGGCAGGATGAAGTACGGATCCTTGGCCGACAGGTCCTGAATCCAGAGCATGAACGGCGCGTGGCGCAGCTCGACCGACTCCATCAACATCCAGTAGAGCGCGATGAACACCGGCATCTGGATGACCATCGGCAGGCAGCCGCCAAGAGGATTGATCTTCTCCTTCTTGTAGAACTTCATCATCTCCTGCGACATGCGCTGGCGGTCGTCGCCGTACTGCTCCTTGAGCCGCTTCATCTCCGGACCCATCTTGCGCATCCGCGCCATCGACTTGTAGGCCTTGGCGGCGAGCGGGAACAGCACGATCTTGACGCAGACGGTCAGCAGGACGATGGACCAGCCCCAGTTGCCGATCAGAGCGTGGATCTTCGTCAGCAGCCAGAACAGCGGGTTGGCCAGGAACCACAGCCAGCCGAAATCGACGGTCAGCTCTAGATGCGGAGCTACCGCTTCGAGGCGCGCCTGCACCTTCGGTCCCACGAACAGCGTGGCGTCGAGCGATGTCTGCTGCCCGGGCTCGATCGTCTGGTTGGGGCCGGCGAAGGCGGCGACAGTACGGTCGCGGTTGTCGACATTGCCGTAGTAGAGATTCTGCTGATCCGGGTTCGGCACCCACGCCGAGGTGAAGTAGTGCTGAATCACCGCGACCCAGCCACCTTTCACGTCTCGATTCTGGAAGTCGCCGTCACGGATATCGTCGAACTTGACCTTGCTGTAGTGCTCGTCCGGCGAGGAGAACGCGGCACCCAGGAACGAGTGCATGCCGACGCCGGAACCGCTGGCCGGATCCGGGCTCTGGTCGCGTGCCAACTGGCCGATAAAGCGTGCCGTTACCGGCTGCTGGCTCTCGTTGTCGATCCGGTACTCGACCTTGACGGCGTAGTCGTCGCGATTGATGACGAAGCGCTTGACGATGTCGACGCCGTTGACGCTGCCGTGCAGGTCGACGTTGATCGAATCCTGACCTTCGCTGAGCTGGTAGCTGTTGCGATCGGCAGTGAACGCGATGCGCCCCGAATGGCCTTCGATCTGCAGACCGGACTTGGCCACGTAACTGCGCACCTTGTTGTCGCTGAGCAGTACGAAAGGGGTGTCGGAGTCGAGGGCCTGATCATGTCCGAACAGCGCGGCATAGACGATGTCGCCGCCATTGGGATTGATGCGCAGATCGAGCACATCGCTCTGGACCTGAATCAGGTTGCTGCCTTGCGCGGTATCGGCGTCGGCGGGCATGTCGTCCTGAATCGGCTTGGCCTTGCCGTCGCTGCCGGTAGGTGCAGAGAGCGCACCGACATCGCCGTCTTCACCGCTATTGTTGCCACCCGATGAAGCCGCCATCTCCGGCGCCGGGTTGTTCACGACGTTCTGACCGTAGTCCTGATTCCACTGCATGATCAGCAGATAGGCCAGCACGGCCAGAGGAATCACGAAAAGGAGGCGTTTCAAATCCATATAGGGGTCTGCCCGGTAGGGGAATGGGTCAGTGGGCGCCGGGCATCGGCGGACGACCGGCAGCATTTGCCGGTGCTCCCCGGCCTTTGACGCGGGGATGTCCGATCAAGAAGACGAAACGTCCTGTTGCGTCTGACGAGCGGATTTTTCCAGACGCCGCCACATGCCATTGAGCTGACGAGAGACGCTGGCGTTATCCTGCTCGTGCAATCCTCGTCGCGCGAGTATGACGATATCCACTGCCGGTAAACGATGTTGCTGATGGCGAACGGACTCGCGCACAAGACGCTTGAGGCGATTGCGGTCGACGGCACGGCGCACGTTCTTCTTGCTGAAGATCAACCCGATCCGCGGATGGCCCAGTGCGTTGGGACGGGCCAACGCCAGTATTCCTTTACCGTGGACCTTATAGGGAGCGTGGTCGAAAACGTGCTTGTAGTCCCCGGCTGTCAGCAAACGCAGCTGCCGGGGAAAACGCTGATCGGGCACCCGGTGTCCGATCAGGCGCTGAGACGCTTACGGCCTTTGGCGCGACGACGAGCAAGGACTTGGCGGCCGTTCTTGGTGGCCATGCGGGCGCGAAAACCGTGGACGCGCTTACGCTTCAGAACGCTGGGCTGGAAGGTGCGTTTCATAGCTGCTGATTCCCAATTAGTTGATTTCTAAAGAAAACGGGTTGAAGCGGGGTGCCCGGCACGCGCAACGGGAGCGGGCTCACTCGACTCAAGAGCGGGAATTCTAGTGAATCCGTAGTTCGGGTGCAATTTTTCCGTGAATTATCCACACCCGGACCAGGCTCGAATGGCGGCCCGCCCTGCTCGATTTCGTCGGCTGGCAGCCCTTGGCGTTGTCGCGATGAGCGATCGATTTTGATTCCTCGGCCGAGCGGCGAGATCGCGATTTCTCCACTCTGTCAATCACACCATGTGGTTAACAATGGGGATAACAGTTGTTAATAACTCATTTATGCACATGTAAAACAATGAGTTATGCTTTATTTCAGGTTGTGGGGAAAGTGCGTGAAGGCGGTGTATAGTGCGGGGATGAATGCGCTCAGGGAAACGTGGGCGAACGACGCTGCGTCGATGTTTCCCCATCCTATACCGTAGAATCCACAGGATTGTCACCTTGCTATCCTTCAGTTATCCACAGTTGGTCGAGATTTCGACATCGTGTGGATAACCTGACGGGCCGACGCTACAATGTGCGGCCGTTTTTTCGATTCCATTTCCCAACGTTCGGTGAGGTCGTGTGTCTGTCGCTCTCTGGCAACAATGTCTGAACTCGCTGCAGGACGAATTGAGCTCTCAGCAATTCAATACCTGGATTCGTCCTCTGCAGGCAGAGGACGGCGAAATGGACGAGCTCTGTCTTCTCGCCCCCAATCGCTTCGTACGTGACTGGGTCAGCGATAAGTATCTGAAGCGAATCAATGAACTGTTGCGTGAATCCACGTCCAGCAGCAAGCCTCCCAAGGTGCAGCTGACGGTCGGCAGTCGCCGGGCCGCAGCGGTATCGCCGCGGGATCTGGGGGCACCGGTTTCCGCGCCCAGCCGTCCGTCCCAGCGACAGGCGGCCGCGCCCAGCGTGCAGACCGAATCGCGTTCGAGCGAGGCGGCGGAGGAGCGTCAGCTCGACCGATCCCGCGAAGAGAGCGGCCGGCGAGGCAGAGAGCGCCAGGTTCAGGTCGAAGGTGGGCTCAAGCACGGCAATGGTCTCAATTCGAACTTCACCTTCGAAACGTTTGTCGAGGGCAAGTCGAACCAGCTGGCGCGTGCCGCCTCGCGGCAGGTCTCGGAAAACCCCGGCGGTGCCTACAACCCGCTGTTTCTCTACGGGGGCGTGGGGCTGGGCAAGACCCACCTGATGCACGCGGTGGGCAATCATCTGGCTGGGCTTCGCGACAACGCCAAGGTCGTCTATCTTCACTCCGAGCGTTTCGTCGCCGACATGGTCAAGGCGCTGCAGCTCAACGCGATCAACGACTTCAAGCGTTTCTACCGCAGCGTCGATGCCCTGCTGATCGACGATATCCAGTTCTTTGCCGGCAAGGAGCGTTCCCAGGAGGAGTTCTTCCATACGTTCAACGCTCTGCTGGAAGGCGGGCAGCAGATGATCCTGACCTCGGACCGTTATCCCAAGGAGATTAGCGGTGTCGAAGAGCGGCTGAAATCCCGCTTCGGCTGGGGCCTGACGGTGGCGATCGAGCCGCCTGAGCTCGAGACGCGTGTGGCGATCCTGATGAAAAAGGCCGATCAGGCCAAGGTCGATCTTCCCCACGATGCCGCGTTCTTCATCGCCCAGAAGATCCGTTCCAACGTGCGCGAACTGGAAGGCGCGCTCAAGAAGGTGATCGCCGACTCCCACTTCATGGGCAAGACGATCACTCAGGACTTCATCCGCGAATCGCTCAAGGATCTGCTGGCGCTGCAGGACAAGCAGGTCGGTATCGAGAATATCCAGCGTACGGTGGCGGAGTACTACAAGATCAAGCTCGCGGACCTGCTCTCCAAGCGCCGCTCTCGCTCGGTGGCGCGGCCGCGTCAGGTGGCGATGGCGCTGGCCAAGGAGCTGACCAATCACAGTCTGCCGGAGATCGGCGACGCCTTCGGCGGGCGCGATCACACGACCGTGCTGCATGCCTGCCGCAAGGTCGTGGCGCTGAAAGAAGAGAGTGCGGACATTCGCGAGGACTACAAGAATCTGATGCGATTGTTGACCAGTTGAGCCACTGCGCCGTGAATTCGAGCCCGTAAGGGATTGCGGGCGGCGTCCGGCGAGGCAAGAATGGGACGGCGCGGTCCGAGAGCTTACATCGGCGATCCCCATGCGGGATCGTTCGCGTTCAGGTCCATCGAGCCGGCCGGGAACTATTGCTTCAGCTTAGATTCATTCCAACTACGGAGCCCCAATGAAATTTTCCATCTCTCGCGAAGCCCTGCTGCGCCCGCTGACACTGGTGGCCGGGGTGGTAGAGCGCCGTCAGACGCTGCCGGTTCTCTCCAATGTGCTGATCGAAGTCCAGGACAACCAGTTGGCGCTGACCGGCACCGATCTCGAGGTGGAATTGATCGGCCGCGCGACGCCGGCGCTGGTCGACGAGCCCGGTTCCGTGACCGTGCCGGCGCGCAAGCTGATGGACATCTGCAAGTCGCTGCCGGATCAGTCGGACATCAGCTTTTCGCTGGAAGACGGGCGGGTCGTGCTGCGCGCCGGGCGTTCGCGCTTCACGCTGTCCACGCTGCCGGTGGCCGAGTTCCCCAATATCGAAGACGGTCAGAACGACACCACGCTGTCGCTGCCGCGGGGCACGCTGAAGTATCTGATCGATGCGACGTCGTTTGCCATGGCGCAGCAGGACGTGCGCTATTACCTCAACGGCATGCTGCTGGAGCTGGCCGATCATCTGGTACGTACGGTTGCCACCGACGGGCACCGTCTGGCGGTGTGTGAACGCAGTGCCGACATCGAGATGGAAACCTCGCGCAAGCTGATCGTGCCGCGCAAGGGCGTGCTGGAACTGACCCGACTGCTCGACGGCAGTGACGAACCGGTCGAACTGATGCTGGGCTCCAACCATATCCGCGCCAATACCGGCGAATTCACCTTCACCTCCAAGCTGGTCGACGGCAAGTTCCCGGACTACGACCGGGTCATCCCCAAGGGTGGCGACAAGGTCTTCATCGCCGAACGCGGCGAGCTGCGCCAGAACCTCGCCCGTACCGCGATTCTCTCCAACGAGAAATACCGCGGCGTGCGCCTGCACCTCGAGGAGAACAACCTCAAGGTGATGGCCAACAACCCCGAGCAGGAAGAAGCCGAAGAGAACGTCAGCATCGAATATTCCGGCGATGCGCTGGAGATCGGTTTCAACGTCGGCTATCTGATCGATGTGCTCAACGTGCTGGATGCCGATCGCATGCAGATGACGTTGTCGGACTCCAACAGCAGCGCGCTGATGGAAGAGCCGGGTGGGGGTGATGCCCGTTACGTCGTCATGCCGATGCGCCTTTGAGTGCAGGGACGTGGCTGCGCTCGATCATGCTTTGTTAAAAATCGGCGAACCTTGCTCACTTATACCCCCATAAGCTCCGCCGGTTCGCCGATGTTTGCCGCGCCTGATCATCGCTCGCCAACGTCTTCCGCGGTGGGCGAGTGGTCGGGCGTTTCCTCTCGTCTCTTGCCATGAGTTGTCATGTGCCATGCCGCTTGATCGGTTGAGTTTCCAAGGCCTGCGTAATCTTGGCGCGCTGGAAATGGCGCCGGGGCCGCATATCAATCTGATCAGCGGTGCCAACGGTAGCGGCAAGACGTCGCTGCTGGAAGGCATTCATGTACTCGGCATGGCGCGCTCCTTTCGGACACAGAAACTCAAGTCGCTGATCGATCACGACGCTGAAGAGACCACGCTGTTCGGCCGGTTGGCGGGTGATCCGCCGCTGCCGATCGGGGTGCGTCGTCGGCGTGATAGCGCCGAACTCGACATTCGAGTCAACGGAGAGCGCGCGGCGCGGATAACCCAGTTGGCCGAAGCGCTGCCGCTGCAGTTGATCAACCCCGATGCCTTTCGTCTGCTCGAGGGCTCCCCGGCTTCACGGCGCGAGTTTCTCGATTGGGGCGTATTCCACGCCGAACGCGACTTTCTGGATGCCTGGAAACGCGTCAGAAGGGCCTTGAAACATCGGAATGCGCTGCTCAGGCATGATAGAATCGATGCTCAGTCGATACGTATCTGGGAGCGCGAACTGGCGCACTGGAGCGAGCGTCTGGACAGTCTGCGCGAGGACTACATGGCGCGCTTCGCGCCGGTCTTCGAGGAGACCCTGGCGGCACTGTTACCGCTGCCGGATCTGACCTTGCGCTACTCGCGGGGTTGGGATCGCCAGCGAGCCTTGCTAGAGGTCTTCGAAGCTGGACGCGATACCGATCGCCAGATGGGTTTTACCCAACAGGGGCCGCAGCGCGCCGACCTGCGAATTCGCGTCGGACGCCATGCGGCGGTCGAAGTGCTGTCGCGCGGTCAGCAGAAGCTGGTCGTGAGCGCGTTGAAACTGGCCCAGGGGCAGCTGCTCGAGCAGTTGAGTGGCCGAACCTGCCTCTATTTGATCGATGACCTGCCGGCGGAGCTCGACGGCGACCATCGGCGGATCTTCTGCCAATGGCTCGAGCGGCTCAACTGCCAGGTCTTCATCACCAGCGTCGATCGCGAGGCGCTGGCCGACGTCTGGCAGCCAGACACGGATGTGGTGGCGTCGCAACTCGCCGGCGGACGGCTGCATTCGGAATGATTTCACCACGGAGTGAGCAATGAGCGAACAGGCCTACGATTCATCGAGCATCAAGGTTCTCAAGGGACTGGACGCGGTGCGCAAGCGTCCCGGCATGTACATCGGCGACACCGATGACGGCACCGGGCTGCACCACATGGTGTTCGAAGTCGTCGACAACTCCATCGACGAAGCGCTGGCCGGTCATTGCAGCGAGATCCGGATCGTCATCCATCCGGACGAGTCGATCACCGTTTCCGACGATGGCCGCGGCATTCCCACGGACATTCACGACGAAGGCGTTTCTGCCGCCGAAGTGATCATGACCGTGCTGCACGCCGGGGGTAAGTTCGACGATAACTCCTACAAGGTCTCCGGTGGCCTGCACGGGGTCGGTATTTCGGTGGTCAACGCGCTCTCCGAGCAGCTCAAGCTGGTGATCTGGCGCAACAATCAGGTTCACGAGCAGATCTACAAGCACGGCGTACCGCAGGCACCACTGGCGATCGTCGGCGATACCGAGAAATCCGGTACCCAGATCAGCTTCAAGCCGTCGAGCGACACCTTCGCCAACATCGAATTTCACTACGATATCCTCGCCAAGCGTCTGCGCGAGCTGTCGTTTCTGAACTCCGGCGTGGCCATCCGGCTGGTCGACGAGCGCGACGGCCGCGAAGAGCTGTTCCACTACGAAGGTGGCCTCAAGGCGTTCGTCGATCACCTCAATACCAACCGCACCGCCATCAATCCGGTCTTCCACTTCGAGATGCAGCGCGAAGACGGCATCGCCGTGGAAGTGGCGATGCAGTGGAACGACACCTTCACCGAGAATGTCTTCTGCTACACCAACAACATTCCGCAGCGCGATGGCGGCACCCACATGGCGGGTTTCCGCGCGGCGCTGACACGTACGCTCAACAGCTACATTGAAGCGGAAGACATCCAGAAGAAGGCCAAGGTCGCCACCGCGGGCGATGACGCGCGCGAAGGACTCACCGCGATCATCTCGGTCAAGGTCCCGGACCCCAAGTTCTCCTCGCAGACCAAGGACAAGCTGGTCTCCTCCGAGGTCAAGACGGCCGTTGACCAGGAGTTGAGCCGACAGTTCTCCGATTATCTGATCGAGCATCCCAACGAAGCCAAGGCGATCGTCAGCAAGATGATCGATGCGGCGCGGGCGCGTGAAGCCGCGCGCAAGGCCCGCGACATGACGCGGCGCAAGGGCGCGCTGGATATTGCCGGGCTGCCGGGCAAGCTGGCCGACTGCCAGGAGAAGGATCCGAGCCTTTCCGAACTCTATCTGGTCGAGGGTGATTCGGCCGGCGGCAGTGCCAAGCAGGGTCGCGATCGGCGTACCCAGGCGATCCTGCCGCTGAAGGGCAAGATCCTCAACGTCGAGAAGGCGCGCTTCGACAAGATGCTCTCTTCCGCCGAGGTTGGCACGCTGATCACCGCCCTGGGCTGCGGGATCGGCCGCGAAGAGTTCAACCCGGACAAGCTGCGCTACCACTCGATCATCATCATGACCGATGCCGACGTCGATGGGTCGCACATCCGCACGCTGCTGCTGACTTTCTTCTTCCGCCAGATGCCGGAGCTGATCGAGCGGGGTCATGTGTTCATCGCCCAGCCGCCGCTCTACAAGATCAAGCGCGGCAAGCAGGAGATGTATCTGAAGGACGAGCAGGCGATGACCGACTATCTGACCGCCACGGCGCTGGATGGCGGTCGGCTCTACGTCAATGCCGATGCCCCGGGGATTGGCGGTGAGCATCTGGAGTCGCTGGTCAACCAGTACCGTGACGTGATGAAGCGCATCGATCGTCTGTCGCGGGTCTACCCGAACGCCGTGCTGCGCAAGATGGTCCATGCCGTCAAGCTCGACGAGAGCAACCTCGACGACCGCGGCACCATGCAGACCTGGATCGACGCGCTGCAGGTGGAGATGGACTCGCTGATCGCCCATGAGGGCGGCCCGCGCTATACCTTCCAGCTGGAAGAAGATACCGAACGCGGCCTGTGGCTGCCGAGCGTGGCGTTGACCGCCCACGGCGTGACCACGGACTACATCTGGGGTATCGACTTCTTCCGTAGTGTTGATTACCGGGCGCTGGCCGATCTGGGCGAAACCCTGGACGGCCTGATCGAGGAGGGCGCCTATATTGCCCGCGGCGAGCGCCAGAAGCCGATCGACAACTTCTACGATGCCCTCGAGTGGTTGATGCTCGAAGCGCAGCGCGGCCTCAGTATCCAGCGCTACAAGGGGCTGGGCGAGATGAACCCGGATCAGTTGTGGGAAACCACCATGGATCCGCAATTCCGGCGCATGTTGCGCGTTTCCATCGAGGATGCGGTTGCCGCCGATCAGATGTTCAATACGCTGATGGGTGACGAGGTCGAACCGCGGCGCGACTTCATCGAACGTTTTGCCCTGGTGGCCAATCTGGACGTGTAGGGACGTCTGGATGTACAGGGCGAGAGCCGGATAGCGACGATCATTGCGTCGAGCCCACTTCGACCTGATATGACAAGTTCGGCGAACAGAGCGGCCCATCCTTTTTGGATGGGCCGCTTTTTTATGTGTCGATGTTTTTATGTGTCGATGTTTTTATGCGTCACAGTTTCTTATACGTTGCCGATTTTTATGGGTCGCCAAGGACGAGTGACTCATTATCTATTGTCAGTTATTCAGCCATTGGCGCACGGATAGAACAAGTAGAGGCGTCCTTGCGACATTACCTATTGGTCGATGCGACTTAGGGAGTAGAGCCCGGCGTTATCTACCGCCAGACCGCGTTTTTAGCGCCACCAAGTCGTTTCACTGAGCGTGGGGCGAATGGGTGTGCGTCCATGGTTGTATTGTTAGGTAAATGCAGTTAGGTAATAGTCTCAATTATCCCACTTGGTGCGTCAGATGATGTGGGTCGTTTCGTAAAAGAACTAGATGTTGCCCCAACAAGAAGAGGAATTAAGGGATGCACAGCAATCACAACAGAACCCTCGTCAATCGGCTGGGATTTGCGTTACTTCCATTCGCTTTGGCGCTATCCACGAATACGATGGCGGCTGATACTTCGACGGATAATCAGGTCGAAGTTCTCAACTGGTGGACGTCGGGGGGCGAGGCCAAGGCGCTTGGCGCATTGAAGGACAGTCTGGCGGACCAGGATATCGGCTGGAAGAATATGCCGGTCGCGGGAGGCGCCGGGACTAACGCCATGGCGGTTCTCCGTTCGCGTATCACCTCGGGCAATCCACCGACGGCGGCCCAGGTGCTGGGTTACGACGCGCAGGACTGGGCCGAGCGTGACGCCTTGAGTTCGCTCGATGACGTTGCCAAGGCGGGGAAATGGGATGAAGTCTTTCCGCAACCGCTGCAGGAGTTCGCCAAGTACGAAGGCCACTGGATCGGCGCACCGTTCGAGATCCATTCGACCAACTGGGTCTGGGCCAATAAATCGCTGATGGACAAATTGGGCATCGAACAGCCCAAGACCTGGGACGATTTCATTGCCTCGTTGAAAAAGGCCAAGGACGCCGGCTATACCGGTCTGGCCTACGGTGGTCAGCCATGGCAGGACACCACGGTGTTCGAGAACGTGGTGCTGGCGACCGGCGGCGCCGATTTCTATCGCCAGGCACTGATCAATCTCGACCCCAAGGCGCTCGATTCCGACACCATGACGCAGTCGTTCGATCATCTGCGCGAGCTGCTGAAGTACAAGGACGACAACTCGCCCGGCCGCGACTGGAACCTGGCCACGGCGATGGTGATCAACGGCAAGGCGCTCTACCAGATCATGGGCGACTGGGCGAAGGGTGAGTTCCTCAACGCCAACCTCGAGCCGGGCAAGGACTTCATGTGCTTCCGCACCCCGGGCACGCAGGATGCTGTGACCTTCAACAGCGATCTGATGATCATGTTCGATACCGATGACAGCGAACAGCAGAAAATGCAGCAGACCATGGCCAAGATCATCGGCTCACCCGAGTTCCAGATCACCTTCAGCCAGTTCAAGGGCTCGGTGCCGGCACGGATGGATCTCTCCGCCGACAAGCTCGATGTCTGCGCTCAGCGCGGTTACGAGCAGGTCAAGTCGGCCGCGAAGAACCACACCTTGATGGGTAGCCTGGCACACGGCTACGCGGCGCCGGCGTCGGTCAAGAACGCCGTCTTCGACATCATCTCCTCCTTCGTCAACAGTGACATGCCAAGCGATGTCGCCGCCGAGCAGCTGGCGATGGCGGTGAAGAGCGCAACGTCCTGATGATCGGCCCCGCCCGTTGGCGGGGCTTCTCATTCACGAATCGAGAGTGATCCGATGTCCAATGCTTCCCCGGATCGGGACGGTGGAGCGCGGGAACGGCTTCAGCGCTGGCTGCCCAAGCTGGTGCTGTCGCCGTCCTGTGTCCTGATCCTGTTCTTCGTCTACGGCTTCATCGCCTGGACCAGCTACATCTCGTTCAGCGATTCCGGCATGATGCCGGATTACACCTGGGTCGGGCTCCATCAATGGTCGCGGTTGTGGACCTCCTGGACCTGGGGTATCGCGCTGCACAATATCTGGGTCTTCGGGCTTCTCTACATCGTCAGCTGTATCGTGCTGGGCCTGGTGCTGGCGATACTGCTCGATCAGCGCATCCGTGCCGAGGGCGTGCTGCGCACCATCTATCTCTATCCGATGGCGCTCTCCTTCATCGTCACCGGTACCGCCTGGCAGTGGTTTCTCAATCCCGGACTGGGGTTGGAAAAGACCATGCACGACCTGGGCTGGCAGAGTTTCAGCTTCAACTGGCTGATCGATTCCAACATGGCGATCTATACGGTAGTGATTGCCGCGGTGTGGCAGGCGACGGGCTTCGTCATGGCGATGTTTCTGGCGGGCCTTCGCGGTATCGACGGCGAGATGATCAAGGCCGCCCAGATCGACGGCGCGCCGGCCTGGAAGATCTATGCGCGCATCATCATTCCCCAGCTGCGGCCGGTCTTCATGAGCGCAATCGTGGTACTGGCACATCTGGCAATCAAGAGTTTCGACCTGATCGTGGCGATGACCGGCGGCGGGCCAGGCAATGCCACGGCGGTGCCGGCGACCTTCATGTACTCCTACGCCTTCTCGCGCAACGAGATGGGCATCGCCGCGGCCAGCGCGGTATTCATGCTGGCGGTGATCGCGGCGCTGATCATCCCCTATCTCTATTCCGAGCTTCGGGAGCCCCGATCATGAGTGCCGCACTTCCCACCGCACGCCAGGGCGCTGCCACGCGTGCCATTCTCTACGCCATTCTGCTGGTGTTTGCGGTCATCTATCTGCTGCCGCTCTACGTCATGCTGACCACGTCGTTCAAGACACTGGACGAGATCCATCAGGGCAACATGCTGGCGCTACCCGTCGAATGGACGTTCGCTCCTTGGCGAGAAGCGTGGGGCAGCGCCTGTATCGGTCTCGAGTGCAATGGGGTGCACGGCTACTTCTTCAACAGCATCAAGATCGTGATACCGGCGGTATTGATCTCTGGCCTGCTGGGCGCCTTCAACGGATACGTGCTGACCAAGTGGAAGTTTCGCGGCCACAAGATCGTTTTCGGATTGATACTGTTTAGCTGCTTCATTCCGTTTCAGATCATTCTGCTGCCGATGGCCCGCATGCTCGGGGTTCTGCATCTGGCCAACAGTACATGGGGCCTGGTGCTGGTCCACATCATCTACGGAATCGGATTTACCACGCTGTTCTTTCGCAACTTCTACGCCAGCTTTCCGGATGAACTGGTGCGGGCGGCACAGCTCGATGGCGCCGGCTTCTTCGTCATTTTCTTTCGGATTCTGCTGCCGGCGTCGGTGCCGATCATCGTGGTCACGATCATCTGGCAGTTCACCAACGTCTGGAACGACTTCCTGTTCGGCGTCTCGTTCGCCTCCGGCGACAGCGCACCGATCACGGTGGCACTCAATAATCTGGTCAATAGCTCCACGGGAGTGAAGGCCTATAACGTCAACATGGCGGCGGCGATGGTGGCGGCGGTGCCGACGCTCATCGTCTATATCCTCGCGGGCAAGTATTTCCTGCGCGGGTTGATGTCGGGATCGGTCAAGGGCTGAGGATCACATGAGCTTTCTGCATATTAATAACGTTCACAAGCGCTTCGGCGAGACCCATGTCCTCAAGGGCATCGATATCTCGATCGAGCAGGGTGACTTTCTGGTCCTGGTGGGGCCGTCGGGCTGTGGCAAGTCGACGCTCCTGAACATGATCGCCGGACTCGATTCGATCAGCGAGGGCGAGCTGCTGCTCGACGGCCGGTGTATCAATGACGTGCATCCGTCACGGCGCGACATTGCCATGGTGTTCCAGTCCTACGCGCTCTATCCGAGCATGACGGTGGCGGGCAACATCGGCTTCGGGCTGGAGATGCGCAAGGTCCCGCGCAAGGAGCGTCGCGAAGCGGTCGACCGAGTCGCCAAGCTGCTGCAGATCGAGAACCTACTCGATCGCAAGCCGGGGCAGCTTTCCGGCGGGCAGCGCCAGCGCGTGGCGATGGGGCGAGCGCTGGTGCGCGATCCACAACTCTTCCTGTTCGACGAACCGTTGTCGAACCTGGATGCCAAGCTGCGCGTCGACATGCGCACTGAAATCAAGCAGCTCCATCAGCGTCTGGGGACCACGATCGTCTACGTTACCCACGACCAGATCGAGGCGATGACGCTGGCGTCGAGAATCGCCGTCATGCGCGGTGGCGAGCTCCAGCAGCTGGGCACGCCGCAGGCGGTCTACGACGATCCCAACAATCTGTTCGTCGCCGGTTTCATGGGCTCGCCGTCGATGAATCTGATCGAGGCGCGGATCGTCGAGCGCGATGGCGTGCCGGTAGCGCAGGCGATAGCGGGCGACACCACCCTGACGCTGCCTATCGTGCGCGATCGCCAGGCCCTGCGTGACTGGTGCGATCGCGATGTCATCATCGGCTTGCGGCCCGAGGCGATCACCGATCCGGCCAGCGCCAATCACCGTGAGGGCAACATTCACGAGGCCGAACTGCCGGTCGAGCTGGTCGAGCCGACCGGCGCCGATCTCTACGTGGTGACGTCGCTCGGGGGCGCCCATATCAACGCCCGCATGCGCCCAGGTACGCCGCTACGTCCGGGCGAGCGGGCGCGATTCGCCTTCGACGTCTCGCGCATGGTGGTGTTCGATCCCGAGACCGAAGGCCGGATTCGCGACGAGCGTACTGCCGACGTCGATGACGTTCTGGAGACGGTCTGAGGCCCGGACGTTGCCATCTCAGCGTTGCGACTCGACGAACTCGCGAATGCCGGCAGCGAGGCGCAGGCCCTGACGGTCAAGCGCCTCGCCCTCGACCATGCCGACGCCCAGAATCAGGCCGCGCCGGTGGTCGCCCGCGCCGCACACTCGGCTCAACGGCCGGGCGACCAGCTGGTATCGGTTCAGCAGATGCTGTGATAAACGCTCGTCGTCCAGATTCGCGGCGAGCGCCAGACTCAGACTGATATTGCCGGCCGGCGGCGAAATGCCGATGATGCCGGGTGTCCCGGCGAGCAGCCCCTGCAGCTGCTGTTGGCGCTGCAGATACTCGCGGGCCATGCGCTGACACCAGCTATCCAGATCGCCATCATCGATGAAGGTGGCGAGCACCGCCTGATCGAGTAGCCTTCCTTCGCGAAAGACGCCGGTACGCACCCGGTTGATCGCGGCACTCAGCCCTCTCGGTACCACCAGATAACCCAGCCGCAGACCCGGGAACATCAGCTTGGAGAACGAGCCGATCAGAATCTGGTTGTCGGAGACGGTATCGAACGCCAGTTCCCGATGACAGCCGTCGCCGAATTCGTAGTCGTCTTCCAGGATCCAGTCCGGTTCAAGATGTCGAACCAGTGAATGTTTGTGAGCACTCACTGACTTCATGCCTAACGGATAATGGTGAGATCCGGTGAAGTAGAGCAGTCTGGGGCGAGCGCTTGGCAACGTGCCCACGTAACCTTCCCGCGGTTCCCACTTGGCGTGCTCGATCTCGAGTCCGCCAGCGTGAAAGACGTTCCGAGCGCCCCAGTAGAAGGGGGAATCCATGACCACGCGATCGCCGTGGTCAGCCAGCGTCAGGGCGCACAGCTGAAGGCCGTGGTGGGCGCCTTCGGTAATCACGATCTGATCGAGTTCGCAGTCGATGCCCCGCCACCGTGACAGATAGCCCGCGATGGCGCGCTTCAACGGCCCGTAGCCGCCCGCGGCGTAGGAGAGCAGCAGCGTATTGTGGGGCACGGTGATGCGCGAATAGAGCTGGCGCCAGCGGGCGATCGGAAAATGGACGATATCGGGCACGCCCGGCACGAAGGCGCCGCTCTGCAGCGGACTGGCACCGACATCCCCAAGCAGCTTATGTGCGCGGCGAGAAATCGGCCCGCTGGGAACAGCCTCCCGTTCCCGCCGAGGTAAGCGCTTGCAAACCCAGGTGCCCCGCCCGTGATCGGTAATCAGATGCCCCTGCTGGGTCAGGCCCTCGATGACGCCGGCCAACGTGTTGCGGGCCACGTCGAGCGTGACGCATAGCGCTCGATGACCGGGCAGTCGTTGACCATCCTGCCATCGCTGCTCGATCAGGGTCAGCAGAGTCTGCTCGAGTCGGCAGTGCTTGGTCAGGTGAACCGGCTGAGCGTGGTAACCCTGCTTGATGTGATACAGCGCCTGGTGGCGGTCGTCCATGCGACTCCTCGTGAGGGACGCGGAAGGGTGGCGAAAGGAATCCGTCGATTATGCGCTGGCCCTCGCAGGTGGTCTACTCGAAGCGGAAAGTGGTCTAGTCCCGGGTAGGGCTCGGAGTGGTAGCGTGACAGGTGGATCGCTGTTCCCGGTCTATCGACGACGCTCTCGCCTTCTCAATAACAACCTGAAGAGAAATCCTCATGTCGAATGCTCCTCATCCTCCGGAATTCGTGCGGGTTCTCGCCCGTACCGATGTTCTCGCATTGGCTTTCGGCGCCATGATCGGCTGGGGCTGGATCGTCCTCACCGGTAGCGCCATTCTCGATGGGGGTAGCGTGGGCGCGATACTCGCTTTCGTCATTGGCGGCATTGCCGTGCTGCTGGTGGGTTTGACCTATGCCGAGTTGGCGTCGGCGATGCCTCAGGTGGGTGGCGAACACGTCTACAGCTATCGAGCGCTCGGCCACTTTGCCTCTTTCGTCTGCACCTGGAGCATCGTGCTGGGCTATGTCAGCGTTGCGTCGTTCGAAGCCGTGGCGCTGCCGACGGTGGTCGAGCATCTGTTCCCCGGTTACGCCGTCGGTGATCTATGGACCGTCGCCGGCTGGGACGTCAAGGCGACCTGGGTCGCGGTAGGCGTGCTCGGCTCGCTGGCGATGATGGCCGTCAATTACGTGGGGATCTCCACCGCTGCGCTACTGCAGAAAGTCGTCACCGGGCTGATCCTGGTGGCGGGGGTAATGTTCGTGACCGGATCGCTGTTCACCGGCGACGGCGGCAACATGCAGCCGCTGTTCGCCAGCGGCGAGCACGGCGCCTTCGGCGGCATCGTGGCGGTACTGGTGCTGGTCCCGTTCCTGTTCGTCGGTTTCGACGTGATTCCCCAGGCCGCGGAAGAGATCGATCTGCCGTTCCGTGATATCGGCAAGGTGCTGGTCCTCTCGGTGATCATGGCGGTGTGCTGGTATACCCTGATCATTCTCGGCACCAGCCTGATGCTCGACAACGAGGCGCTGCAGGGCAGCTCTCTCAGTGTGCCGGACGCGATGACGGCGGTCTTCGATGCATCCTGGGCCGGCAATCTGATGGTGCTGGCGGGCATCGCCGGGATCATCACCAGCTGGAATGCGTTCTATATCGGCGGGTCGCGGGCCATTTATGCGCTGGCCCACGCCGGGATGTTGCCGGCTTTCCTTGGCAAGCTGCACCAGCGCTACAAGACCCCGACCCATGCCATCATCCTGATTGGCGTGCTCTCTACCGCGGCGCCATTCTTCGGACGTCCGGCGCTGGTATGGCTGGTCGATGCCGGCGGCCTGGGCATCGTGCTTGCCTACCTGTTCGTGGCGCTGTCGTTCGTTATCCTGCGCTATCGCGAGCCGGACATGCCGCGCCCGTACCATGTCGGTGCCGGCAAACTGGTCGGCGTGCTGGCGGTGCTGCTGTCGCTGGGCATGACGTGTCTCTACCTGCCAGGCAGCCCGTCGGCGCTGACGCCCATCGAGTGGTCCATCTTCGGTGGCTGGATGATCGCCGGATTGGCACTGTACGGATGGGCGCGACAGCACTACGGTCGAGAGATGGGCGATCGCCTCATTCGGGCTGCCTACGATAAATCCTGATTTTGATTGTATGGCGCGCCGCCTGCGAACCCGACGACGCGCGACCCACGTTAGCGGCACCCGATGCCGCGTCAGAGGAGTGTTCATCCATGACCAATGCAGAACTCAACGAACTCAAGCAGCGCTACGTCGCCAATGGCGCGGCCAGCCCGGCCGGCCAGTTCGCTGCTCGCGCCGAGAATGCCGAGCTGTGGGACGAGGACGGCAAGCGCTTCATCGACTTCGCCGGGGGTATCGGCGTGCTTAACATCGGCCATCGTCATCCCAAGGTGGTCGAAGCGGTCAAGGCCCAGCTCGACAAGGTGATGCATACCTGCCAGACCGTCATGCCGTACGAGGGATACGTGCGGGTGGCGCAGAAGCTCAGCGAAGTGACGCCGGTGCGCGGCCACGCCAAGGTGATGCTGGCGAACTCCGGCGCCGAGGCGCTGGAAAACGCGGTCAAGGTGGCGCGTGCCGCCACCGGACGCTCCAGCGTGATCTGCTTTACCGGCGGCTATCACGGCCGGACGTTCATGACCATGGCGATGAACGGCAAGGTGGCACCGTATCGTAACGATTTCGGCCCGATGCCGGGCCAGGTCTATCGTGCGCCCTATCCGGTGCCGTCCATCGGCGTCAGCGAGGAAGAGGCGCTGCGCCACCTGAAGATGACGCTGAAGACGGATGCCAACGTCAACGACACTGCGGCGATCGTGATCGAGCCGGTGCTGGGCGAGGGCGGTTTCCACGCCGCGCCAGCGAGCTTCCTGAAAGCGCTGCGGGAGATCTGCGACGAGCACGGCATCCTGCTCATCGCCGACGAGGTACAGTCCGGCTTCGGGCGGACCGGCAAGCTGTTCGCGATCGAGCATAGCGGCGTCGAACCGGACATCATCACCATGGCCAAGAGCATGGCCGACGGCATGCCGATCTCCGCCGTGGTGGGCACTGACAAGGTGATGGACGCTTCCGGTGGTAACTCGCTGGGCGGCACCTACACCGGCAGCCCGGTCTCCTGTGCCGCGGTGCTGGCCGTGCTGGAAGTGTTCGAGGAGGAGCGCATTCTGGAGAAGAGCCAGGCGTTGGGCGAGAAGCTCCGAGTGCGCTTCGACAAGTGGCAGCAGGACTACGCCGGTGTCGCCAACGCCCGCAACCTGGGCGCGATGGCGGCCTTCGATCTGGTCACCGACAAGAAGAGCGGCGTGCCCAATGCCGAGCTGGCAGGCAAGCTCTGTCGCGAGGCGCGCGAACGCGGTTTGATCCTGCTCTCCTGTGGCCTTTACGCCAACACGATCCGCTTCCTGATGCCGGTCACCATCAGTGACGAGGTGCTTGAAGAGGGACTCGATCTGATCGAGAGGATGCTTAGCGAATTCGGCACCTGAGCTGAATGGCCTCTGCCCCGCGTGGCGGGGCGGATACGCTGAAAAGAAGCCGACGCTGCTGTTGCAGTGTCGGCTTTTTCGTTTTCGTTAAAGTGAGTGCTTACTTACCCTGCGAATCGCACTCTCGCTGCATGTCGATATGGGGGATGCCGTCTTCTACATAGATCTCGCCGACCGGCTCGAAGCCGTGGCGGCCGTAATAACCCTGTAGATGCGCCTGGGCGGACAACCGGGCGTCGCGGCCGGGCCATCGAGATTCGATTCGCGTCAGCGCGGCGCGCAACAGCTCGTGACCGAGCCCGCCGCCGCGGTAATCGGGATGGATGACCACGCGGCCAATGGAGACGGGCCGGTCGATCTCATCCGGGACTTTGAGACGCAGGGTCGCCGCGAGATGGTCTGCTGCCAGTACGCTCAGATGGTGCGTCGAACCGTGCAGATCGTGACCATCCAGTTCCTGATAGGGGCACTGCTGTTCTACCACGAACACGGCCTCACGCAGCGAGAGCAGCGCGTAAAGTTCGGCAGGATCGAGTTCGGGGCCCGTCTGCCACATCCAGTCGTATGATGCCATCTGTCTCTTTCCTCGCGGCCATTCAGCCATCATGATCGAAGCCCTATCCAAGTGTTTCATTTAAGCATTTTGAAGGGCTTTCAATGTAGCGCTGGACGCGATAACCGCGACAACGACGCCATGACAACGGGAGAACGATGACGGCATGAGCACCCTGGCAATCGACTACGATGACGTGGTAGCGGCACATCGACGGCTCGAAGGAATCGCCCACTGGACGCCGGCGCTGCGGTCGGCGACGGCGGACGCGCGCACTGGCGCAACGCTTCACTTCAAGGCCGAGCACCTTCAGCGCGTCGGCGCGTTCAAGTTCCGCGGCGGCTACAACGCCATCAACCAGTTCGACACCAGACAGAAAGCCGCCGGCGTCATCGCGTTCTCCTCGGGCAATCATGCCCAGGCGATCGCGCTCTCGGCCAGGCTGCACGGCATTCGTGCCGTCATCGTCATGCCCGAGGATGCGCCAGCCATCAAGATTGCCGCCACTCGGGGTTATGGCGCCGAAGTGGTGCTCTATGATCGCTATACTCAGGATCGCGAGGCGTTGGGCCGCGAGTTGGCGGAGTCCCAAGGGCTGACGCTGATCCCGCCGTTCGATCATCCGCACGTGATGGCGGGGCAGGGTACTGTTGCCGAGGAGCTGTTCGATGATGTCGGTGAGCTGGATACATTGATCGTGCCGCTGGGTGGCGGCGGGCTATTGTCCGGCTGTGCCACGGTCGCCAGGGCACGTTATCCGAACTGTCGAATCATCGGCGTCGAGCCGGAAGCCGGTAACGACGCTCAGCGGAGCCTGGCCAGCGGCAAAATCGTTTCCATCGACACGCCGCGCACCATCGCCGATGGCGCCCAGACCCAGGCGCTGGGTACGCTGACTTTCCCGGTACTCCAGGCGCATGTCGACGAGATCGTCACTGTCTCCGACGCGGAACTCGTTGATGCCATGGGCTTCATGGCCGTGCGGATGAAGCAGTTCGTCGAACCGACCGGGTGCCTGGCAGCGGCTGCCGCATTCAGTGGCCGAGTGGCGATCGATGAGCGTCGAGTCGGAATCATTCTATCTGGAGGAAACGTTGACTGGATCCGGTTTGCCGAGCTGATTTCGTCATCGCAAGGCGGAACCTAACGGCCGGGCAGTGATTCGTGACGGGGCGGCAGCGCCCCCGTGAAGCCTTCGGATTGGCACCGGTGTTATCTGAGTAGTGGCCCGCCCTGATTCAGGTAAGCCGGATTGAATTCTGCAAAATCTACCATTTCGTTGTAACTGTCGAAAGTCACGATGCCGCTCTGGAATGTGACCAGGCCCCTTTCACGCAGCTGACGCAGTATCCGATTGACATGGATGGCTGTCAGTCCCAAGGCATCAGCGAGATGAGTCTGCGTTAGCGGACAGGCGTACCCCGTCTTGATGCCCATGCCCACGAGGTTAAGCCGGGCTCCGAGCTCCAGCAGGAAATGTGCCATGCGCTCGGCCGCATGGCGCCGCCCGATATCCACCAGATGCTCCACCACCATCGCCTCGTCGCGAGAGGCGGCCCAGAGTATGGCAGTGGCTAGGCGAGGATGTCGCTCAAAGGCGACCAGTAGATCAGCCGCCGAGACCTCCGTTACCTCCATATCGGTAATGGGCTCGATGCCGTGATCCGAGATGTGCAGCAATACGCTGCGTAGACCGAGAAAATCCCCCGGGATCTGAAAATCGACGATCTGTCGTCCCCCATCTTTCAGCATCTTGAAAGAACATGCCCAGCCCGAGGCGAGAATATAGGCTGCTTGATCGGACTGCCCTTGATGAACGAGCTCGGGCCCTGCGATAAAGCGTCGTCGTCTCTTGTGCAGGGTTTCCAGCACGCGGAGCTCTGCCTCCGATAAGGACACAAAGGCGCCCAGCTTTCGTACTAGCGGTGTGTCTTCGATGCTGAACACGTCGACTCTGCCCCCTGTGATCGACAGCCGAGAAACGTGCCGTTGACTGATATCGATCAGCTTAGCATAGCCGAATTCTTGACAGACTCTTTCCTACGCTGCCGGACAATCCGCACTAGTGCGTCTCCTGGAAGGAGTCAGAACGCTATGGAAAACGACATCTATTCAGGAATGGCCGCGCTGGCAATTTGCGAGTCGTTGCTGCTGGCGTTAAATGACAGTCATGTCTTGTCCGAAAACGAAATCATGGGCGTTCTCAAGGACGCCTCAACGACGCATGGAAATGCGGGTGGCCCCGAATCCGAGGCTGCCACGCACCGGGCGGTGGCGGATCTGATCAATCGGATCATCGATGGCGGAAATTCCGTTCGCAGGCCTCGAAACAGGGCGTAAGACAGTCCCAGGCCTCGATGCGCCCAGACCAAGAAATCCCTTCGCGAACGCGGCTAGCGGTGTCACCACACCACAGGAGCACTTGATCATGAAAGCACTCGTTTATGGCGGTCCCGGAGAAAAGAGCGTTGAAGATCGACCCATGCCTGAGCTCCGGGATCCAGGCGATGTCATCGTCAAAATGGTCAAGACCACCATCTGTGGTACGGATCTTCATATCCTCAAAGGCGATGTGGCCACCTGCGCGCCGGGTCGTATTCTGGGGCATGAAGGCATCGGCACCATTGCGTCATTGGGGGCGGGCGTCACCACGCTCCATGAAGGCGACCGCGTACTGATCTCGTGCATCTCGTCGTGTGGCAAATGCGAATATTGTCGTCGTGGGATGTACTCCCACTGCACCACTGGCGGCTGGATCCTCGGCAACCAGATCGACGGAACGCAGGCCGAATATGTGCTTATCCCGCATGCCGAGACCAGCCTCTATCCTATTCCTGATGGTGCCGATGACGATGCGATGGTCATGCTTAGCGATATTCTGCCGACCGGCTTCGAATGCGGTGTGCTTAACGGCAAGATTGCCCCGGGTTCTTCGGTAGCGATCGTCGGGGCTGGCCCGATTGGTCTGGCGACACTATTGACCGCGCAACTCTATTCCCCGGCCGAGGTCATCGTGATCGATCTTGATGACAACCGGTTGGAGATGGCGCTGACTTTCGGCGCGACACGGACCATCAACAGCGGCGATGGCAAGGCCGTCGAGAAGGTCAATGCGCTGACCGGTGACAAAGGCGTCGACACGGCTATCGAAGCGGTGGGTGTTCCGGCCACTTTCGAACTCTGCGAGGCGATCGTTGCTGCCGGCGGCGTTATCGCCAACATCGGTGTCCATGGTCAGAAGGTCGATCTCCATCTTGAGAGGCTCTGGGCGCAGAACATATCGATCACGACCCGTCTGGTCGATGCCGTGACGACGCCCATGCTATTGAAGACGGTGCAATCGGGCAGGATCGATCCGACCCGTTTGATTACCCATCACTTCAAGTTTTCCGAGATTCTGACCGCCTACGACACTTTTGGTCGGGCCGCGGAGACCAAGGCGCTGAAGGTCATTATCGATGCGTAAGCGGCGGCGGCAATGGGAATCACACGAGGCGTGGTCACTGGATGAAATACGTCGCGTGTCCAGCGGCGGGAAATGAGCTTGTCAAATTGTCTCATCGAACGATCAATGAAGCGCTCTGCCGATGCCGACAGAGCGCTTTCTTCAGGGGTTTAAAAGAAGCCCATGGGATTGACGTCATAGCTGATCAGCAGGTTCTTGGTCTGCTGATAGTGCTCCAGCGCCATTTTGTGGGTCTCTCGACCGACGCCGGATTTCTTGTAGCCACCGAAGGCCGCATGAGCCGGATACTGGTGGTAGCAGTTGGTCCACACGCGCCCAGCCTGAATGCCGCGACCCATGCGGTAGGCGCGATTGATGTCGCGAGTCCAGACGCCGGCGCCAAGGCCGAACTCGGTATCGTTGGCGATGGCAAGGGCTTCCGCTTCGTCCTTGAACGTCGTCACCGAGACGACTGGGCCGAAGATCTCCTCCTGGAACACCCGCATCTTGTTGTTGCCTTTCAATAGCGTCGGCTGGATGTAATAGCCCCGTGCAAGATCGTCGCCGAGAGACTCCTGCTTGCCACCGGACAGGAACTCCGCGCCCTCCTCCCGCGCGACGTCCATGTAGGACATGATCTTGTCGAACTGCTCTTGCGATGCCTGAGCGCCCACCTGGGTTTCGGTATCCAGTGGATGGCCGCGCTTGATCTTCTTGACCCGCTCGATGACCTTGGCCATGAAGTCGTCGTAGATGCTCTCCTGAATCAGCGCGCGGGAAGGGCAGGTACACACTTCGCCCTGGTTGAGAAAGCCCAGCACCAGGCCTTCAGCGCATTTATCGATGAACTCGGGTTCCGCCGACATGATGTCTTCGAAGTAGATGTTCGGCGACTTGCCTCCCAGCTCCACGGTGGAAGGAATGATGTTTTCGGCCGCGCACTTCATGATGTGCGAGCCGACGGGGGTGGAGCCGGTGAAGGCGATTTTGGCAATACGTTTGCTGGAGGCCAGTGCCTGGCCGGCTTCTTCGCCATAGCCGTTGACGATATTGATGACGCCCTTGGGCAGCAGGTCGTGGATGATCTCGATCACCTTGAAGATCGAGACCGGTGTCTGCTCGGCAGGCTTGAGTACGACACAGTTACCTGCAGCAAGCGCCGGCGCCAGCTTCCAGGTCGCCATCAGGATCGGAAAGTTCCAGGGAATGATTTGGCCCACCACGCCCAGCGGTTCGTGAAAATGATAGGAAGCCGTGTTCTCGTCGATTTCGGCGGTAGTGCCCTCCTGGGCCCGAATACAGCCGGCGAAGTAGCGGAAATGGTCGATCGCCAGCGGAATGTCGGCGGCCAGGGTCTCGCGCACGGCCTTGCCGTTATCCCAGGTTTCAGCAACGGCCAGCATTTCCAGGTTCTGTTCCATCCGGTCCGCGATTCTGAGCAGCAGGGTCGAGCGTTCCTGAACAGAGGTCTTGCCCCAACCGGGCGCGGCCTTGTGGGCGGCGTCCAGTGCCGTATCGATATCCTTCTGGCTCGATCGGGCAACTTCGCAGAACACCTCGCCGGTAACCGGCGTGATGTTATCGAAATAACGCCCCTCGGCCGGGGGTATCCACTCGCCGCCGATATAGTTGTCATAGCGCTTCTCGAACCGAGTGATGGCGTCCGAGGTGTTCGGATTGGCGTAATGCATGATGGCTTCTCCTGATGGATCGATGACCGATCGCTGGATTTCCCCTCCCAATCTGCGCTTCCCGGCGGACGCCTGCCATTACGCTTTAGGCGACCCTATCCGGCTTCGCGATCTTCTATAGGCAGGGACCCGTTACTTCGACCAATGGCGAACGGTGACAATAAATCGCAGTGTTACTATGAGTGACAGGGTTCAGCGACCTAGAGGAGGGTCTGACCATGTTACAGACTCAGGAAAAAGCAGTTCAGGATCGCCCGCTGACCGACGACACCGGCTGCTGCCAGATGAGTTCGATCAATCTGCTGGATGACAGCGTCTCCACGCAGAAAGAAGTTCAGGAGCGCAACGTCATGCAGCTATATCTGCTGACGGTCCAGGTGAGAGCACTGATGGACGTGGCTTGTCACCAGGGGCAGGCGGCGTTCCTTACCGAGCGTTTGCGCTTTCACACCGATCAGCTGGAGGCGCAGTTTTCTCACCTGGTGGATAAGCACAAGGGCGCATCGTATACGCGCCATTTCTATGCCCAGCAGCAAAATCGATTCGATGCGGAAATCGAGAAGATCATCGGTGCGCTCGAATCCCTGGGTGAGCAGTACGCCGACAACGCATCACGGTAGTCGCGACGCCCCTCGTGAACTAAGAAAGACGTGAACTAAGAAAGACGTGACCTGACTCACCGAAAGAGTGTCCAACATCTTCATCTCCAGCCCGACGCGATCCAGGTATCGCGTCGGGCTTTTTGATTCCTGGCTTTCGATTTCAAGAACGCGATGAGATGCCAACCGCCAACGTCATGCACTGTTGGGTGATGTTTCACGTGGAACAATCCAGGTCATTCGCTTCCCGTCTTGAGTCGATAGCTCCCCTGAGTTGCGGGATCCTGGCATGTGCTTAGCCGTCAGTCTTGACCTGACTCAGGAAATCGTTACAGGGAGTCTTCTCGTCAGCGCTGGGAGATATCAGCGCCAACAGGGCCGCGGCAGGAGTCGCAACAGTGCCCAGAAATGCACCAATGGCTCCCCGAGCCAGCAGCGATCCCGTGTCCACGCCGGGGGAGGGGTTCTTGAAGGTCCCTTTGACGTAGAGGGGTGAGCGTAGTGTGAAGACGCGGGCTCCCTTGCTCTCCGGCTCAATGGTCAAATCCAGCGCCTCATTACCGAAGTTGATGTTGCCATCGATCTTGACCAGGGCATTTTCCGTATCGATCAGGAAGAAGCGAGTCTTGGCCAACCCATCTTTGACATTGAGGTTGGCTGCCGCGCAGTTAATTTTAACCTGCTCGTCACCGAATAGTTTACCGACCAGGTAGTTGCCCACATTGAGGCCGGCTAATTCCATCAGGTTCTGGCTGATCAGGCCATCATTGATCAGCATCTGCAGGTCGCCGTTGCTGCTGCCAAGAATGCTCGCAACGGAATTCCCCGTGCCGCTTAGCGTGGCGTCCCCGTTGAGCTCTCCGCTGCTGTTTTTCATCAGCTCCACGTCGGGAAACAGTCGGCTAAGCATCAGATGACGAATATGCATATCGACCCGGCTTTGCATCGGGCTTTGACTGCCGTCGAGGCGTAACGTGGTATTGAGGTTGCCTCCTGCCATGCCGAACCGCAGCGGATCCAGCAGAATCTCCCCGTCCTCCAACGTGACATGGGTATAAATGTCCTCGAGGGGTAGAGAGTCACCGTGCTCGACACGTTTGGCGGTGAACTTGACGTCGGCGTCCATGGTTTTCCATTTGGCCGTATCGAACTCTTCCACCGGCAACAACTTGTCGTCCGGCTGACGGCTGGTTTCGCCGCGGTCGGCTTTTTCGGCATTCGAATCAGCGCCAATCAGAGGCGCAAGATCGGCGAAGCGCAACTGTCGCGAAACGACCTCGCCCTTGAGCGAGGGGCGCGGTTCACCCATGCGATAGGTAAGGTCACCGTGGATGTCGCTATCACCGATCTGGCCGTCGAAGTCGCGATAACGAAAGGACAGCGCATCCTGGGTATTCAGATTGGCGGTCAAATGGCCTCGAGTGGAATAGGGCGGTGTGTCGGGCAGGGTCACGCCGATGATGCCATAGAGATCGCCCAGGTTCTGACCCGAGAAGCTGAGATCCATATCGACCGTTTTCGGCGATAACGGGTCGGTTATCGTACCGTTGACGGCCACCTGGGTATTGCCGGCGTCCAGTTTGGCCTGAACGGGATACGGGATATTCCGCTGCTTCAGCGCTTCGGGTCCACCCAGCTTTCCCGAACCCGAGAAGGGCTGTTCGCGATAGGTGCCCTCGGCTTTCCAGCCGAAACGGTAGTCGCCGATCTGCCGATCCTCCGTCTGGCTGACGGCGCTATCATCGTCAGTCAGCTCATTGAATGCGATGGGCTGACCGAGTAGCTGGACCGTTGCCTCTATATTGGCAGCCAATATTGCATCTTGATAATGAACATCGATGGGATCGAAGTCGATTTGCCCTACATCGACCGTCCAGCCGTTCTCTTTCGAGCCGTCTTCCTTTGCCTGTTCCTTCTGATCATTACCGCCCAGGTCGAAAGTCCAATTGTTGCGGCCATCCTCGAGACGAGTGAGGTTCGCCGCGCCGCCGCTCAAGCCAATAGCTGGCAAGGGGAGAGTTTTTCCGAGCAACGGCAGGGGAGATAGCGTGATATCGAGTGTCTTCAGGCGGACGAGGTCGGCATCGGTAATAGCGTCAGGGCTACCAATGTGAATATCTTCGGCATGAACTTCGGGCCAGGGAAACCAATGCCGCCAGCCGCCGTCTCCCGAAGGCCACTGCCAATCGACGCTCAGATCGCCTTCTATGGAAACCTGCCGGTTTAGCGCATCGCTGGCGCGCTGGTTGATCGTCGGCTTGAGCCGATTCCAATCAAAGGTCGCGACCACGATGACCAGTGCGGCCATCGTCAGTATGACAATAGCCAGGATCCAGACGCCCACTCTCTTGCCTCGAGTCATCACGCTATCCCAAGTTCCGTGGTGAAGAATTCAAGGATAGTCGAGGGCTGGAAGAACGTCGCCTTGCCTCATAGGACAGAGCGCCATCCCCCACGAGGCGGTAGGTGCGTGTTTCACGTGAAACAATTCGGGGGCCCTCGGCTGCCGGCTTACTTGAGCAGCTCGGAATTTTAGAAGGCGACGTGAGCGCTTGTTCTTTGCTTCTGCTCGTTTTCGCTATGGCCGTCGCCTAGACCAGGCGGTCGGCGAATTCGGCAAGGTCCGCGCAGAGCCAGTCGGGGCGAATGGACCGAGGAAGCTTGGCTAGAGTATCGGCTCCCTTTCCCGTTTCGACCAACGCGGTGAGACAGCCTGCGGCCTGACCGGCCTGGATATCCCGGAGGCTGTCGCCGACCATCCAGCTCTGTTCGAGCGACGCGATACCCAGAGACTGTTGAATTTCGAAGATCATGCCGGGCTTGGGCTTGCGGCAATCGCAGCCGTCATCGGGTAGATGAGGACAATAGGTGATCAGGGCGATGCTTCCGCCCGCGCGTTCAACACGCTCCGAGAGATGGCTGTGAATGTCGTGCAGCGTAGTCAGATCGTAATAACCGCGGCCGATGCCGGACTGGTTGGTGGCGATCGCCACCTGCCAGCCGGCGCGGGATAGGCGGGCTATCGCCTCGATCGAACGGGGCAGGGGGCGCCATTCGTCGAGCGATTTGATATAGGCGTCGGAGTCTTCGTTGATGACGCCATCACGGTCGAGTATGACGAGTCCGGTCATCAGAAAAAGGATCCTGAAATAAAGAGTAAAGAAAAGGGCCAGAAGACGAACCGATTTTACTTGGTTTGAGGCTTGATTGCGCAAAGGCGGATATTCCACGTGAAAAATCGCTTGCCGAAATAGCGAGCGGTAATCCAGCAATTAGGTTGCACATGTCGATCGGTGGGCCTGTCTGCACCGGCTGTGCTTGTCATGCGGGCCGAACTCTTGCCCGTTAGCGGAATGGGATAGCGGCGATTGCCCCTCAAGTCCGTGGGTATATCGGCCTTCGTGAAGAGAATGGGGCGAGATCGCCGCGTGACCAGAAGATCCCATGGCTCAGTTATCTAGATCGGGCAGAGAGCCGTCAAACATGCCGTCGCGTTCAACGAGATAACCGCATCGATTATCGTCTGCCGAGATCAAGTTCATCAGGTCTGGACGCCGAAATCTTGATGTGCTCGGGTAGGTGGCCCGGTTGGGTTAATTCGATCAGGACGATGTTTCACGTGGAACATCGCTCTGACGGTACCCCCTTGTCGTCATTGCCGCTGGGTAAGAGAGGTGGCGTTGACTAGCCGCTCCAGATAAAAGACTACAACCAAAAAGCCCGGCCTGAAGGCCGGGCTAATGTTTCACGTGAAACGATCAAGAGTTACGACTGCAGTTCGGCGATGTCGGCCACTTCGAGAAACAGCGCCTGCAGACTGGCGAGCAGCGCGAGACGGTTGGCGCGGACGGCGGAGTCGTCAGTGGCAACCATCACTTCGTCGAAGAAGCGATCGACCGGCGCGCGCAGCGTGGCAAGAATATCCAGCGCTTGGGCGTAGTCTGCTTCCTGGAACAGCGGCTCGACCTGATCGCGGCAATCGGCCACGGCGTTAGCCAGGGCGATCTCCGCGTCCTCAACGAGGAGGTCGCCTTTCACTTGAGTGCTGCCGTCGTGTTGCTGCTTGGCCAGGATATTGGAAACGCGCTTGTTGGCCGCTGCCAAGGCCGCGGCTTCTTCGCGCTGGCTGAAACGGTGCACGGCGCGCAGACGGCGGGCGAAATCCAGCGGCCGCGTCACAGGGCGAGCACGTACCGCCAGATAAACGTCGACCGGCAAGCCTTCGTCCTGCGACCAGGCGCGAAAGCGATCGAGCATGTAGGTCAACACGTCATCGACCAGGCCTTCGGCCTTGGGCAGGTCGCGGTGCTGGGACGCGGCCAGTTCCAGCAACTCGCGCAGGTCGAGATCCCGCTCGCCCTTGATCAGGATGTTGAGCACGCCGATGGTGGCGCGGCGCAGGGCAAACGGGTCCTTGGCGCCGGTGGGGCGCTGACCGATACCGAAGATACCCGTCAACGTATCCAGACGATCGGCCAGCGCGAGTGCCTGACCGGTCGATGTCTGGGGAATGACATCGCCGGCGAAGCGCGGTAGATACTGCTCGTGAATGGCTTCCGCCACGGCTTCCGGCTCGCCATCGTGACGTGCGTAATAGGTCCCCATGATGCCCTGCAGCTCGGGAAACTCGAGCACCATCTCCGTGACCAGATCGCATTTCGCCAATTGGGCTGCGCGGGCTGCCGCCTGGGAGTCGCCGTCGATCTTGCCGGCGATGAACCGGGCGACGACTTCACTGCGGGCGGACTTGTCGGCAAGCGAGCCCAGTTCGCGCTGGAATACGACGTTGGCCAGCGACTCGCGCCGGGCCTCCAGCGTCTGCTTGCGATCGACCTCGAAGAAGAACGCCGCGTCGGCCAGGCGGGGGCGAATGACCTTTTCGTTGCCGTAGATGACCTGTTGCGGATCTTCGCTATCGATGTTGGCCACGGTGATGAACTGCGGCCTGAGCTTGCCATCGGCATCGAGCAGGTGGAAATACTTCTGGTTGGCCTTCATCGAGGAGATCAAGCACTCGGCGGGCACCTCGAGGAAGCGCTCATCGAATGTACCCGTCAGCGCCACCGGCCACTCCACGAGACCGCTGACCTCTTCCAGCAGATCCTCGTCGATGACCGCCTGGGCATCTTGAACTTCGGCCTCGGCCAGTACCTGCTCCCGAATGCGCTCCCGGCGCCGCTCCAGATCCACCAGCACGTAGGCGTTTTCGAGTGCGGCTTCATAGTCGTCGGCGTGGGCGAGTTCGATCGGCGCCGGGGCATGAAAGCGGTGCCCCAGCGTCGTGCGGCCGGACTCCAGACCCAGCACGCTGGCCGGCACGATCTGGTCGCCGTAAAGCAGCACCAGCCAGTGGACCGGACGCGAGAATTCGATGCGCGAGGCGCCCCAGCGCATGTTCTTGGGAACCGGCAGGGCGTTGACGGCAGCGTTGAGAATTGCCGGCAGCAGCGTCTCGACGTTGTCTCCCTGCTGCTGTTCACGGTAGCCGAGCCAGGTGCCCTTGTCGGTCTCCAGGTGAATCAGTTCGTCCACCGTCACGCCGCAGGAGCGTGCAAAACCTTCCGCCGCCTTGGTGGGCTGGCCATCCTTGAAGGCGGCGGCCAGGGCCGGGCCGCGCTTTTCGACTTCGCGGTCAGGCTGCTTGTCGGCGAGCGACGCAACGCGCACGGCCAGACGCCGCGGGGAGGCGAGGGCATATGCCTCGCCATGGGGAACCTCGGCGTCGTCGAGACCTTTGACGACGCCGTCACGCAGGGCGGACGCCAGGTTGGCGAGGGCGCCTGGCGGCAGCTCTTCGACGCCCAGTTCGATCAGTAGGGTGTTGACTGCCATGCTCATGCGTCTCCCTGAGTGGTTTCTGAAGTTTGCTGCAGGAGCTCGCGTCGCAGCACCTCGGGCGCCAGCGGGAATCCGGCGGCTTCACGTGAGGCGTAATAGGCGTGCGCGACCTCACGCGCCAGCGTGCGCACTCTCAGGATGTAGCGCTGCCGCTCGGTGACCGAGATCGCATGTCGTGCATCCAGCAGATTGAACGTATGCGAGGCCTTGAGTACCTGTTCGTAGGCGGGCAACGGCAGATTGGCCGCGAGCAGCTTGTTGCACTCGGATTCGCAGTGGTCGAAGGCTTCGAACAGATAGGGCACGTCGGCGTGTTCGAAGTTGTAGGTCGACTGTTCCCGCTCGTTCTGCAGGTAGACATCGCCATAGGTGATGCGGGTGCCATCGGGAGCAATCGTCCACACCAGGTCGTAGACGCTGTCGACGTCCTGCAGGTACATGGCGATGCGCTCGAGACCGTAGGTCAGCTCGCCGGTCACCGGGAAGCATTCGATCCCGCCGGCCTGCTGGAAGTAGGTGAACTGGGTCACTTCCATGCCGTTGAGCCAGACTTCCCAACCCAGACCCCAGGCGCCGAGCGTCGGCGATTCCCAGTTGTCCTCGACGAAACGGATATCGTGAACCCGCGGGTTGATTCCCAGCCGCTCGAGCGATCCGAGATAGAGATCCTGCAGATCCTTGGGGGAGGGCTTCATCACCACCTGGAACTGGTAGTAGTGCTGCAGGCGGTTGGGGTTCTCCCCGTAGCGGCCATCGGTGGGCCGGCGCGACGGCTGGACAGAGGCTGCGTTCCAGCTCTCCGGGCCGATCGAGCGCAGGAAGGTGGCCGGATGAAAGGTGCCGGCGCCCACTTCCATGTCGAGTGGCTGCAGCACGACACAGCCCTTTTCCGCCCAGTATTGCTGAAGGGCGAGTATCAACCCCTGAAAGGTTTTTGCATCTGCCGTCGAGTCTGTCATTGACTGCGCACCGTTGCCCATGAATTCGTGAGCCGCCAAGTATACAATTAGCGCTCAATCGGTTATAGGCACTGTCGACGATCAGGCCGTGTCGTTGGCGGATTGTCATCGAACGTCCGGCGACGCACGCGGTCGGAGTCTCCATTCACGGTAACCGAGTCGATCGAAGAGGAGTTACGACATGATCGTTGTCACGGGCGGGGCCGGCTTCATCGGGGCCAATCTGGTCAAGGCACTCAACGCACGCGGCCATCTGGACGTCATGGTGGTCGACGATCTCAGCGACGGCACCAAATTCGTCAACCTGGCGGACTGCACGCTGGGTGACTATCTCGACAAGGACGATTTCCTGGCCCGCGTGAAGGCGGAACTGGGTGGTGAGATGCGCGGCGAAGCCGGCGGACTGCCACCGATCGAGGCGATCTTCCACGAGGGCGCCTGCTCGGATACTACCGAGTGGGACGGGCGCTTCATGCTGGAGAATAACTTCGAGTACTCCAAGGTGCTGCTCGAATACTGTCAGGCCAAGCGAATCCCGTTTCTCTATGCCTCGTCCGCCGCCACCTATGGCGGTAGCGAGGTGTTCGTCGAGGACCCCGCTCACGAGAAGCCGCTCAACGTCTACGGCTACTCCAAGCTGCTGTTCGATCAGTACGTGCGTGCCCGCTGGGATGAGTTCGACAGCCAGGTCGTCGGCTTTCGCTACTTCAACGTCTATGGCCCGCGCGAACAGCACAAGGGCAAGATGGCCAGCGTCGCCTACCATCATCACAGCCAGGTCCAGCGTGGCGAGAATCCCAAGCTGTTCGGTGCCTGGGACGGCTATGAAGCCGGCATGCAGAGCCGCGATTTCGTCTACGTCGGCGACGTGGTCGACGTCAATCTGTGGTTTCTGGACAACCCCGAGGTCTCCGGCATCTTCAACCTGGGCACCGGCCGCGCGGAGCCGTTCAAGGCGATCGCCGAGACGGCAATCGATTTCTATTCCGACAAGGACGGGGCAAAGGTCGAGATCGAGTACATCGACTTCCCCGATGAACTCAAGGGTCGCTACCAGAGCTACACCCGCGCCGACATCGGTCGCCTGCGCGAGGCGGGCTATCGCGCCGAATTCAAGACCGTGCGCGAAGGCGTTTCCGCCTATCTGGAATGGCTGAATGGATGAAGCTGCTGTCGGTGCCGAGGCACCACGAATCCTGGTCGTCGGCCCGTCTTGGGTCGGCGACATGGTAATGGCGCAGAGCCTGTTCATCACTCTCAAGCGACGCCATCCGGGCGCGAGGATCGGCGTGCTGGCGCCGGGCTGGTCGCTGCCGATTCTCGAGCGCATGCCGGAAGTCGACGAGGCCATTGCACTGGACGTGAAACACGGCGAGTTCGGCTGGAAGACTCGGCGCGACGTCGCACGCTCGTTGAAAGGGCGCTTCGATCGCGCCATCGTATTGCCGCGTTCGCTGAAGTCGGCGCTGGTGCCGTTTCTGGCCGGCATCCCCCGACGCACCGGCTTCACCGGCGAACAGCGCTACGTGCTGCTCAACGATCGTCGCCGGCTCGACAAAGGTGTGCTGGATCAAACCGTCAAGCGTTTCGTGGCGCTAGGGCTCGATGTCGAACAGGCCGCGGGTGGGGATTTCGAGATTCCGTATCCACGACTGCGCGTCGATCGCGGGCGTCAAACGGAGTTGCGCGCCGAGCTGTCTCTCGGCGAGCGCCCGGCCATTGGCATGATGCCCGGGGCGGAATATGGCCCGGCCAAGCAGTGGCCGCTCGAGTATTTTCGCGAACTGGCCGAGACGCTGATCGGCAAGGGCTATGCAGTATGGGTTCTGGGTGGGCCCAAGGATACCGAGGCCGGCGACGTGATCGCCGACGGCCTGGAATCCGCCCATAACCTGTGCGGCAAGACCCGACTGGCGGACGCCGTCGACCTGCTCGCCGCCTGCGAACAGGTGGTCACCAACGACTCGGGACTGATGCACGTGGCCGCCGCGGTCGGCACGCGGATTCAGGCGCTTTACGGCTCCTCTTCGCCGGCCTATACGCCGCCGCTGACCGGCAACGCCGATATCCACTATCTGGCACTATCCTGCTCGCCCTGTTTCGAGCGCACCTGCCCGTTGGGACATCGCAACTGCCTCAAACAGATGTCGCCTGCCGGAATCGCGCAGTCGATTCAGGGCTAACTCATAGGCTTGGCCGACGGTGGCTCGCCGCCGTCATACTGAATGAGAATGACCATGCCGCTACTGACTGCCAAGCGAAAGCGAAAATTGCGCTCGGCGCTGCGTTTTTTCCACTATCGAATGAAAAATCCCCGAGCGTCCCGCCGCGTTCCGACCAGCGGTGATCGGCTCATCATTTCATTGACCACCCATCCGCGGCGTATCCATCAGGTCTTTGCCACGCTGGAGTCGCTCTGCGAGCAGGATATCGATGCTTTCGATGTTCATCTCTATTTGTCCAGACGGGACAAGGAGGTGATCGGCGAGCTGCCGAAGTCGCTACGGCGACTGGAAGGCCGTGGGGTGAAAATCGTGGTGACCGAAGCGGATTACCGCTCCTATGACAAACTGGTGCATGCGCTGGAAGCCTATCCGCAAGCGACGATCATCACTGCCGACGACGACATGCTCTATCCCGCGGATTGGGCACGACGCCTGATGGACGGTGCGGCTCGCTTTCCCGGTTGTATCGTCTGCCATCGTGGCCACATGCTCTGCGAGAGCTCGCCGGGCTCGGGTGAAATATCCTACCGGGTGGTCAAGAACCGCCAGGCCGCGGGCGCGACCCAGCCCAATTTCGCCCTGATGCCGACCGGCAGCGGAGGCGTGCTGTACCCGCCAGGCGTACTGGATGCGATGGTCTTCGACGCTGAAACCTTTCAGGCGCTGGCGCCCAATGCGGACGATATCTGGTTCAAGATGGCATCGCTCAAGGCCGGTACGCGCTGTGTCAGAATCAATCCAAGCAACGTCGATTTTCTGCCGACGCCAGCGGCGGGTGAATCCGCGCTGCATGAAGAGAACATCAAGCAGGGGGGGAACGATGTGCAGTTCGCCAATTGTCTCGCCCGCTACCCCGAACTCAAGCCGCTGATGTTTGGTCGGCCAATCGATGATGAGAGAACGTGATGACGCGGGCGACGACGACATGAGCCAACGGGTATTGCTGGTTGTTCGCAAGCTGAGTATCGGCGGCATCGAGCGGGTCACCGTGAATCTTGCCAACGTGCTGGCGCGAGAGGGTCACGAGGTCCACGTGCTGGTGCTCAAGGGCGGCTACGAGCTGGCGCCGGATGCCGGCGTGACGGTCCATCGGGTAGATTTCGACAAGTCTTTCCGCAAGACGGGTATCGGGTTGCTATACGATCTGGCAACGCGAGCACTTCTGAAGCCCCTCATGCCGGGCTCCGGATTCCTGTGGCGTGGTTGGTATGGCGGTCACTACCTCAATCGCTTCGTGGAAAAACTGGAGGCCGAGCATGGTCCCATCGACCGCGTCATCATGCGCGGTCAGGGCGCCTTCGAGACGGTCTGGTCGTGGCGCGATCCGCGCCTGTGGCAGGTGACGGTCTCCTGGCCCGGCGACTACGGAAGCCGGCTAAAGGGCTTTTATCTCAAGCGCCTCTACGAGGGCAAGCAGATCATCTGCAATACGCCCAACGTCCGCGCCCAGTTGGAAGGGCAGCTCGCCCATCATGGCATTCGCCCCGCCCGCTGGGCGACCATCATGAATCCGTGCGATATCGAGGCCATTCGCCGCCAGGCCGACGAGCCCGTCGAACTGCCCGCCAGGCCTTTCATTGTCCACGTCTCTCGGCTTTCCGATGTCAAACGCCAGGAGTGGCTGATTCGTGCCTATCTCGAGGCCGCGATCGAGGAAGATCTGGTCATTGTCGGCGATGGGCCCAAGCGTGAAAGTCTCGAGCAGCTCGTCGATGAACTCGGGGCTCGCGCGCGTATCCATTTCGTCGGCAGCCAACCCAATCCCTACCCCTGGATGAAACACGCCCGGCTCTTCGTGCTGAGCTCGCGCAGCGAGGCTTTCGGAATCGTGCTGGCCGAAAGCATGATCTGTGGCACGCCTTGTGCCGCGGTCGACTGCCCGGGCGGCGTGCGCAACGTGCTGATCAACGATCAGGCGCGACTGATCGCCGAGAATTCGATATCTGGCCTTTCGCAGAAGATTCGCGAAGGACTGGCGCATTCGCCTCGATTGGAAGCCGACCCCGAGTTGATCGAGCGTTTTCGCGACACGCGCATCATGCAGCAGTTTCTCGATCTGCCAACGACTTAGACGCGAAGGACGGGACGCTACGGGGAAGTGACGTTGGCTATCGGCGACTAACTGTATAGCCTGCTTATCAATGTGCTATGCTATGCTCATCGAACAGCGTTTGATAACGGCATTTTCACTACCCGAACGTGTAGGCTTCCCGATGGCGCGCGTCTCTCAGCCTCATTCCTCTCCGCGGTTGCCCGCTGACGAGGTCGCTTTCAGCGACCTCGTCGATCGCCGAATGGAGGGCGCCGTTCGCCGCGCGCGCTGGCAGGCTGAGCTACGTGACGCTTTTCAGCGCCACATTGGCGTACCGTTGGAGGAAGCACTGTTTCGACGCTGGGCCGACGGCAAAGCGGGCGGTGGCTGGATCGAACGTCGGGGGCTGCCGCGGCGCTCGGTCGAGACTCGGCTAGGCTCGGCGCTGGTCGTGCACGTCGACCCGCGCGAGTTGATCCGGGATCTCAACGTCAAGGGTGTCGGGGGTAGACGCCCGTTCTCATCGGCGTTCATCTGGGACGGCGACTGGGATCAGAGCCGTGGCGATCTGCGTCGCGGTTCGCGCTACCGCTTCATCAGCGATCTCGATCTCCATCGCGCTGATCTCACCCAGACCGAACGCTTTCGCCAGTATCGATCGCGGCTTCAGTCGGGTAATCCCTGGTCCTCGCATCGACAGGGCCTGCTGCTCGATTCCGAAGAGGCGATCCTGGCATATCTGAAGACCTATCTGGGGTTTCTCGATGCCATGGCCCGCGACGGCTTCGATAGCGAGCTGGGCAAGGACGATCTGGGTGTTGCGGTCACCCGCGACGGTCGGCTGCTCAAGGTCAATCGCGGCCTCCATCGTCTGGCGATGGCGCAACGCGTGGGACTACGGTCGATCCCCGTCGTCGTGCGCGCGGTGCACCGGCAGTGGTGGCAACGAGTGGTCAAAGATGCGAGCGGCGAGGCAGCGCTGGCCCGCGTCGCCGAGGCGTTGACGCGCTGTACCCCGGAAACCGAACCGGGCGAGCTGGACCCCGGCGAAGAGCTGGGGCCCATCGATTGGCCGGCGCCACGCTAGCGCCTTCCGCGCCCGGTCGTCTTCGTTCCCTCGGCTGACCCCGCTTCCTTCAGTTGACTCCATCCCCTCAGTTGACCCCGTTCCAGAGCCGCTCCTGAAGGATATTCTCGCTACGCATGCGCTGGTTCATCTCCTCCAGCGAGTAGCGCTCGACCAGCGTGGGTGACGAGGAAAACAGCGACACGCCCAGGCCGGCGCGATGATCCGGAACGGTATAACCCATTGCCACCAGCAGCGTCGGCAGCACGTCGACCATGCTCGACGGGCGTTCGACAATCCGCGGGCGCAGACCATTGCCCAGCATCATCAGCGTATTCTCGCGGTCTTCAGCGATCAGGTCTTCCCACGCCGAGTTTTTCATCGAGAGATGGTCACTGGCCACCACGATCAGCGTGTTGTCGAGCAAACCCTCGTTTCGGAGCCGCTCGATGAAATTCTTCACCAGCCAGCCGGTACATTTGACCGAATAGAGAATGTTGGTGCCGTCGAACGGGCCCTGATTGTCGATACAGGACTGCGACGGGTTGCCGAACGGAGGGTGCGCCGCCAGGGTCAGGCCGAAGAAGGCGTAGGGTTTGTGGCTGTCATGTAGATTCCGGATACGCTTTTCGGCCAGCCCGAACAGCGTATCGTCGTAAAGTCCCCAGTCGTTGAGATAGTCGGCGGGGGCCTTGTCCTCCAGCTCGTCACGTCCCAGAACGGTATCGAAACCGTGCCCGCGATAGAATTTTGCCTTGCCGGCGAACTTGGTGCTCGCGCCCCCCATGTAGGTGAGATCGTAGCCGCGTTCATGCAGCAGATCACCGAGACAGCTGACGCCGGGGAGCACGTCCGATAGCGGTTCGAACTGGTTGTCGTGCATCAGACCCGCCGGCATCAGCGGTACCCCGCACTGACTGGCAACCATGCCGGCCATCGTCCAGCCGGTATTGTCGAGCTGCTTGACGCCATGAAAGACCACGCCTTCCTTGCCCAGCTGGGCCAGATCCTCGTAGGCGTCACCGAAGCGCTGGGTATCGCTGTAGGTGCGCTCGGTGCTCTCCATGTAGAGATAGATCAGATTGGGCGGTTGCTGCGGCGCGGCGACGATCTCCGGTGGCCGGTAGCGATCGTTGAGCCAGGCTTCATCGTCATCGATCACCGCGGCGCCGCGTAACGAGAGGCCGAACAGCAGCGGATTGAAGGCCAGCAGGAACAGACTCAGTACGCGTTCCCACAGACGCCAGCGATGATCGGCACGCACCATCCAGGTCACCGCGAACAGCATGATGATCGCGGCGATGGAATAGAGCACCCCGGCGATCTGGCGGTCGGTGCTGCCGTTCTCCTCGATGCCGGCCTGCAGATGAAAGATCACCGCGCCCAGGTCGAGCTGGCCGAAGCTGTCGTCGAGATAGATGTAGACCCACCACAGCACCAATGGCAGCAGCGACCACGGCCATGTTTTACGCAGCGTGGCGCGCTGCGAGACGTGCCCCCAGTGGAAATGGTAGCCGGCGGCGAGCCAGACGAGAGAGATGGCGAGGGGTGTCCACCACGGGAGCACCCAGATCACCATGACGGCGTACCCGATGCAGAGGCCGATGTAGGTGAGTGCACACCAACGTCGTGTGTCGCGAGAGATGGTCATGACCGGCTTCGATCCGTGAACGTCGTGTTCTATCGATGCCGCTTCCAGGCACCGGGTGAGCAATCGTCATGACTCTAACATGACGAATTCAAGACAAGCAGGTTGCCCGAGAGTTCCGGCGCGGGTAGCGGGACTCGGGCTGCGCTTCGGGGATTCCATGGCCTGAGACGGGAATTCCCCGGCGCCTGGCGCAAAATTCTCAGCCCTCAGCGAGAGTGGCTCAGCGCCAGATCCTCGGCGTGGCGTGCCATGGCCAGTTCGATCAGCCGCGTCACCAGAGCCGGGTAGGTCAGACCGCTGGCCTGCCACAGCTTGGGATACATGCTGATGCGGGTGAAGCCCGGCAGGGTATTGATCTCGTTGACGACGACCTTTCCCTCGGGTGTGAGAAAGACATCGACACGAGCCAGACCGGCGCACTCCAGGACCTGAAATGTCCGCACCGCCAGCTGGCGGATCGATTCGCCGGCGTCGGCGTCGATGTCGGCGGGGACGGCAACCGTAGCCGCGTCATCGTCGATGTATTTGGTGTCGTAGGAATAGAATCCGCTTTCGATCACGATCTCGCCGCAGACGCTCGCTTCGGGCGTGTCGTTACCCAGCACCGCGCACTCGATCTCGCGGCCGACCACGGCCGACTCGACCAGTACCTTGTGATCGAACGCCAGTGCCAGCGTCAGTGCCTCGCGGAATTCGTCAGCGCTCTCCACCCGGCTGACCCCGACCGATGAACCCTGATTGGCAGGCTTGACGAACAGCGGCGTACCCAGCTTCGCACTCAGGGTCTCGAAATCGGCGCTGACGGCCGTGCGCCGGGTCAGGGTGACGAATGGCGCGACCGGTATGCCGGCGTCGCGCAGCAGGCGCTTGGCGACGTCCTTGTCCATCCCGGCGGCCGAGCCGAGCACACCGGAGCCGACGAAAGGCAGATTGGCCATCCGCAGCAGCCCCTGCAGCGAACCATCCTCGCCGAGCGTGCCGTGAACGATGGGGAAGACCACGTCCAACTGGCCCAGGGTCCCCTGAGACGTCTCGGTGGCGATCAGCTGGCGCTGTTCACGACCGGGCACGAGGGCGATGTCACCATCGGAAGGATTGAGGGCGATACGCCGGGGATCGTCGGCATGAACCAGAAAGTTGTCGGCATCGTTGATATGCCACTGGCCCTGTTTGTCGATCCCGATGACCGTGACCTCGAAACGTTCGCGATCCAGCGCATCGACGATATTTTTGGCCGACTGCAACGAGACTTCATGCTCCGCCGATTTCCCGCCGCAGATGACGCCAACCCGAATCTTGCTCATAGTTCTGCTCCACTTCGCTAACGATCTCGACGCCGCTGGGGCGCTATCACTCTCTATGCCGCTCGGGCGTCATGATGCCACGTTCCCGGCGCGCAAGTATCGCGCCACCGGGAGAGCCTGCCCGCAGAATCAGCCGCCGGCGAGCCGCCGATAAACGCAGCGATAGGCCGTGGCCATGGCGTCCGGGGTGAACGCCGACAGGCGCTGACTGGCAGTGGTGGCCAATCGCTGCCGGCGCGCCGGATCTTCCAGCAGCGCGGTGAGAGCGGCTGTCAGCGCATCGGGGTCAGCGGGCGGCACCAGCAGCCCGCTGACGTCGTGCTCGATCAGATCGGGGATGCCGTCGACGTCACTAGCCACGATCGACACGCCGTGGTCCATGGCATCGAGCAGCGTCGATCCGAGGCCTTCGTTGCGGGAAGGAAACGCGAACAGCGTCATGATCTCGAGATAGTCGCCGACATTGGGCTGGAAGCCTTCCCAGATCACGTTGTCGAGATCCGCGCTCTCGGTCTTCAGGGCCGCGCCGTCGTCGCCTTCGCCGAGCAGCAGGAAGCAGACATCCGGATGCGTCTCGCGCAGCCGTCGTGCTGCCTCTATCAGCACCCGCTGCCCCTTATGGCGATCCACCAGCGCGCCGATATGGCCGATCACGCGACGTCCGGCAAAACGCTCGCGCAACGCCTCGACCCGGCTCGCATCGCTGGGCTGACCCGACAGCACGCTGGGGATGCGAGTGACGGGACACCAGTTCCTCTCGCGAAGATGGTTCTCGATCACCGACGAGATCGCCACGGCCATCGCTGCGCCGCGATAGGTCCAGCGATTGAAGCGCTTGTCCTTGACCGGCTGAGGGACGCGGCGGGTCAGAAGGTAGGGCGTGCCGTGCAGACGGCGTTCGACCCATGCCCAGTGCACCGCCTTGGCTTCGTGGGCATGGGTCAGGGTCGCCTTCGGAGGATGGCGATCATGATGAGAGTGCCCGGCGAGGGCATGATCGGCATCGATCAGCGTGACGCCGATATCGAGACTGACCAATGCCTCGCGCATCGGCGAGTCGCGCCGACAGAGGAGGCTCTGCGCTATTGTCATCTGGTCATCGTCGATTCGGGCCAGCGCCTCGATCAGCAGCAGCGTCTGGCGCTCGCCGCCGCGAAAGCCGCGGGCCAGATTGACGTGGCGGATATGCAGGGTCGGTTTTTCCATGGATTCACCAGATCCGGTCGAAGTCTTCGGCCTCGCGAACCTGGGCATCGCGCTGCAGTTCGAGCAGCTTGGCGTATTTCAGGTAGGCGTTGACCGCCGCCGACAGCGCCACGGAAATGCCGTCGAGCCCGCCGAGAAAGCCGCGCTGGAACACGTATTTGCGTACGAAGGCGTTGGCGCCGTGCAGCGCCGGAGACATGGCGTTGGCACGCTTGCCCTTGAGATACATGATCTTGGCGGCGCGATTGGAAAAACGTCCGCTGGCCTTGCCGAAAAGCTCGGCGAGATTGGCGAACGAGTAGTGTTCCAGATCGGCGTCGAGCCGTTTGGTATTCTGCGCCTGGACGGAGGCGTGCTGGCGGCTGTCGGAGAACCCGCAGCGCTCGCGATCGAACAGCCGGATGCAGTAGTCCGGATACCAGCCGCAATGGCGGATCCAGCGGCTGCCGACGAAGTTGCGCCGACGCAGCGCATAGGCGTCGTGACTGGCCTCTCCATTTTCACCGGCGTCCAGATCGAGCGCCTGAATCGCCGCCACGGCGCCGTCGGTGAGCCGCTCATCGGCATCCAGCGACAGCACCCAGCGATGGCTGGCCGCCTGCGGGCCGACACGCTTCTGCGGGCCATCGCCCAGATACGGCTGATGGATCACGCGGGCGCCCAGCGCCTCGGCTCGGGCGACGGTGTCGTCCCGGGAGCCGGAATCGACCACGATCAGCTCGTCGCAGACCCGGGCGAGCGACGCCAGGCAGGCTTCGATGTTGTCGGCTTCGTCGAGCGTGATCACCACGCCGGTAATGGCGGCCATGGGCAAGTCCTGGATCGTCGATGAATGGTCGTGGATGGCGGGTCGGGGATGAATGGTCGTACCCGGTGCCAAACGATAGCGGGCGTCGCGGAGTATCGCGACGCCCCGCCCAGAATGTTGGCAGCGCCTGGCGCATTGTAGCGCCAGTCATTGTGCCATCGGCAACGCTATCGGTAGAACTGACGGAACCACTGCATGGCGTCGAACACCGCCGGGGAGAACTCGGCGTCCTCGATGGGATCTAGCTGCCGATCGACGATATTCCATTGGCCGGTGCCGTCGACCACGGTGATGCGCTCCGGCTCGATAATCCCGTAATCGATGTAGCTGCTGGACTGGACCCACGGGTGGTCGATGTTCGGCGCGAGCAGATCCTCGCCCTGGGCGTAGTCGGAGAGCGGATTGCGGCAGCCGAGCGCGTGACGCATCAGCATCGGCATGACATCGAGGTGACTGGTCATGCCCTCGACCTGCCCGGGCTCGACGCCGGGGCCGTTGACGACCATCGGCACGTGGGTCTGTGGCGACGCGAAGTTGCTGTTGTGGCCCCAGTAGTTCTTGCCGAAGTCGTTGAGGGACTGGCCGTGATCGGCGGTGACCACCAGCATGGTGTTGTCCCACTCGCCCTTGGCCTTGAGGTCGTCGATTACCCGCCCGAGCAGTTCGTCGTCGTAGTGCACCGCATTGCGGTGGCGGTTGAAATAGGGCGTCGGGTCGGTATCCGGACCCAGATCGAGATAATCCATCCCTTTCACCGAAGGCTGATACGGTTGCTCGGCGTCGTCCGGCACGTCGTAGCCGTGGGGCGCGTCGTAGAACAGCATGCCGAACCAGGGCGAATCGTCTTCCTGCTCCTGCTGATCGACCCAGCTTAGCCAGTCCTCGGTCATCTGCCGGTCGCGGCCTGCCGGGGAGTCGCCCTGCGTGCTCAGTCGCAGCGGGTCGACCGAGGTGAAGATCGTGCGATCGAAGCCGACGCCGTCGAGGCTGGCCGAGGAGAAGATGCCCATCGCGTAGTCCTGCTTCTGCAGCTGGGTGATCAGCAGGGGCGGCGTCTGGGTATCGTCCAGATAGGCGTAGTAGTTGCCGGTGAGGCCGTAGAACAGGCTCATGGCGCCGTTGCGGGTGGCGTTACCGCCACTGTAATGATCGAGATAGCGGCGGCCGCTGTCGTTCAGCGCGGCGTAGAGATTCGGCGTGTTCTTGGGGCCGTATTCGTCAGCGCGCCAAGAGTCGATCAGCACCACCATGACATTGGGCTTGCTGCTGGGCTGGCAGCTCAGCGGATTCTTGGGCCAGTCGAGATTCTGCGCCTGCTTGGCGTTGGTATCGGCTCGCGCGGCACGGGCAGCGCGTGGATCGAGCCAGCCATGGTCTTCCATGAAGCCCTTGGCGGTGGCCGGGAACAGCAGTGGATAGATACCCACCTGCTGGGTCACGCTACGCTGGTAGCGGGCATCGGCCACGATGTGCAGCGCATGGCTGCCGATCAGTGTCACCAGGATGATCCCGCAGGCGAGCCCTACTGGCAGGCGGCGACCGCGATGACTCACGATCAGGCGACGGGCAATCCAGCCTTCGAGCGCCAGTGCGGCGACCACGCAACCTACGATCGCCACCCAGGTGGAGGCGGCAAAGCTGAAGATCTCGCCGTCCTTGTCGTTCAGGAACAGCGACACCATGAACGCATTCACGTGGAAGCGATACTGAGCGTAGACGACCGTATCCAGCAGCAGCGCGCTCAATCCCAGCGCCCCGAGAAGCATCGCCGGCAGCCATAGCCAGCGGGGCTTGAGCACCAGCGCCAGCACGGCGAGCGGCAGCCAGCCGAGCAGAATCAGCATGCCGAAGTGACCGATCCAGGTCAGGATCAGATAGGCGATCCCCATGGCATCGTGCGGCATGGCCAGGTAGGGCGAATAACGCAGCGCGATCAGCCAGGCCAGGGGTAGTTGAAACAGGGCAAAGAGTAACGTGCTGCGCCAACGGCGCTTTAGCGTGTCATGCATGAACGGGAAGAGCCTTAGCGTGAAGGAGTGCCGGGCGCGCCATGATACCCCTCGATGACGAGATCGTAGGACGCTCGGGCACCCGTAGGCGAGAAACGCTCCAGGGAGCGCTTGAGCCGTGACAGGTTGCGCTGACGCCAGGCACCTTGCGGGCGTAGTCGGCAGCGATCGAAATCTATCAGCCAAATCTTATCGTCGGCTGAAACGAGCAGATTGCGCGCGTTGAGATCGACATGATCGAGGCCCGCATCATGAAAGCGCCGAATGGTGGCGCCGACATCGGCGAGCAGCGCGGGCGAAGCCTCGGCCAGACGCTCAGCCAGCGCCTGGCTATTCGCCAGGCGCTCGGTGATCAGCGCGGCGCGGTAGCTCAGGCCGTGACGTACCACGAGGGTCGCCACCGGTGCCGGTACCGGCAGGCCCTGTTCGAACAGGGCGCGCGTCAGGCGCATCTCGCGAAACCCGCGAGTGCGCTCGAGCCCGGTCCACAGATAGTCGGCCCGACTGACTTTGGCCACCATGCCGCCGCGACGATAGGGCCGCAGCACCCATTGGTGCTCGTCGATCTCGAGAAACTGGCTCGCCCCGCGGCCCGGTGCCGAGCCGACCACCAGACCCCGTTCGGCCCAGGCATCCGGCTCGAGCCAGGCCTCACCGAACGCCGGCAGAATCGGCAGGTCGGGCTGAGCGAGACGCGTATCATCGTATAAGATGTGCGAGTCCCGATGGTGGTAGGTCGTAAGCGTCATGACCGGTCCTTGACGTTGGGCCGCAGCGGGATTGATACGTCGCCGGCCGGCGGAGAGACAGGATTGGCGACGACTGGCCGCCGGGCGCATTGTAACCGGGCAAACCTGCCGCCGCATGTCGGGGGGTCACGCTGCTCGCCTTCGTCGACCATTCGGGCCCTCGCCGATCATTCGGGCATCATCGAACATCAAGGAAGCTTTCGTGACTGAAGATTCGCAAGCGCCGCTGGCCGTGATCGCCATTCGTCAGGTGGAAAAAAGCACCGGCGCCAGTCGCAACGCCTTCGAGCAGGCCGCGGCATTGAAAGCCCTGGGCTATCGGGTGGTGATTCTCGCCGAGCGCGGTCGGCGTGAGCTGGCGGAGGCGGCCGGTGCCGAGTTGATTCGATTGAAACGCTGGCCGTTCAAGGGGCCCTTTCGGCGCTTCTGGTTCAACCGCCGGGTGCAGGCCTGGTGTCGGCGCCACCCCCCCGCGATGCTGGTCAGCCATGGTGACGTGGAAACGCCGGACGTCGTCTACATGCACAACTGTGTGCATCTCGCCAGCCAGCGTATTCATGGCCGCGACTTGCCCGCGGGCCATGAAGTGGCGGCCATTCATGACCACGTACTCGAGGCCGGCAAGTTTCGCCGGGTGGCGGTCAACTCGCGCATGATGGCGCAGGATCTTCGCACGCGCTACGGCATCGACGATTCGCGAATCGAGATCAGCTATCCCGGCTATGATCCCGACGTCTTCAATCTCGAACGCGCATCGGTAGGCCGCGAGACACGCCGACGCGAACTGGGCGTCGACGACGAGACCTGGCTGATCGGATTGATTACCTCCGGCAACTTCACCAAACGCAACGTGGCCGGCTTCGTCGAGATGGCTGCCGGGTTGGAACAGCGGCTGGCGGGGAAATGCCGCTTTCTGGTGGTCGGCAAAGACGATTTTTCGCCCTACCAGCGCCAGGCCGAGCAGGCGGGCGTTGCCGAGCGCTTTATCTGGCGCACCACGGTCAGTGACGTCGAGACACTCTACGGCGCGTTGGATGTGTTCGTGCTGCCGGCCCATATCGGGGAGTTCGGCCGCGTCTCGCTCGAGGCCATGGCCTGCGGAACGCCGGTATTGTTGTCCAAGACGACTGGCGCTGCGGAGCTGCTCGAAACCGACCACGCCGACCTGATTCTGGAAAGTCGGGATACCCAGGCCTGGGTGGCGCGTCTCGAAGGAATGCTGGAAGCGTCCGATGTCAAAGCCCTGGGGCTGACGCTCTCGCGGTTGGTGGGTGATTACTCTTACCGCTGTCAGAACGAGAAGTTGAGGCATTCCTTCCTGACGTTGACGGCCGCTGACTGATCTCGCTCAACGCAGTTGTGCATTGAAGAATTCGGCCAGCGACTCGACGTAGCGTTCCAGGGTGTAGTCGCGTGCCACCTGTTCCCGGGCTCTCGTTGCGATCTGGCGTCGCAGTCGCGGATTCTCGGCCCAGGCCAGTAGTGTCTCGGCAATGGCTTCCGGGTCGAGCACCTTGGCTTGCACGAGATCATCCTGATCGGGTGAGTAGACTTCCCGCGGGCCCAGGAGGCAGGCATCCCCGTACTTCCGCAGCACTTCGCGTGGGCGCGTCGGTTCGAGAATCGCCCCGTTGCGTGGGTCCAGAATGGATTCCGGCAGGCCATCGATGTTGCCCACCACGGTTGGGAGTCCATGGGCCACGGCCTCTTGTACGACGTTGCCGAAAGGCTCCCGCCAGGAGGGGCAGACAAAGGCGTCCAACTGCGAGTAGAACCCCGACATGTCTGCCACCGGGCCACAGAACGTCACGCTCTCCTCGAGCTGCCAGCGGTGTGTCCATTCTCTCAGGACGGGTTCGAGCGGCCCCTGACCGGCGATCCATAGCTCTGCGGCCGGGAAACGTGGCTTGAGCGCCCGTAGTGTCTCGAGGGCGATCATCGGCGCTTTCAGTCCCTGTAGGCGCCCGGCGAAGCCGAGGCGAAAACGGCCCTCGGGGTGCTCCGAGGCCAGCGCCGGCAGATCGATAGCGTTGTTGAGCGTCTTCGAGGGCAGATCGGGATCGAGGCCCCACTTGAGCTGCAGAATGCGGTGGGCCGCCCGCGAGATCCCCAGCACGCCGGAGAGCCTCTCGATGTAACGCCTCAAGCTGGGATCATCCTTCGCCAGCCAGGCGCTACCGCGCTCGAAATGATAGATGGGGATATCCCGGGGTAGCGTCAGCGGGTGTCGCGAGATCTTGTTCCAGACCAGCAGGGCCTCGGGCGCCAGTTCGCGCAGTAACCGCTGCTGATAGGTACTGCGAAGGTTCCCCAGCGCCGGCAACTTGAGCCCTTTCGGCCCCTTGATGCCATGCAGCCGGTTCTCGAGCCCCCGAAAATAGTCATCGAGATAAGGATGGATGCCATTGGTCTGCAGCAGTACGTGGCTGTCGTCGCGTCGAGCGCTACAGTCGAAAAAGCGTGAAAAATAACGCTCGACCCCACCCAGATTCTTGAGGCTGACCAGATGGGCGATACGACAGGGGATGATGTCGGGGTCGCTGTCGGAAGCGGTGGCGGAGGTAATATGACTTTCCTCGTCATCATTCGTGGACTTCGGATCTTCGAATTCTGATCTTCGAACCTCCTGATCGGGGCCACTATACCGCTTGTTCCTGGCGCTGCGGGTCATCGTCGGTCAACTTCCGTTAGAATGGGCGTTTCACTCAATGGGAAGTCGGTCAGGCCCATGAAGCATTCTCTGCCAGAGCGCCCGCGACACATCGGCATCCTGCGCCTTTCCGCGCTGGGCGACGTCTGCAATCTGGTCCCTACGGTGCGCGCGCTGCAGCGCCGGTGGCCCGAGGCCCGTATTACCTGGATCGTCGGCAAGGCAGAATACGGCCTGCTCAGCGGGCTCGATGGTGTCGATCTGGTGATCTATGACAAGGCCACCGGTCTGGCCGGCATGCGCGAGATATGGCGTCAGTTCAAGGACACTCGCTTCGACGTGCTGCTGCACATGCAGCAGGCGCTGCGCGCGAGCGTGCTGTCGCTGGGTCTCAAGTGCGACGTGCGCGTGGGTTACGACAAGGCGCGGGCCAAGGATTGGCAGCACTGGTTCACGCATCGCCAGCTGGCGGTGCATCCGCGGGCGCATGTGCTCGAATCGTTCATGGATTTCGCTCGGCTGCTGGGTGTCGAGGACACGCGCCTCGACTGGTCGTTGCCGGTACCCGACGCTGCCTATGAAGAAGCGCGTCAGTTGACCGGCGATCAGGCCTATCTGGTCATCAGCCCGTGTGCCAATCCGCGTCTGCGCAATTTTCGCAACTGGTCGGCGGAAGGTTATGCGGCGGTCATCGAACATGCCTGGCAACGTCACGGCTTGAAGACCGTCATGAGTGGCGGCGGTAGCCCCCTGGAGCGTGACATGGGCGAGCAGATTCGACGCCTGTGTCCGAACGTCGAAATCATCGATGCCATCGGCCGGACTTCGCTCAAGGGCTTGCTGGCGCTGCTCGATCGCGCCCGCGTCGTGATCGCGCCGGACTCCGGCCCGGTCCACATGGCCAACGCGCTGAAAACGCCGACGCTCGGGCTTTACGCCACCACCAATCCGGACCGCGCGGCGCCCTATTGCTGGCGAGACCATGTCGTCAATCGATACCCTGACGCCGTACGCCGCTACCTGAACAAATCCGTCGAGACCGTCACCTGGGGCACGCGGGTGCGCCACGCCGATGCCATGGCGCTGATCACGCTGGAAGACGTGGTCGAGCACCTGGATCGACTGCTGGCCGATACCGCTGCGCCTGGCGAGGACGACGCGCTGGAGTCACGAGGATGAAAGTCGACCTTTCGCAACTGGAGCACGCCCGCCTGCTGGTGGTTGGCGACGTGATGCTGGATCGCTACTGGCACGGCGGCACGTCGCGCATTTCCCCGGAGGCCCCGGTGCCGGTGGTCAAGGTGGAAGATGCCGATGATCGTCCGGGCGGGGCGGCCAACGTGGCGCTCAACATCGCTTCGCTGGGCGGGCGGGCGAGCCTCGCCGGCGTTGTCGGCGACGACGACAACGCCGGTCATCTGGAGCGCGCGCTGGAAGCGGCCAATGTGATTGCTTACTTCCAGCGCAGTGGCGATGTGCCGACGATCACCAAGCTGCGGGTCATGAGTCGCAATCAGCAGCTCATCCGTCTCGACTTCGAGTCGCCGCTGTGGAACGTCGATACCGCGCCGTTGATCGAGAAGGTCCAGGCAGCGCTGGGCGACGCGGACGTGGTGATCCTGTCCGACTACGGCAAGGGCAGTCTCAATCGGGTCGAGACGCTGATCGCCGCCGCCCGCGCCGCCGGCAAGCGAGTGCTGGTCGATCCCAAGGGCGGCGATTTCAGCCGCTATCGCGGCGCCAGCGTGATCACTCCCAACCTGACAGAGTTCGAGGCGATCGTCGGGCCCTGCCACGATGATGCGCAGCTGGCCGCCAAGGGCGAGCAGCTGCGTGCCGATCTGGAACTCGAAGCGCTGCTGGTGACCCGCAGCGAACGCGGCATGACGCTGATTCGTGAGGGTCACCCGCCGCTGCATCTGCCGACGCATGCGCGCGAAGTCTTCGACGTGACCGGCGCCGGCGACACCGTGATCGGCGTGCTGGGTCTGGCGCTGGCGGCAGGCCACGGCTTTGGCGAGGCGGTGATGCTGGCCAACCTGGCCGCCGGCCTGGTGGTGGCCAAGCCCGGCACCGCGGTGCTGTCGGTGGCGGAACTCTACACCGCGCTGCACGGCGACAGCCTCGCCGAGTACGGCGTCATCGAGGAAGGCGCGCTCGTCGCGGCCGTGCGGGCGGCCCAGGCGCGCGGCGAACGCGTGGTGATGACCAACGGCTGCTTCGACATTCTGCACGCCGGTCACGTCGCCTATCTCGAACAGGCCAAGCGCCTCGGCGATCGGCTGATCGTCGCGGTCAACGATGATGCCTCGGTGGCGCGGCTCAAGGGCCCCAAGCGGCCGATCAATACCTTGGCGCGGCGCTCGCAGGTGCTAGCCGGATTGGCGGCCGTCGACTGGGTCGTCCCGTTCGGCGAAGACACGCCGGCGCGGCTGATCGAGGCGATTCTGCCGGATCGGCTGGTCAAGGGCGGCGACTATCGGCCCGAGGCTATCGCCGGCGGCGAGGCGGTGATCGCCAACGGTGGCGAGGTTCTGGTCCTCGGCTTCGAGGATGGCGTGTCGACCACCACCATGATCGACACCATTCTCGACCGCGAGCGCTGATCGTCGATGCGCTCTCGGCTCGGAGTAACGCCGCGGCTCGCCCGCTGGCTCTATACGCTGACGATCTATCTGCTGTCGCCCCTCATATGGTGGCGGGTGTGGCGTGAGTGGGCACCCACTCACCCGCGACGTGAGCGACTCGGACTCATTGGGGTTAGCGGTGATCGCCCCCGTCTCTGGCTGCATGCGGCCTCGGTGGGCGAAGTCGTCACGGCCACGCCGTTGATCCGGGCGCTGCTCGACGATCATCCCGATCATGACTTGGTCATCACCACCATGACCGCCACCGGCGCCGAACGCGTGCGCCAGACCTTCGGCGACCGCGTCTCCCACCATTTCCTGCCACTGGATTTTCCCGGCAGCGCGCGGCGATTCATCACCCGCTTGAAGCCACGTCTGGCTATCATCGCCGAAACCGAACTCTGGCCCAATCTGCTGGCCACCTGTCAGCGCCGTAACGTACCGGTGGTGGTCGCCAACGGGCGCCTGAGTGCCGGCGCGTTCCGCCTCTATCAACGCTTTGGGGCATTGAGCCGCGGCATGCTCGAGACGATCGCCTGGATCGGCGCCAAATCCGCTGTCGATAGTGAGCGCTTCCAGACGCTCGGGGCTTTGCCGTCGCGGGTGGCGGTGACCGGGGCGTTGAAGTTCGATCTCGATGTGGACGATGCCACCCGTGAGGCCAGTCGGCAGCTACGAACGAGCTGGGGCGCGCGGCCGGTGTGGGTCGCGGGCTCCATTCATCCGGGAGAAGACGAACAGATACTCGAGGCGCACGCGTTGCTCAGGCGTCATCTTCCCACCGCGCTGCTGATTCTGGTACCGCGCCATCCGCAACGCTTCGAGGAGGTCCACGCTCGCTGTCTCGACGCTGGCGAGGCGGTGCTGCGGTTGAGCGCCCGGCCAACGCTGACCGATGCAACGACACTGCTGCTGGGCGACACCATGGGCGATCTGATGAAGCTCTACGGCTGTGCCGATATCGCTTTCGTCGGCGGGTCGCTCACGCCGATCGGGGGGCATAACCTGCTCGAGCCGGCGGCGCTGGGTGTCGCGGTGGTCAGCGGTCCGTATCTGGACAACCTGCGCGAGATCGCCGACATCCTGGCGCAGAGCGACGCGCGGGTCGAGGTCGAAGACGGCCAGGAGCTGGGCGAGGCGCTCGTGGCGTTGCTGAGCGACGACGAGCGCCGTCATCGGTTGGGTGAAGCGGGGCGGGCGGTGGTCGCCGCCAATCGCGGGGCGCTCGCCCGGACTCGCCGAGCGATCACCGCGCAACTGGCGGCATCAACCGAACATTAGAATTCTAGAACCCTTCCAGGACGATCTTGCCTCTGGCGCGGCCACTTTCGATCAGGGTGTGCGCCTTCTTGAGATTGGCCGCGTTGATCGGACCCATCGTCTCGGTCAGGGTGGTCCGGATGCGGCCGTCGTCGATCAGTCCGGCGACGCGATTCAGCAACGCACCCTGTTCCCCCATGTCCGGGGTCTGGAACAGCGATCGCGTGTACATCAGCTCCCAGTGAACCGAAATGGCCTTGCGCTTGAAATCGTTAATGACGAAGTTTTCGGGATCATCGATCAGGCCGTATCGACCCTGCGGCGCCATCAACTCGACGACTTCATCCTGATGGAGCTGGCTCTGGGTAGTGGAGAACACGAACCCCGGCGCGCCCAGGCCCAGCTGTTCGACCTGAGCGGCGAGCGGTTGGCTATGATCGATGACCGCGTGCGCGCCGAGGCTCTCGACCCAGGCGCGGGTCTCCGGGCGTGACGCGGTGGCGATGACGGTCATGTCGGTCAGTGCACGCAGCAGTTGAATGGCGATCGACCCGACGCCACCGGCGCCACCGATGATGAGAATGGCGTTGGCGGCGCCGACGACCGGACGCTCGACCTCCAGCCGATCGAACAGCATCTCCCAGGCAGTTATCGTGGTCAGCGGCAGAGCCGAGGCTTCGGCGAACCCCAGCGTCTTCGGCTTGTGGCCGACCAGGCGCTCGTCCACCAGATGGAATTCGCTATTGGTGCCGGGGCGGGTGAGTTCGCCGGCATACCAAACTTCGTCGCCGGGTTCGAAGCCGTCGACGTCATCGCCAACCGCCTTGACGATGCCCGCCGCGTCCCAACCCAGCACTTTCCACTCGCCCGGCTCCGGCGATGCGCTCGCGCGGATCTTGGTATCGATCGGATTGACCGATATCGCCTTGATTTCGACCAGCAGGTCGCGGCCTTCAGGCGCGGGCATCTCGCGTTCGATATCGATCAGCGAATCGGCGCGGTTGATCTCGCCCGGGGTCTCGTAAGCGACAGCTTTCATTTCGGTTCTTCCTCTGATTGACGATTGTGCCTCTCGTGACTCGATCATAGAGTAAGGGCTTCGATGCGTAATACGCACAAAAACCGCCGGTAGTATCAAAAAGGATACTGTGATGGCCAAGACTCACTATTCGCGTTTCGACTGCCAGCCGGGCTGTTCGGTGGAAGCCGCGGTCAGCCTCATCAGCGGCAAGTGGAAATGCGTGGTGCTGTGGTATCTGCTCGAGGAGGAAACGCTGCGCTTCAACGAGCTCCGTCGGCGCATCGCCACGATCACCCAGCGGATGTTGACCAATCAGCTGCGAGAACTGGAGACCGACGGATTGATCCACCGCGAAGTCTACGCCCAGGTTCCGCCCAAGGTGGAATACAGCCTCACGGTGCGGGGACGGGAACTGACGCCGATCCTGATGGCGCTGAAGGCGTGGGGCGACGCGCACATCGATCTGTTCGGCAACAACGGCACCGCGGGAAAGCCCTTCACGGCCGCCTCCCCAGCCAAGGTGTGAAGCCGCGAGACGGCTGATGAAACGGCAGTCGATGTAATGTCAGTCGATGTAATGTCAGTCGATCAGTGGCGGTCGATGACCGGTATCGAGGGAACGTTCGGCGCGAATGACGGACGAAGGTGTCAGACGCCTGTCATGGATAGCCCCGACAATCGTCCAGCGACATCCACCAATCGCTCGGGATCGTGCCATGGACCTTCGTTACAAGAGCCGCAAGTTGCGATTTTACGCAGGCGGTATCGCCAGCCTGCTCGTACCCGACGGTTTCTATCGGCAGCGTCTGAATCGATTGATGGCGTCACTACCCGCGGAAGAGATGGCCGCGCTGCTGGCGCGGGTCGACTATTACAACCGTCTGGCGAGTCCTTTCGACCCCGGCGAGGCAGCCGTGCGCATCGGCGACTTCCGCTACGAGAAACGCGGCGCTTATTTTCTCGATGCCAAGCAGGTGATGCGCCATTTCGATCCCGATCTACGCTTTGCCTACCAGTTCGGCGACGTCACTCGCGTGGCCGAGACGCCGACGATCGTCAAGAGTCGTCCCATCTGTCGCGAAGCGCAGCCGGGGAACGCGATTCCCTCCGGTCAGTCGGCGCCCTCCGGCAATGCCAACAACCTGCTGTTGAAACTCAACAGCGTGCGCCACTTCCATTTCGCCAATGATCGTCTCCCGTTTGCCGACAAGAAGCCGGGTGTCGTCTGGCGCGGCAAGTGTTTTCACGAGCATCGGGCGGCGGTGCTGCGTCAGTTCCGTCATCACCCGCGCATGGACATCGGCCAGAGTCACGCCAAGCGTCGCCACTAGCCCGATTACCGGCCGTATCTGTCGATCGGGGAACAGCTTCAGTACCAGTTCGTGTTGAGTCTCGAGGGCAAGGACGTGGCCACCAATTTGAAGTGGATCCTGTCGTCGAACTCGCTCTGCCTGATGCCACCGCCGCGCTACGAGACCTGGTTCATGGAGGGCGCGCTCGAGCCCTACGTCCACTATGTGCCATTGGCCGAAGACTGCAGCGATCTGGAAGCGAAGATGGACTACTACACTGCGCACCCGGAGGAGGCCGAAGCCATCGTGCGGCATGCCAACGCGCATGTGGCGCAGTTTCGTGACGGGCGTCGTGAACGACTGATCTCGTTGCTGGTCATGCACAAGTACTTCCAGCTTTCCGGCCAGCTCTCCGCTCAGCCGGGCCCCTCGTTTCTGAGCTCGGAATTCAACGCCAGCGCGGCGAGAAACAGCTGGGCGTGACGGTCCGCCAACGCCTCGAGATCGCGGTCGTAGCCGCCGCCGATGACGCCGGCGACGGGAATGCCCAACCGCCGGCAGCGCGTCAGCACGAAAGCGTCCCGGCGGTAGAGTCCATCCGTGGTCAGCGAGAAATGTCCCAGTCGATCTCCTTCATGCACGTCGGCGCCGGCGTCGAATAGCACGAACTGGGGGCGAAACGCGTTCAGAACCTCGTCGAGCTCGCGCTCGAGACACGCCATATAGGCGCTGTCATCCGTACCGCGCGGGAGCGCGACGTCACGGTCGCTGCGGCGCTTCTCGAAGGGGAAATTGGCCTCGCCGTGGAGCGACAGGGTGAAGACTCTCGGCTCGTCACGAAAGATCCAGGCGGTGCCGTCGCCCTGATGGACGTCGCAGTCGACGATCAGAATCCGCTCGAGACGGTGTTCGGCCAGCAGGCAATGTGCCGCGACCGCCAGATCGTTGAGCAGACAGTAGCCGCTGGCGCGATCGGCGTAGGCATGATGAGTACCCCCGGCGCTATTGAGTGCCAGGCCGCTCTCCAGTGCCGCTTCCACGGTGGCCAGCGTGCCGCCGACTTCCAGCAGTGTGCGCTCGACCAGCGCCGGCGACCAGGGGAAGCCGCTCGGCGTGCGCCGCGTGGTCGAGACTTCGCCCAGATAGAAGCGCTGCAGGTAGTCTGCGGTATGAGTGCGCAGCAGCGCTTCGCTGGTTGCCGGGCTCGGTGTTATCCACCGAACATCGCCGCGGGCATCGAAGCCCAGCGCCGATAGTCGCTCCCGCAGAACCCGAAATTTCGCCATCGGGAACGGATGGCGTTCGGGCCACTCGCAGCTGTAGCCGGAGTGATGAATGATCGGCAGAGTCACGGCATCTGCTCGACATTGTCTGCCACCGGGCAATCGCCGCTCAGCGCGTGAAGCGCTCGACGCCATTGTCGCCGCCGAGCAGCAGGGCATCTGCTGGACGCCGCGCGAACAGGCCGTTGGTGACCACGCCGACGATGGCATCCAGTGCCGCTTCCATCGCTTCCGGCTCGTCGAACAGCTTGTCGTAGCCGTCGAGGATGCGGTTGCCGTTGTCGGTGAGCACGCCGTCCCGGTAGACCGGCGTGATGCCGAGCTTGACCATCTCGCGGGCGACGTACGAGCGCGCCATCGGAATCACCTCGATCGGCAGCGGGAATCCGCCCAGCACTTCGACACGCTTGCTGGCATCGGCGATGCAGATGAAACGCTCGGCGCAGGCCGCCAGGATCTTCTCGCGGGTCAGTGCCGCACCACCGCCCTTGATCATGCGCAGTTTCGAATCGATCTCGTCGGCGCCGTCGACATAGACCGGTACCGTGCCGACGTAGTTGAGCTCGAACACGTCGATGCCGTGAGATTTCAGTCGTGCGGCGGTGGCTTCCGAGCTCGCCACCGCGCCGCGGAAATCATGCCGCCGCGTGGCCAGCAAGTCGATGAAATGGTTGGCCGTGGAGCCCGTGCCCACGCCGATCACCGCATCCGGCGTCAGCAGATTGTCGATGTCGTCGAGAGCTGCGGCGGCGACGGCGCGCTTGAGATCGTCCTGAGTCATGTCGGTTCCGGCAGGCTGATGGAGAAGATCGAGGTTCTGTCGGAAAGCCGGGCATGGGCGCGTGATCGGACAGAAACCGAAGGTGGTCATTATAAAGCAAGCGGCATGCGCTGCCGATGGCGCTGGACGCTCGGTGCCGGGGTCTGCTAACAATACGGGTCCACTATACCCACCGTTCTCGTGCCCGCCGGTTTCGAGGCGGAAGCGCTGCGCCCCAGCTGTTCGCCAGGACATACCCGAATGCAACTCGAAGACATCGTCAAGAAGATCCTCCAGGCCCGCGTCTATGAGGCGGCTCGGGAGACGCCGATTTCCCCGCTGCCCGCGCTCTCCCGCCGTTTTTCCAACCGGATTCTGATCAAGCGCGAAGACTTGCAGCCGGTGTTCTCGTTCAAGATTCGCGGCGCCTACAACAAGATGGCGCAGTTGAGCGAAGAGCAGAAGGCCAAGGGTGTGATCGCCGCCTCCGCCGGCAACCACGCCCAGGGCCTGGCGATGGCGGCGAAGCAAATGGGGGTCAAGGCGGTGATCGTGATGCCTCGCGTCACGCCGGACATCAAGGTGTCCGCGGTACGCGGCTGGGGCGCCAAGGTGGTGCTCCGGGGCGATGCCTTCGGCGAGGCGCTGAGCCACGCCCGGGAGCTGATCGCCGAACACGGCTATACCTACATCCCGCCCTACGACGATTTCGATGTGATCGCGGGCCAGGGCACCGTGGCGATGGAGATTTTGCGTCAGCACACCGGCCCGCTCGATGCGATCTTCGTGCCGGTCGGCGGTGGCGGTCTGCTGGCCGGCATCGCCGCCTACATCAAGTATCTACGCCCGGAGATCAAGCTGTTCGGTGTCGAGGCCGAGGATTCTGCCTGTCTCAAGGCGGCGCTCGAAGCCGGGGAGCGGGTGACGCTGGATCAGGTCGGGGTGTTTGCCGAAGGGGTCGCGGTGGCCCAGATCGGCGAGGCGCCGTTCGAGATCCTGCGTCATCACGTCGACGGCGTGATCACGGTCAATACCGACGAGATGTGTGCGGCGGTGAAGGACACCTTCGACGACACGCGGGCGGTGGCGGAGACCTCCGGCGCGTTGTCGCTGGCGGGGCTGAAAAAGTATATCCAGCAGACTGGTGCGCAGGATCAGACGCTGATGTGCATCAATTCCGGCGCCAACATCAACTTCGATCGTCTGCAGCATGTCGCCGAGCGCACCGAACTGGGCGAACAGCGCGAGGCGATCCTGGCGGTGCAGATCCCCGAGCGGCCGGGCAGCTTCAAGCAGTTCTGCCGGGTGATCGGGCGGCGCATGGTGACCGAGTTCAACTATCGCTACGCCGACCCCGACGGCGCGCACATCTTCGTCGGTGTGCAGGTCAAGCCCGGCGGGGAGGATCGTGAAGAGGTCATCCGCCGGTTGCGTGAAGCGGACTATCCGGTCGAGGATCTCACCGACAACGAGCTGGCCAAGCTGCATATTCGCCATCTGGGGGGTGGTCGGCCCAGGGAGCGCTTCGAGGAAGAGGTCTACCGTTTCGAATTTCCCGAACGCCCCGGGGCACTGATGAACTTCCTCACCCATCTGCCGGCGGACTGGAACATCTCGCTGTTCCACTATCGCAACCACGGTGCCGCCTATGGCCGAGTGCTGGTGGGGCTACAGATGCCCAATGGCGACCGCGCCCATGCCGAGGAGCACTTCGATCGCATCGGTTATCGCTACTGGAAAGAGACCGACAACATGGCGTATCGGCTATTCATGGCCTAGCCCCGGGTGTCGTCACTACAAAAGCGTGAAATAGGCCTCGAAAGGGTCTGAATCCGCCTTAAACCTTTTTGTGTAAAGGCCGATACTGTCGGGTAACGAAAAAGGTGTCATCCGGGCCGGAAACGCTCTTGTCAAGATTTTGGCCTGACCCTATAGTCGTGCGCGTCGCTGCGGGGGGCAGCGGCCGAACCCAACGCAGCGGAGTCGACATGAAACGCAAGCCCGACTTGGTAATGGCATTGGTATTGATCTTCGGCGTCGGCGTCGTGGCCACGGGCTATGCCCAGACGCTGTTAGGCGCTTGAGACCCGTCGGCATTCCGGATCAGCGGGCTGGTGACAGCCGGCGTAGCATGGAGTGACGATGTAGAGAATAAAGCCAATGGGGTGTGGCTCGAGACGGCCGGTAGCGGAAACGCTGCCGGCCGTCGTCGTTTGGGCTCTCGGTCTGCCTCTTTGAGCCTAGTCGGCGATCAACGCCGCGGCTGGATGATCCGTCGATCGCTGACGATCGCATCCAGCGGCACATCCCAGTCGGCCACCGGCAAGGCGTCTACTCTCTGGCAGTCGTGAGCGAGCCCGATCAGACGTGGCCGCGGGCGCTGACGGCGGGCAAAGGCAAAAGTGCGATCGTAGAAGCCGCCGCCCATGCCGATCCGTTGCCCTTCATCGTCGAATCCCACCAGCGGCAGCAGCACCGTGTCCAGCGCCCAGGCGGGCAGGCGATTGGCACGATGGGCGCCGAAACGCGTATCCGGCTCGGCAATGCCGAAACGATTGCGGGTCATCCGGGTGCCGGCGTGATAACGAACGAACCACAATCGATTATCCGACAGCGGCCGTAGCACCGGCAGATAGACGTGGGCGCGGCGTGAGGTCAGCCAGTCGATCAGCGGCTGCGGATCGATCTCGCCATCATTGGGTAGATAGAGCGCCACGCGACGAGCGCGTTGCAGCGCGGGCAGACGTTTGAGGCGACGGCAGAGTTCGCGGGAGGCGCTGCGTCGTTGATGCGGGGTCAGTGCGCGTCGACGTCGGCGCAATTGGCGACGAAGTTCGCGTCTATCGAGACTGCCGTTGACGACCGACTCGCCGTTCGGCGGTGTCATGGTCGGCTGGGCAAACTCGGTGATGATCGTTGCGGTGGTCTCGTTGAAAGACAAGAGAGTTCCCCAGAGTGCCGCTGTCATTCTGGCCCTGAACCTACTGGTTCAAGGTGGGTGGCCGCAGGCAAGCCTTCAGGCTTTCCGTCGCGCGGACATGCACACGGGCCTGCCTAGCATTTGGCCCCCTGGGTACTGCGCATAGGCTCGAGGGACTGTTATGACTGGCGCACACTCCAGGAAACACCACTATCGTAGCAGAGCGGCTCGCGTTGCCCAATGAAGGATTGAGAGACGGGGTAAAGCTTTCAGGATACCGGCGTCTTCTGGCCGGGTTCGCCCGCCTTGGCCAGCGCGCGCTCGAGCCTCTCGCTCAGATCACTCAGGCTCTGTTCGCCGGCGCGGTGTGAATCCAGCGCCGTCAGCAGTTCGTGGGTGATGTTGAGGGCGGCCATGATCGCGATCTTCTCGGCGCCGAGTACCTTGCCGCGAGAATGGATGCCGTGCATGGCGCGATCCAGATAGCGGGCGGAGCGCTTCAGCTGCTCCTGCTCTTCCGGCGGACAGGCGATCACGAAGGATTTGCCCAGCAAGGTGACTTCGGTCGTCGGGCGAGACGTGTCGCTCATGGTGTCGCTCCGGGGTGGGCGGTGAAGATCGATGCGGTAAGATGGGGGTATCGCGATTGATCCGTCACTATAGAGAGCCGATTATGGGCGGTCAACGCGGCGCCTGTCGCGCTGAACGTACATCAACGCTCGTGATTCCCCAATCTTGGATGCCGACATGTCGATCATCAACGACCAGCTCGATTTTTCCACCGTCGCCAACGTCTTTCTGGTGCATGGCAGCCTGCAGTCACCGGCGTTCCTCGACGGCCGCCTGTGCGCCGAACTCGGCCTGCATGACGTCAGCGCCGAAGGCTGGCTCGAGGAAGTCTGCCGCGCGCTCAACGTCGAGCAGCCGGAAAGCCGTGACGATGCCGACGTGCTGCTGGGCTGGCGGCGCCAGACGCTGGATGCGCTGTCCGCGGCCGAGCTGAACTTCGAGCCGATGCTGCCGGATGAGCTGTTCTCGCTCTCCGAGCGGGCTCAAGGTCTCAAGGAGTGGACGCAGGGCTTTCTCGAGATCGTCAACGAGGTGGATGGCGAAACCTACGAGAACTGGTCCTCGCCCTTGAAAGAGGCGCTGGAGGATCTCGGTCAGCTCTCGGCGATCGATGTCGATATCGCCGACGATCCCGAAAACGAGAACGATCTGTTCGCGCTGACCGAGCACGCCCGGATGGCGGCGATGCTGCTCTATACCGAGCAGCATCCCGGCGAGCCTCAGGTGGAACAGGTCGAGGCCGAAGACGGCGACCTGGCCGCCAACGACGGTGAAACGCCGCCGTCGCTGCACTGAATCCGCCCGTGCTTCGGGGCCTGGGTCTCGGAGAACCAGGACCTCGGAAAAACTAAGGCCTGAAAACCGGGCCCCGGAAAATTAGGCCCCGGAAAACCAGGCCACGGAAAACGAGAGACACGATCGTCAAACTTTCAGGCGTCCGTTCGAGTCTCGAGACGCACTGCGCAAGGAGAGAGGCATGTTACCCGAGCCGTTACCGCGTCTCGCGGCCATCACGATGGAAGAGTTCGCCGCCCGCCGCGAGCGACTGATGGCCGAATTGCCGGAAGGCAGCGCCGTACTGCTGCCGGGCGCTGCGCTCAAGACACGCAATCACGACAGCGAATACACGTTCCGTCAGAACAGCGACTTCCATTATCTGTGCGGATTCCCCGAACCCGACGCGCTGTTGCTGTTGTTGCCCGGCCGTGAAGCGGGCGAGGCGATTCTCTACTGCCAGGAGAAGGATCCCGAGAAAGAGGCCTGGACCGGGATTCGCATCGGCCCCGAAGGGGCCGTGAGCGACTACGGCATGGATGAGGCTTTCGACAATACCCAGCGATCCAGCCTGGCTGAACTGCTGGATGGTCGCCAAAGCCTGTATCTGCCGCTGGCCGATGCCGGTGCCATGGGCATTGCCGAGGGCGTGCGCGCCCAGTTGAGTGCCCGTGCGCGGCGGGGCGCGGTCGCGCCTACCCGGTTTGCCGATGTCAGCGCCCTGGTTCACGAACTCCGCCTGACCAAGAGTGAGGCCGAACTGGCGCTGATGCGTCACGCCGCGCAGATCAGCGCGCTGGCGCACTGCCGGGCCATGCACGCCAGCCGTCCCGGCCGCTTCGAATATCAGCTGCAGGCGGAGATCGAGCACGAATTCGTCTGGCACGGGGCGCGGGCGCCGGCCTACGGCACCATCGTCGGCGGCGGTGCCAACGCCTGCGTGCTGCATTACATCGAAAATGCCGCGCCACTGGCAGACGGCGATCTAGTCCTGATCGACGCCGGCGGCGAGTTCGATCTCTACGCCGGGGATATCACCCGCACGTTTCCGGTCAATGGCCGTTTCAGTGACGCCCAGCGCGCGCTCTACGACATCGTGCTGGCGGCAGAAGAGCGGGGCGTGGCGGCGGTCAAACCCGGCGCCACACTGGAAGCCATTCACCAAGGCGTGGTACGAGATCTTACAGCCGGGCTGATCGAACTCGGCTTGCTGGAAGGTGAGTTGGAAGCTTGCATCGAATCCCAGAGTTTCCGTCGGTTCTATCTGCACTCGACCTCGCACTGGCTCGGTCTGGACGTTCACGACGTCGGCAGCTATAGGGTCGACGGCGAGCCACGACCGCTGGAGCCCGGCATGGTACTGACGGTCGAGCCCGGCCTGTATATCCCCGACGCCGAGGATATTCCGCCACAATATCGCGGCATCGGGATTCGCATCGAGGACGACGTGGTGGTGACGGAATCCGGCGGTGAAGTACTGACCTCAGGGGTACCCAAGGCAGCGGATGCGATCGAAGCACTGATGAAAGCCCAGGATTGATCGTTTTTTGATCGGCGCCGTTGACGGCGCGAAGATTACGTAAATGATGTAAAGGCGGTGTAGGCCGCGTAAGGGCGGGTTTTTGAATTTCCAATCGTAACGGAGCGGCGGGCACGGATGGCTCAGACTCGACAACCAACCACGGTCGACGTGGCAATTATCGGCGGCGGCCTGGTGGGCGCCAGCCTCGCCTGTGCGCTGGGCGATCTCATAGAAGCCGAGCAAGCACGGGCGAATGAGCAAGCACGGGCGGACGAGCGAGAATCCGACGGTGAGCCGCGAGCGCCGTTGCGTGTCGCGATCATCGAGCCACAGCCGCTGCCCAGCGTCGACGAGGTCGGTGCCTATCAGCCCAGCTTCGATGCCCGAGCCAGTGCCATCGCCCATGGGTCGCGCCGGCATTTCGAGCAGTTGAAAGTGTGGCCGACGATGCGAGAGCAGGCATCACCGATCCGGCATATCCATGTCAGCGAGCGCGGCCACCTGGGGGCGACCCGGCTGCACGCCGATGAACTCGGCGTCGAGGCGCTGGGCTACGTCATTCCCAACGCCTGGATGGGGCGAGCGCTGCACGCGCGGCTCGATCGGCTGCCGATCGACTGGCACTGCCCGGCGCGGGTCGAGACGCTCGAGCCCGCGCACGGTGGTTATCGCCTCACGCTCGATACCGGCGAAATCATCCAGGCGGGCCTGACGGTGCTGGCCGACGGAGGACGCTCCGGTTTCAAGGAGCGTCTGGGTATCGAGAGCGACCATCATCCCTATCAGCAGACCGCGCTGATCGCCAACGTCGAAATGAGTCGGGCGCATGACGGCTGGGCATTCGAGCGCTTCACCCAGGAGGGCCCCATGGCGCTATTGCCGCTGACCGGGCGTCGGATGGAGTTGGTCTGGACCCATGAGCAGGGCGACATCGAGGAAGCCCTGGCGCTCCCCGATAGTCTGTTTCTCGACCGCCTGCAGCGCGCGTTCGGCGACCGTGCCGGGCGTTTTCGTCGGGTGGGCCAGCGGCACGCCTATCCGCTGTCGTTGATCACGGCGCGAGAGACGATCCGCCCGCATCTGGCCATTCTGGGCAACGCCGCCCATTCGCTGCATCCCGTCGCGGGGCAGGGCTTCAATCTGGCGCTGCGTGGCGTCATGGATCTCGCGGCCGCCATCGAGACGGCGCGAGCGAACGGTCGCACCGCCGGCGATGCCCGTACGTTGGCGGCATTCGAAGCCAGCCGCACGGCCGACACCCATCGGATCGTGCGCTTCAGCGACGGTCTGATTCGGTTGTTCGGTATCGATCATGCGGTACTCGGCTACACCCGCGCCGCCGGGCTGGTCGGGCTCAATGCGCTCGGACCGTTGCGTCGGACGTTGGCACGCCGCGCCATGGGAATCGAACGCTAGGCAAATCCCAGGAGGGAAGACGCGTAATGGATGACAGCGATGTAGTGATCGTCGGCGGCGGGGTGGTCGGCTCGACCTTGGCCCTGCTGCTGGGCGAAGCCAACTGGCGAGTGACGATCGTCGATGCGGCGCCGGCACCCGAAGAGATTGACACCTTGGGTCACGGGAAACCGGCGCTGCGCGTCAGCGCCTTGACGGCTGCGTCCCGCAGGCTTCTGACGGCACTCGATGTCTGGCCCTGGCTTGCCTCGCGTCGCGTCGCGGCCTATCGCGGTATGCAGGTCTGGGATGCCGAAGGCAGCGGCGAAATCCGGTTCGATGCCGAAGACGTGGGCGTCGATTCGCTGGGACATATCGTCGAGAACGACCTGCTGCTGGCGGCACTGGCTAAGCGATTGCAGGCGCTACCCAACGTGGAATGGCTGCATGAGGCGCGCCTGACAAGCTACGTGCGTGAGAAAACGGCGTGCGGGAACGACGTTGACCGCGAAGACGTTGACCGCGAAGACGTTCGCGATGCCGGCCGCGCCGTGGTCACGCTGGATAACGGCGAACAGCGCCGGGCGCCGCTGATCGTCGGGGCCGATGGGGCGAATTCTCCGCTGCGCGGGATGGCCGGGATTCCGGTTCACGAGCGCGACACCGGTCAGGCCGCCATGGTGACCAGCGTGCGTACCGCCGTCGGCCATGGCGCCATTGCGCGGCAGGCCTTCCTGGCCACCGGGCCGCTGGCGTTTTTGCCGCTGACCATCGAGGGCCGCGACGATCACTGCTCGATCGTGTGGTCGACCACGCCCGGCGAGGCTCGGCGCCTTACGGCCTTGGGCGAAACCGACGAGGGCCGGGCGCAGCTGGGTATCGAGCTGGCGCAGGGGCTGGATGGCCGGCTGGGCAACGTCGAGGTCATCGATGCCGCGCCGCACTTCCCGATCACCCAGCGCCATGCTCAGCGCTACGTCGACGAAGGGTTGGCGCTGGTCGGTGATGCCGCGCACAGTCTGCATCCGCTGGCCGGCCAGGGCGTCAACCTGGGGCTGATGGATGCGGCCGTACTCGCCGAGGAGTGGATTCGCGCCCGCCGTCGCGGCGCCGAGCCGGGTGATTCGCGCATTCTGGCGCGTTACGAACGTCGTCGACGCAGCGAGAACGCTGCCATGCTCGCCGCCATGCAAGGGTTCCAGCGGTTATTCGGTAGTGATCAGCCCGCGCTGCGACTGATTCGCAACTGGGGGCTCTCCGGTGTCGATCGGCTGATGCCGGTCAAGCGACTGCTGATCCGTCAGGCGCTGGGCGAATATGGGGATCTGCCCGAGCGGTGTCGTTGATAAGCGTCGTAGAGATGAATTCAGATCGATGTGTCTGAGTTCCAGCAAGAGGGGGGATCTCGATGCTGGGCCTGGATATGCTCCAGCATGACCAGGAGTTCGGGAATGTTTTCCTGAATGATGCTCCAGACGGTGTCGTTGTCCACGCCCAGATAGGCATGTATCAGTCGATTGCGAGTGGCGATGATCAGCCGCCATGGAACCTCGGCGTGATCAGTGCGGACGTCTTCCGGGATGCGAGTTGCGGCTTCACCAATCAGCGCAAGATTGCGAAGAGTGGCATCGTAGGTGAGGTCGCTCGAAACGAAGGTGTCTTGATCGAGACCTTCGGTATAGGCCAGAATTTTCTCGGCGAAACTGAGCATGTCGTCGATGTAAAAACGCCACTCGCGTTCTGGCCGTTGATTAGACATGAAGTGCTTCACGTTCGATGAAAGGTCTCAATTCCGGCCGCAATGCCTTTTCCGTGACCAGGTCGACCGGGCATTCCAGCAGGTCTTCGAGATAGAACTGAACGCCGAAGTATCGCGCTGACGTTGCCGGACCCTCGAAGCTTACCAGAATGTCGATATCGCTCTCCGGCGTCGCCTGATCACGCGCGATAGAACCGAATAGCGCCAGTGTTTTGACTTGAAACTCAGCCGACAAGGTCGGCAGGTGCTTTTGTAGCCGCCGCAGGACTTCTTTTCGATTCATCCGGTTTACCCCTTCTCAATCCGAGTGCCAGGACAGTCATGGCACCCGAGCCGATGAAAAGCGCCGTCTTTCGACTCAGTCCGCTTGCGCTCGAGGCGCTGGCTCCCCCGAACGGTTCCGCTGCACCACATTGAGCGCCTTGAGCAGATTCAGCGCTTCGCTCAGCTGATAATCGTCGGCGGCGACCGGCGTATCCGGGTTGTCGCCGGTGGCAGCGGGATCGCCATTCAGCAGATGACCGCGCAGGCTGGATTCACGCAGCTGCAGGCCGCTGTTCTCTTCCACTTCCAGCCGCCCCCTGACCACGCGAACGTCCGGGGCGATACCTTCGGCCTGGATCGAGCGTCCGCTGGGGGTGTAGTAACGCGCGGTGGTGAGCTTGAGACCGTCGCCGTTGCCGAGCGGCATCACCTGCTGCACCGAGCCCTTGCCGAAGCTGCGCGTGCCCATCAGCACCCCGCGGCCCTGATCCTGCAGCGCGCCGGCGACGATCTCGGCCGCGGACGCGCTGCCGCCGTTGATCAGCACCACCAGCGGCACGTCTGGAGCCACGGTTGCGGCGTGCGCGGTAAAGCGCATGTCGTCGTCCGGCAGGCGCCCCTTGGTGTAAACCACCAGCCCGCTGGAGAGGAACTGATCGGCAACGTCGACGGCGCTGGAAAGTACGCCGCCCGGGTTGTTGCGCAGATCGAGCACCAGTCCCTGCAGCGGTCCCGATTTCGTCAACGATTCCAGCGCATCGCGGGTCTGCTCGCCGGTGCGGCTCTGGAACTGGCTGATCCGCAGATAGCCGTAGCCGGGCTCGACGAGACGACTGGACACGCTCTCGGACTGGATCGACTCGCGCGTCAGTGTCAGGTCGCGCGGCTCCTGCTCGCCGTCTCGCAACAGCGTCAATTCGATATCGGAGCCGGCATCGCCGCGCATCAGATCCACGGCTTCCTGCAGGCTCAGATTGTTGGTCGGGGTGCCGTCGATGGCGACGATACGATCGCCCGGCTGAACGCCGGCGCGGGCGGCCGGAGTATCGTCGATCGGTGCGATGACGGTGAGCTGATCGTCGCGCAGGCCAACCTCGATCCCGACGCCGCTGAACTCGCCTTCGGTGGTTTCACGCAGGTTCTGGAAGGCATCGGCATCGAGATATTCCGAGTGCGGATCGAGCTGGCTGAGCATGCCGTGCATGGCGTTGCGCAGCAGCGTCTTGTCGTCGACCTTTTCCACATAGGTGCGCTTGATACGCTCGAAGACCTCGGCGAAGGTCTGGACGTCCTCCACCGGCAGGCCGTTGGCGGCATCCCGTTCGGCCTGGCTGAGAGCATCGCCCTGAGTCTGAGCGGGCGCGCCAGCAGCGCTGTCGGTCTGCGCCTGAGCGGCCGGAGCCAACCCCATGATGGGTATTAGCGCGAGCAGCAACGAGCCGATGAGCGTGCTGGCGAGAGGCCTTGTCTTCAGACGACTTGAATTCATGCGGTCTCCGCGACTCGAGCAGAAAGGATTGGTTGGCGCCGCTGAGCCCGACACCTTGCCACTCCGATGACGGAACGGCGTTTGATAACCCAGCATAGCGTTTCGGCGGGGCGATGATCCAGCGCAACCGGTGGTTACAGAGTGCCGGACCGATCAGCGGCGTCCGATCCAGCGGCTCGGGTCGATCGGATTGCCGTTCTGGCGCACCTCGAAATAGAGTGCCGAGCGCGACTGGCCGCCGGTATTGCCGACAGCGCCAACCGTCTGGCCGTTGTCCACCTGCTGTCCGGGGTCGACGTCGATCTGCTGAAGGTGGGCGTACAGCGTCAGAATGCCGTCGCCGTGATCGAGGATCAGCAGATTGCCGAAGCCACGCATCCAGTTGGCGAAGACCACCCGGCCGGCATGCACCGCCTTGATCGCGGTGCCTTCCGGCGCGCCGATCAGAATACCGTTGCGATTGACCCCGTCACCGCTGCCGTAACTCGACAGCATCGACCCTTGTACCGGCCAGGGCAGGCCGCCGCGGGTCTGACGAATCGCGGTCGAGGGCGGCGGCTTCTTCAGGTTGGCGAGCTCTTTCTGCATACGATCCAGCAGACGTTCGACGTGAGCCCTGTCCTGGTTGAGATCCTCGAGTCGAGACTGCTCGCTGTCGTAACGACCGCTGAGCTTGGCCACCAGCGCCTGACGTTCCTCGAGGTTCGACGCCAGCCGTTGGCGCTGCTGCTCGAGATCGGTCTGTACCTCGTCCAGGCGCGAACGACGCTGATCGATCGCCGCCAGATTGTCGTCCAACTGCTGGTTGAGCGCGCGCAGCTGCTCGAGCTTCTCGCGCCGCGCCGAGGAGAGCGCATTGAGATAGTGCTGGAGCCGATCGACCTCGGCGGGATCGTCCTGATTGAGTAACAACTTCAGTTGGGGCGTGGTGCCGAGACGATAGAGCGCGTCGAACTGGCGTGCCAGTGCCTCGCGCTGCTGGTCGCGATCGGCTGCCAGGGTCTGGCGCTTGTGCTGGAGCTTGTCGACTTCGCCATCGAGCTTATGGCGCTCGGTCTGGAGAGTATCCAGGCGTTTGTGAGTCTGGCCGATCGCCGTCTCGACCTGTTCCAGCTCGTCCTGGGCATCACCGCGAGCGGCCTGGGTATTTTCCAGCTTGCCCTGCAGCGCCTGGATGTCGGTCGCCAGGCTGTCCAGCCTGGCCCGGGCTTCCTGCGGATTGGCCTGACCCAGCGCGGGGCCGGCCAGCAGCAGACTGCCGGCCAGCAACAATGTAATCGTACCGCTACCGAGTCCGCACCGAGAGAGACGCCTGACTTGCCTACGACTCACGTTGGACGGACTCCCGCGTGGACGGTGACGACTCGCGAGTCAGCGTCACGCATCGTCGATCAGCACATTGCCGGTCATCTCTTCGGGCGCGGGCTTCTGCAGCATGTGCAGCAGGGTCGGTGCCAGATCGCACAGCCGACCATCCGACTTGAGCTTGGCGGATTGACTCCGGGCCACATAGACCAGCGGCACCATGAAGGTGGTGTGAGAGGTATGCGGATTGCCGGTTTTGGGGTCGACCATCATCTCGGCATTGCCATGATCGGCGGTGACCAGGCATTCGCCGCCGGCCTTCTGGATCGCCTCGACCACGCGACCGAGACATACGTCTACCGTCTCGATCGCCTTGGTGGCCGCTTTCAGGTCGCCGGAGTGGCCGACCATATCGCCGTTGGCGTAGTTGCAGACGATCAGGTCGTACTTGCCGGCCTCGATCGCCTTGACCAACGTCTCGGTCAGCTCGTAGGCACTCATCTCCGGCTTCTCGTCGTAGGTCTTGACGTCTTTCGGCGACGGGATCATGGCGCGATCTTCACCCTTGAACTCGGCCTCGCGACCGCCGGAGAAGAAGAACGTCACGTGGGCGTATTTTTCCGTCTCGGCAATACGCAGCTGGGTCAGGCCATGACTCTCCGCGACCTCCCCCAGGGTGTTGACCAGATCGTTGGGCGGGAAAGCGGCGGGCGTGTCGATGTCGTCGGCGTAGTGGGTCAACGTCACCAGACCCTCGCCGGCCAGCTTGATCCGCTCGCCACGATCGAAGTCGTCGAAATCCGGATTGACGAAGGCGCGGGTCAGCTCGCGGGCACGATCGGCGCGGAAATTCAGGAACAGGGCGGCATCGCCGTCGGCCATGACGATCTTGTCGCCGTTGGGGCGCACGGCAGTCGCACCGACGAACTCATCGGTCTCGCCGCGTTCGTACGCCGCTGCCAGCCCGGCTTCGGCACTGTCGGCGACGTACTCGCCCTCGCCGAAGCGCACGACGCGATAGGCCTTCTCGACACGATCCCAGCGGTTGTCGCGGTCCATGGCAAAGTAACGACCCACCACCGACGCGACGAAGCCATGGTCGGCACCGACCAGCTCGGCCAGCTTGGCGTTGGCTCGCTCGATCGAGGCGCCGGCACTCTTGGGCGCGGTATCGCGGCCGTCGGTGAAAGCGTGGAGGTAGATCCGCTTGGCGCCACGGCTGGCGGCGAGTTCCGCCATCGCCAGCAGGTGGTCCTCGTGGCTGTGCACGCCGCCGGGAGAGAGCAGACCCATCAGATGCACGGCGCCGTGGTTGGCGACGGCGTCATCGATGGGTGCGGTCAGCGCCTCGTTCGTCTTCAACGCGTCGTCGGCGATCGCCTTGGTGACGCGGGTGAAGTCCTGATAGACGATCCGCCCGGCGCCGATGTTCATGTGGCCGACTTCGGAGTTGCCCATCTGTCCGTCCGGCAGGCCGACGTAAGGGCCATCGGTATGAATCAGGGTGTTGGGGAAATCGCGCTTGAGACGATCCATCACCGGGGTATCGGCGGCGGCGACGGCATTATTGGCGGTATCGTCGTTCTGACCGTAGCCATCGAGAATCAACAGTGCGACGGGACGCGGGATGCTGGAAGTATCTGCCATGACAAGCCTCGAAAAATCGGATGAACGGAGTGAGTCGTGTCGAAACCAGCGGCGGCGGAATGCTTCGTCCTGAAGTCTGTCGTCCTGGAATCTGTCGTTCTGGAATCTAGCGTTCTGAATCAGAATCCTGAAGGATAGCGCACCGAGTGAGTCGGGTCAGCCGCCTGCCTTGGAATGCGCGAGCGCCCGCGCCTTCCTCGTTTCAACGGCGGCCTCGTGTATAATGGCCGGCGCCCGCTAGCGGGCCAGGAATTTCAGCCGCTCGCGTCCCGAGCAACGAAGGCTTCACATGCCAGGTTGCGGACGCGATTTGATGCAGACGCGCCAAGGGCGGAGTCGCACGCCATAAGGCGTTTTTGCGATCCCATTGGCCCCAGATTTAGAGTGTCGGCAGACCCATGATCGATCAGTTGTTCGAATTCGTCGAAAATCATCCGCTGCTGGTCAGCGCCTTTCTGGTCGTGCTGCTGGCATGGCTGGCATTCGAGGCCAAGCGCGGCGGCGCCTCCGGCGTCTCCACCACCGAGACCACGTCACTGATCAACCGCGAAGACGGTGTGGTGATCGATATCCGCGAGAGCAACGAGTTCAAGGCGGGCCACATCGCTGGCGCCAAGAACATTCCCCAGTCGCGTCTCAAGGAGCGGCTGCCGCAGATCGAAAAGCACAAGGACACACCGGTCATCGTGGTCTGCAAGCAGGGTCAGACATCGGCCGCCGCGGTCACCGAGCTCAGCCAGGCCGGATTTTCCCGGGTTTACAAGCTCAAGGGCGGCATGGCGCAGTGGCAGGCCGATGGCCTTCCGGTGGTACGGCGCTAGGCGCCGGCCATCGAGACTCATAGTCAATCAGGCTAGTCAGTCAGGAACGCTCTTATTCACTCAGGAACGCTCCTAGTCATTCAGGAACGTACAGGAAACGCATCATGGCGGAAGACAACAATCAGCAGGGTTCTCAGGATAAGCCGCAGTTGCAGTTCTCCCTGCAGCGCATCTACGTCAAGGACATCTCGTTCGAATCACCCAATGCGCCCAGCGTGTTCCAGCAGCCGTTCAAGCCCAAGGTCGGTCTGGATCTCGATACCACCAGCCAGTCGGTGGGCGAAGATCTCTACGAGGTCGTGGTCAAGGTGACGGCGCAGGTGTCGAACAACGAAGACGGCGCCACGGCGTTTCTGGTCGAAGTCGAGCAGGCCGGGCTGTTCCGCATCTCCGGTCTCGCCGGCGATCAGCTCGACCACACCCTGGGCGCGTTCTGCCCCAACGTGCTGTTTCCCTACGCGCGTGAGTGCATCGACAGCCTGGTCAGCCGTGGCAGCTTCCCTCCACTGATGCTGGCGCCGGTCAACTTCGAAGCGATGTACGCCCAGAAGAAGCAGCGCACCGCCCAGGCCAGCGAAACCACGCAGTAAATTCGAGCCATGGCCAAACCGCGTATTCATGTCGCCGCCAGCTTCTTCGCTGGCGGCGACATCGTTCTGCCCGACGGGCCGGCTCGCCACGTCTCGCTGGTGTTGCGCCTGCGCGAGGGCGCAGCACTGACGCTGTTCGACGGTAACGGCCACGAGGCCCAGGCCACGCTGATCGAGGTCGGCCGCAAGCGGGTCGTTGCCCGGATCGAGACGCTGACCGAAGGCGGCGGCGAGTCACCGTTGAGCGTGCATCTGGGCCAGGCGATCTCCAAGGGCGATCGCATGGACTACGCGATCCAGAAATCCGTCGAACTCGGCGTGGCCGCGATCACGCCGCTCTACGTCGAACACGGTGACGTGCGCCTCAAGGGCGAGCGCGAGGCCAAGAAACTGGCGCATTGGCAGGGCGTCGCGGTCAGTGCCTGCGAGCAGTGCGGGCGCGCCAGCGTGCCGGTGATTCATCCGCCACGATCGTTGTCCGAATGGCTCGGCGAGCGCGACGAGAGCCTGCGGCTGGTGCTGCATCCCGCCACCGACGATAGCTGGCAGCAGGCAGATTCAGTCGAGTCTGCGGCGTTATTGATCGGCCCCGAAGGCGGGCTCAGCAATGCTGAAGTCGACGCCGCCCGACGTGCCGGCTTTCAGGCGCTGACTCTCGGCCCGCGCATTCTGCGCACCGAAACCGCCCCCGTGGTCGCGATGACGCTGCTGCAGTACCATTTCGGCGATTTGTAGACGGGTCGTCGCTAGCTCTCGACGGCTTTTGCCGATCTCGCAACGAAAACACCCCGCCAGCCGTTATCCGGTTGGCGGGGTGTTTTCGTTGTGAATCGCTGACGGCTGCTGGCGTGCGGCTGGGTCGGGCGATTACAGCTCGAGATCGTACTCGACGATCAGCGGGGCGAACTCGCTGAAGGTCGCGTCGGTATCGATCCAGGCGTCTTTCACGTTGCGACGGAAGTTGGGGCCGACGATCTGATAGTCGAGACGCCAACCTTCCTGACGAGAGCGTGACACTTCCTGATCCAGCTTGGGCCACCAGGTGTACTGGCCGGCATCCCGATTGACTTCACGGAAGGTATCGATGAAGCCGGTCGGGCCGAAGACCTGATCCATCCACGCGCGTTCTTCGGGCTTGAAGCCGGGTGTCGTCTGGTTGTCGGTCCAGTTGGCGAGATCGAGTGTCTTGTGGGCGATGTGCCAGGTGCCGCAGATGATGTACTCGCGACGCTTGCGAGCCATCTTGCTCAAGTACTCGAGATACTGAGTCATGAATGTCTGCTTGGTGGCCGGATCGTCACCCTCGGGCATCAGGAACGTCGCGATGCTGAAGCGATCGTAGTCCGCCTGCAGAAAGCGACCTTCGTTGTCGCACTGCTCGAAACCCAGACCGTACATGATGGCCTTGGGAATCTTGCGGCAGTAGAGCCCGACCCCGGAAAAGCCATCCTGTTCGGCGTCCAGGAAGTAGCCTTCGTAGCCTTCCGGATAGAGAATGCTGTCATCGAGCTCGAAGCTCTTGGCCTTCAGGTTCTGCACGCAGACGACGTCAGCATCCTGTTCGGCCAGCCAGTCGAGAAAGCCCCGCTCGACGGCCTCTCGGATTCCGTTCACATTGATGCTGGCGATTTTCATACAGTGTTCCTTCTTTGTCGCGCGTGTATGATACCCGAGCTTGAAAGGTTTAGGTAAATGACTGCTGCGTTTGATCAAAACGGTAGCGGCCGTCATCAAACATGAGGCAATAGGGAGGCCTGGGGTGAGCGTCGAGATTCAGCCGTATCAACAGGAGTTCATCGAATTCGCCATCGCCGAAGGGGTGTTGCGCTTCGGTGAGTTCACGCTCAAGTCCGGTCGTGTCAGTCCCTACTTCTTCAATGCCGGTTTGTTCCGTTCCGGCCGTGCCCTGGCCCGCCTGGGACGGTTCTATGCCAGCGCCATTGCCGACAGCGGCATCGCGGCCGATGTACTATTTGGTCCAGCTTACAAGGGTATACCGCTGGCGGCGAGTACAGCCGTTGCACTGGCCGACCATCATCAGCGCGACATGCCCTTTGCTTTCAACCGCAAGGAAGCCAAGACTCACGGCGAGGGCGGCAATATCGTCGGTGCCGAGTTACGCGGCAACATCCTGATCATCGATGATGTCATCACCGCCGGGACGGCGATCCGCGAAGTCATGCAGATCATCCAGAACGCCGGTGCCAATGCTGCTGGAGTCGTGATCGCACTCGATCGTCAGGAACGGGGCCAGGACGCCGATGGCCTCAAGCCACACAGCGCGATCCAGGAAGTCGAGGCGACGTATAATATGCCGGTTGTGAGCATCGTCAACCTCGATCAACTGCTTGCCTACCTGGAAACCCGCCAACCCCGCGGCGGCGAAGACGGCTCTTCCGTCGCCCAGCACGCGGAAGCGATCCGCGCCTACCGCGACCGGTACGGCGTTACCAACACTCCTTGATCTATCGCTCCACCCGGCCGTCGGTTCCCGGCGCTGATGGTCGATGCTCGCGCCTGCTACGATTAGCCGCAGCAAGATCGTTGGCGAGTGGCGTTACAAATGGTTTAAAAACACCGTTTGATAAACGCGGAAATTATGCCACGCTTACGCCGTTAGTCCAACGCGATTTGGCACGAATGCCGGGAGACCTATCATGATCAAGAACCGCGGAATGAAGCCATGGGGCTTTGCCCTTGCCACGGCGAGCTTCGTCTTTGCCAGTCAGCAGGCGATGGCGCTGAGCGTTTCCGCCAACGGCGGCGACGAGTCTTTCGGTGTCGAAGCCAGTCAGACCATCTTTCCCACCTTGCGGGCCGGGGTTGGTTACCTGAATACCGATGACAGCGGCCACAATGCCAAGGCCTACTCGGGCTCGTTGATGTTCACGCCGTGGCTGCCGGGTATCGATCTCTCCGTCGGTGGTCGTTATCAGTACCAGGATACCTATTACGGTAACGGTGGCGGTCTAGGGCTCGGCGGTTCCGCGTTCGTCGACACGCCGATTCCGTTGACCTCGATCGGCGCCTACGGTTTCTACACGCCGGATGGCCTGACCAGCGGTGACGTGGAAAAGAGCTACGAATACGGCGCGCAGGCGCGGGTCAACATCATCTCGCAGACCTACGTCTACGGCGGCTACCGCTACATGCGTACCGATTTCGACAACGACAACGGCCGCACGCTGGATAGCGGTCCGGTGCTGGGCGTCAGCGTCGGTTTCTAGACCTTACTGAGCTACGAGCTACGAGCTACGAGCTACGAGCTACGAGCTACGAGCTACGACCGCGCCGGGTTAGAGGCGCGGTGGAAAGCGGCGCCGTCTCCCAGTTGTTACAGAAGATGCCGGCGCCCTTCTCGGGCGTTGTAGAGAGCGGGGCGCTGTAGAAAGCTGTGCCGATTGCGTATGATGCGAGAGTTACCCGCATCCGAGCCGGCCGCCATGCTTGATATCGTGCTCTATGAACCGGAAATCCCGCCCAATACCGGCAATATCATCCGGCTATGCGCCAATACCGGATTTCGCCTGCATATCATCGAACCGATGGCTTTCGAACTCGACGACAAGCGTCTGCGCCGCGCCGGGCTCGACTATCACGAATGGGCGCGAGTCCAGGTCCATGCCAACTGGGCTGCCTTTCTCGAAACCGTAGGGCCGGAACGCGTCTTCGGTGTCTCGACCCGCGGCCGTCACGGTTACAACCATATCCATTATCGTGAAGGCGACGCGCTGGTCTTCGGACCCGAAACCCGCGGGCTGCCGCAAGAAATGCTGAATGCCCTGCCACCGGCACAGCGTCTGCGCATTCCCATGCTGGCGGACAGCCGCAGCCTCAATCTTTCCAACGCCTGCGCGCTCATCGTCTACGAGGCGTGGCGTCAGATGGATTTCGTCGGCGCGGTGGATGTCTAGACTTTGGGTCTTCAGTTATCCAGTCGCCGCGTCATATAGACGCTATACGGATCTTCGCGGTAACTGCCAAACGGCTCGCAGTAAGCGAAGCCAAACGCCTCATAAAGTTTTCTGGCCGGGGCGAAGTGGGCCACTGATCCGGTTTCCAGGCTCAGGCGTTCGAATCCCGCTGCCCGTGCTTCCTCGATCAGATGGGCCACCAGAGCTGTCGCCACTCCCTTGCGCAGATGAGCCGGATCGGTACGCATCGATTTGATCTCGGCGTGCTCGTCGTTCAGACGCTTGAACGCGCCGCAGCCGAGCAGCTGGCCGTCTTCCCACGCGCTAAAGAAATGGATTTCCGGGCGGCGCAGACGATCGAGATCCAGCGCGTGGCGACTTTCCGGCGGCGAATTTGGCTCGAAGTCCTTGAGATGCGCTTCCAGCATGGCGGCGATTTCGGGACCGCGTAAATCGTCTCTTACGATGCGCATGAGGTGTATCATTCTCGCTCTGTTGTTTTGATGTCTCCGTTTCTACCTCTGCGATTCTGCCCTCATGTCCGATATTCGCCAACGTCTCGCCAAGCTCAACCCGCGTCAGCAGGAAGCCGTTCGCTTCATCGACGGCCCGTGCCTGGTGCTGGCGGGCGCCGGTTCCGGCAAGACCAGCGTGATCACCACCAAGATCGCCTACCTGGTTCAGGAGTGCGGGATGAGCGCGCGCAAGATCGCCGCCGTCACTTTTACCAACAAGGCGGCCCGCGAGATGAAGGAGCGCGTCGGGCAGATGCTCAAGGGGCGTGAGGGTCACGGGCTCACCGTCTCCACCTTCCATAACCTGGGGCTCAATATCATCCGCCGCGAGCTCAAGGCGCTGGGTTTCCGGCCGGGATTCTCGCTGTTCGACCCGGAAGATGCCAAGGCGCTGCTGCGGGACCTGATGCAGAAAGAAGCCGACACTGACGCCGAGCAGATCAACGGGGTGCAGAGTCAGATATCCCAGTGGAAGAACGACCTGGTGCTACCGGGGCCGGCGATTTCTCACGCCGAAGATGAAGACCAGCAGTACGCCGCGCGGATCTACGAAGCTTACAACCGTCATCTCAAGGCCTACAACGCGGTCGATTTCGACGACTTGATCATGCTGCCGGTGGTGCTGCTCAAGACCGATCCCGAGGCGCTGGCGCGCTGGCGCAAGCGGATCCAGTACATGCTGGTTGACGAGTATCAGGACACCAACGTCAGTCAGTATCAGCTGGTCAAGATGCTGATGGACGAACGTGCAACGTTCACCGTGGTGGGCGACGACGACCAGTCTATCTACGCCTGGCGTGGCGCCCGGCCGGAGAACCTGGTGACCCTCGGCGAGGATTTCCCGCGCTTGAACGTGATCAAGCTGGAGCAGAACTACCGTTCCACCGCCACGATCCTGCGCGCCGCCAACACCCTGATCGCCAATAACCCCCACGTCTACGAGAAGACTCTGTGGTCGGACATGGGGCCGGGCGATCCGATTCGGGTGATCGTCAATCGCCATGAAGAGGCCGAGGCCGAACGCGTGGCCGGCGAGATTCTGACGCGGCGCATCAAGGAGAGCGCCGAGTGGCGCGATTTCGCCGTGCTCTACCGTGGCAACTTCCAGGCCCGGCTGCTCGAACTCAAGCTGCAGCACCACCAGATTCCCTACAAGCTTTCCGGCGGCACCTCGTTTTTCTCCCGCAACGAGATCAAGGATTCGATGGCCTACCTGCGGCTGTTGATCAACCCTGACGACGACAACGCCTTCCTGCGCATCGTCAACGTGCCGCGCCGCGAGATCGGCCCCGGCACCATGGAAAAGTTGGCCAACTATGCCAGTGAACGGGGTGCTTCACTGCTATCGGCCTGCCAGGAAATGGGGCTCGAGCAGGTGCTGCCGACCCGCGCCGTCGAGCGTCTCGGACGTTTCGCCCACTTCATCGACGGCGTGCGCAAGCGCATGGACCAGGGCGATGCCATTGCCGCCATTCGCGAGATGATCCGCGATATGGATTACGAAGCCTGGCTGTATCAAAACGCCAGCGCGCCGACCATCGCCGAGCGCCGCATGGCCAACGTCTGGACGCTGATCGACCAGCTCGAAAAGTCGATGCATCGCGACGACGAAGACGGCGAGGCCTCCGAGGAGACCGACGACGTGCAGTCGGCCATTTCGCGTCTGGTGCTGCGCGACATTCTCGAGCAGCAGGCCGAGGAGGACGACTCCGACCGCGTTCAGCTGTTGACCATGCACGCCTCTAAGGGCCTCGAATTTCCCCATGTCTACCTGATGGGGCTGGAGGAAGAACTGCTGCCGCACCGTAACTCGATCGAGTCCGGCACCGTGGAAGAGGAACGGCGTCTTGCGTATGTCGGCATCACCCGTGCCCGACGCACGCTCACGTTGACGCTCGCCCGCCAGCGCAAGGCCTACGGCGAACTGCTCGACTGCACCCCGAGCCGCTTCCTCGACGAACTGCCGGCGGACGATCTCGAATGGGAAGGGCGCGCCGACAAGGAAAACCCGGAGAAGAAGCAGGAACGCGGCCAGAGCGCCATCGCCGGGTTGCGTTCGCTGCTAGGCTAGAGATTCCACTTGGCGCCGGTGGCGACAGTCGCGGGTAGGCACTTCAGGGAGAGACGATGAACACGATCGAGCTATGGCAGCAGGCCCGCGACGAGGCGATGACGATCTCGCGGCAGGAGCCGCTGTTGACCCCCTTGATGCTGGGCGCGGTGCTCAATCGCTCGACACTGGGCGCGGGGTTGGCCTATCGCCTGGGCCAACGCCTGGCGCATCCCGATCTGGCGGCCAATCAGTTGATCAAGCTGTTCGACGAGCTGCTGGCCGGCGATCCCTCGGTCGGTGAAGGCATCGGCCAGGATCTGACCGCAGTGATTGAACGCGATCCGGCGATTCGCCAGGTCACCGAAGTGCTGCTCTATCTCAAGGGGTTCCACGCCTTGACCGTGCATCGCTTCGCCCACGTGCTGTGGCAGAGCGGCCGCCGGCAGATGGCGCGCTATCTGCAGAGCCGCAGCTCGGAAGTGTTCCAGACCGATATCCACCCCGCGGCACGGGTCGGCAACGGTGTGTTCATCGATCACGCCACCGGCGTAGTGATCGGCGAAACTACCGTCATCGAGGATGAAGTCTCGCTGCTGCAAGGCGTCACGCTGGGTGGTACGGGCAAGGAAACGGGAGATCGCCATCCCAAAATTCGCCGCGGTGTGCTGATCGGCGCCGGCGCGAAGATACTCGGCAATCTCGAGATCGGCGAAGGGGCACGAATCGGTGCGGGCTCGGTCGTGCTCAAGGCGATACCGCCGCACACCACGGCGGTGGGCGTGCCGGCGAGGATCATTGGCGATGCAGGCTGCGATGCGCCATCGCGGGAAATGCAGCACTGCTTTGACGGGGATCAAGGCGGGGCGAAGTCGAAACACACAGGCCTGACGACCAACCGGCTCGGCTGCGGGCGTTAGTATAGCGGCTGCAAACACCAGAAAACGTCTCGGTTTCATGTCGCCCTCATCCCTATCGGTCACTTGTCGTTATCGTGTTGATGCGGCTTCAGTATAATCCGCCGCGGCCCCGCCGCCGCTGGACAGCCATTGACCGAGCGGGTAGGATGGCCGCGCCGCTTGCGGGCCATCCTAGGTCATCGACGCGAACCGGCATGACTCCCGTCATACGCGCCCATAGCTCAGCTGGATAGAGTACTGCCCTCCGAAGGCAGGGGTCGTAGGTTCGAATCCTACTGGGCGCGCCAAGAATCCTGCGAAAGCCGCCGTTCGAAACGCTTCGAACGGCGGCTTTTCTTTGCCTGCCGTTTCAGTCCGTGATCATTGTGCCGCATGGCGCGCGAGCAATGGTTCCATAATGACAATTGTGTTCAAGTGGCGGATAATCTATAAAAACCGCCAAATGGCACGAGGAGGCGATATGGCTATCACTCAGATGTCACGCGACCAGCGCCAGGATATGAGCGCGGCGGCCATGCGCACCTATCCCAACATCGCTCGAGATTGGCAGTTGAAGGAGCAGGAGGCCGCGTTGCTGCTTGGCGTGCCGGGTTCGACTTATCGCCGCTGGCAGAAGCAGCCCGGCAAGGCCACCTTGGACGTAAACCAGCTAGAGCGCATGTCTTTGATCCTGGGAATCTACAAGGCGTTGCAGATCCTTTTGCCGCGCAGCGATGCAGCGGATAGCTGGCTGCGCCGGCCGAACAGCAATCCACTGTTCTCAGGGCAGGCGCCTCTCGAACGACTGCGTAGCGGGTTGGTGTCCGATCTCTACGTGGTGCGTCAGTACCTCGATGCCGCACGCGGTGGCAGCCACGCATGACGTTTCCACTCTCGACCGTACATTGGCGGCCAAGCTATCGCGTCGTGCCTTCCCGGTTTCCGCCTATCGACCTATTCGAGCGTGTCGCCGCGCCTGGCGACTGGAATCTTCTCAATCGGCTGGAAGGCCAGACCTCCACCCGGTTACGGGAGGAAGCCGGCGCGATTCACATGGTCCGAGAGGAAGATCGCCGCTACGGTCTAGGCTGGACGCCCGTCATGGCAGCTTTTTGCCACTTCACGGGTCAGGGGTCACGTTTCAGCGATGGGGCTTTCGGGGTCTACTACTGCGCTTTGAGCGAGGCCACAGCCATCGCCGAGACGCGTTACCACGCTGAACGATTCCTGCACGACTCCAGCGAGCCGCCCATGCAGCTACAGCAGCGAGTTTATCTCTCGGACCTGGTTGGCACGCTGCATGACCTACGTGGCGAGCCAAGCGCCGCACCCCTGTTAGATCCCGATGATTGGAGCGCAGGGCAGGCGTTCGGCCGGCAAGTCTGGGAAGCCAGCGGGAACGGCATCGTGTACCCCAGCGTGCGCGACCCCGATGGCGAATGCGCGGCGGTGCTACGTCCGCCGGTCATGTCCGCCACGCGGCAGGGCCGGCATTTGGGCTACGAGTGGGATGGCGAGCGCATTCGCCATGTCCTCGAGCTCAAACTGATCGAGTAGATTTCCATTCAGTGGTCGTTTTCGCCCGTCATCGTCTCGACCCGGTATTCGCAACAGATCGGATGCCCTCCGTGACGCGTTGGAATCCCCATTAGTCACAGCATGACGATTTCGATTCACAGCAATTCCCGGTGCTTACCGTTTCAGAAGGCGGCGAAGAAGCATCTGCCTTGGCCTGCCCTGTAACTCGCCATTCGACAATCGCCTCGGTCGAAACTTGCCAGGCCGAATGCAGGAAGAGCGCAGCGATGGCCAGGCCAACCACCACATCCGGCCAAACCGTGCCGGTCATGCCGACGGCCACCGCTGCCAGCACCACGCTAGTATTCGCGATGAGATCGTTACGCGAGCAGAGCCACGTCGAACGCATATTGAGATCCGCCGAGCGGTAGCGCAGCAGCATGATGAAACAGACCGTGTTGGCGGCCAGCGCCAGCAGCCCCATGATCCCCATCGCGCCGGCCTCTGGCACGCTGCCTACCACGCTCTTGTGAACTGCCTCGGCAATGACCGCCAAACCAAAGACGAACATGAACAGGCTTTTGACCAACGCCGCACCGGCCCGCGTTCGATCACTTCGGTTCAGCGCGTACAGCGTCAGTATGTAGACGGTGGCGTCGCCGAACATATCGAGCGAGTCTGCCAATAGCGCCGTCGACCCGATCAGCCAACCCGCCACGAACTCGATCACGAACATCGAGCCGTTGATACCGAGTACCCAGTACAGCACCTTGGCCTGCGCGCCTCGCAATTGCGCCAGCTCGCCAGCCTTGTTCTCGCAGCAGGAATCCATGCCAGTGCCTCCTCGAATGATTGGCTGATAGCATGAAGGTTCTAGCCGCTATAGGGTCAAGCATCATGGATACCCGGATAACCATAGGTCAGCTTGCCAAGGCCACCGACACCAAGGCGGTGACCATCCGCTATTACGAAAGCGCGGGGCTACTCTCGCCGGTGACCAGAACACAGGGCGGTTATCGGCTCTACACGGATCGTGAGCGAGATCGCCTGATCTTCATCAAGCGCGCGCGTCACTTGGGCCTGAGCCTGGAGGATGTGAAATCGCTGCTTGGACTCGCCGATGACGAGAACGCACCGTGCCGACAGGTCGACTCGATCATCCACGAGCAACTGGAGCGGGTCAGGTCGAGGCTGAAGGATCTACAGCAGCTGGAACGGGAACTCGACCGGCTCGAGCAATGCTGCCAGGCGGATACGGTGGCCGACTGCAAAATCATCGAGTCGCTGTCGCGGTAACAGCGGCGAATGGGTGGCCACGTCCCTGTGGCCACCATCCTGCCCTTATCTCGCCGCAAGCTGCCGGCGCGCTGTCGACTCCCCGCCCCGCCTGCGCGCTAAATGGGTCGATTTTGATGCAGCGTCGCAGGTGGCTCCAAGCCGCGCCGCTACTGGGGCGGCAGGGCGATTATGGGGCCGGAAAAATGATGCGGAATAATGCGTTTTGCAACCAGCCCGACGAAAGGTGGGGGATGTTGGATAGAGAAATGAAACGGAGTGTGGCAGATTGATACGAAAGGTATTCCTGACAGGGGTTGAGAAGGCTGACGGGTTCCGACCCAGAGCAGACTTAGGAAGGGGGCTGCCCTCGATTTTAAATGCAATTCATTCGGTCCAGTGAGTCATACACGGTAAAACCCGACTCACTGCCATCGAAGGGCGAGTATGGCAAGCTAGTTGGATCTCGGCTTAAGACCCACCCCCAGATCCGGATTGACCTGCAGGGAAATCCCGCAAAAAGCGGTGCAACATAGTAACAACAACCCGTGACAGGCTTTGAGCCCACTGGCCTGAAAATTTTCTCTGGGGGGAGCAATGACGAGCCAAAATGAAGACTCCGCGCCGATTGAGATTGAGGCGTGGTTGAACAGCAAAGCCAGTTGGTTGCGGGCGGCCGCGCATGATCTGATCACCTACCGGCGCATGCCAGACGTGACGGGCATCGACGCGCTAGCAGATCACTGCCTGCAAGAAGCCGCAAAGGAGTTGAGCCAAGATTCCGCTCCACTGGTACCCGGCGCAATTGCTGGCACCCCAGGGCGCGGCGGACTGCGACTTGAACGATTGTTCGACATCCGCGGTGTCAACGCGTTGGGCGACCAAGCCCATCTCGAGCTAGGAGAGGCGGACCTGGCGGTCGTGTATGGCCCCAACGGATCCGGCAAATCCGGCTACGCGCGCTTGACCAAACACTTGTGCGGGGCGCGCATAGCAGGCCCCATGTATGGCCACGTTTTTCTGGACGCCACCGAGAACCCAACTGCAGCGGTGAAAATTAGGGCCATGGATCAAAAAGGGCCAGCGTCTCAAGCGTCAGAGCTGACGTGGGACATGGGCAAGGGCCCGTTACCCGAGCTGAAAGCGATCCCTGTGTTCGACTCCGCGACGTCCGTAGAATTTGGTGACAAAGCGACATCTGCAACCCACATGCCTCGGCCCATGGTGTTCATGGGGCGTCTCATCGAGATTTCCGATCGCGTCGGCGCCAACCTGCGACAGCGCGCGGATCTGCTGGTGAACCAGCTGCCGCAACTCAATGCAGATTTGTCCCAATCGAAGGCGGCTGCGACGCTTCGGGAGCTTCTGAAGCTTAAAGCCCAAGACGCGGCCATTGACGCGGCTTGCGGCGTGTCCGATCAGGAACGCGTGGAACGGGTGACATTGGAGGCGGCCTTGGCACAGCCCAACCCGTCCGTGCTCCATACCAAGGTGGTCAAGCAACTGGATCAGCTCGCCAAGCACAAGCAATCGGCGCTGGATCGAGAAGCCGCGACCTCCGTCGACCAAGTCAATGCAATCATCGCTGCTCGAGCAGATGCCATCGGCAAGCGAGAGGCCGCTAGTACGCACGCCATGGCGTTCTTCGACAAGGTGCCACTAAGAGGCGTTGGAGAAGAGGTTTGGCGCCGCTTATGGGTAGCTGCAGAGGCGTATTCAACGGCCTCGGCCTACCCGGATCACGAGCACCCGAACGTCGAAGAAGGAGCGAGGTGCGTGTTGTGCCAACAGGAACTCGGCGCTGACGCCAAGGCGCGCATGCTCGGGTTCTCCGAGTTTATCCAGAACAAGCTCCAAGCCGATGCAGCGGCCGCCGAAACGTACCTAAACGACCAGGTCAAGGCATTGCAGTCAGTGCCCGACGAGCAGGTGTGGGCCACCGTAAGCCAAACCATTGGCTTGGACGTTGCGGTTGGCGAATCACTGCGAGTGGCCGTGGACGCGCGAACCACTGCTTTGAAGGTAGCGTCAGACTTGGCAGACGTCCCCAGCGTGGATTGGTCGGTTTGGCACGTCGCTCATGCCAAACGGATCGCAGATCTTGAGCTGGAACGTGATCAGCTTGCTAGGCTAATTGACGTGGAAGGCAGGAGAGCCAGTCAGGAGCGGCTGCTCGACCTACGTGGTAAAGAGTGGCTAGCTGCAAACGTTTCCGCCATTAAGGCCGAGGTCAAGCGCCTGACTGCGGTCGCGAAGTTTGATGCGGCCATCCGTTTGACGTCAACGAAAACGCTAACAACGAAGAACAACGAGATCGCAAGTGCAGAGTTGGCCCAAGGTTTCTGCGATCGCTTCAACGCCGAGATGGGGAAGTTGGGTGGCAAAGGGTTGCCCGTGGTAATGAAACATAAGTCTCAAGGGAAAGGCAGGTTCACGTTCTGCGCGGAACTTCTAGCTCCCAAACAGCGCGTCGAAAACTGCGAGGTGTTGAGCGAGGGCGAGCAGCGGCTCATTGCCTTGGCCGCGTTCTTAGCCGATGCTACCGGAAGCGATCGTTCCATTCCTATCGTATTCGATGACCCCATCTCATCGCTTGACCAGCGGTTCGAGGAGGCAGTGGCCGCGCGGATCGCCGAGCTTGCAGAGAGTCGCCAAGTCATCGTTTTCACCCATCGTTTGTCTCTCTTGGCCCTACTGCAAGACGCTCACGAGAAGCGCATCGGGAAAGGTTTCAAGGCTCGCTGCAAGGTCATTGCGATCGGGCGGGAAGGTCACCAGACGGGCGTACCGTCATTGGTCAACACGTTCTCACTGAAGCCCAAACCTGGCCTTGGCCAGCTCATCAGTGAGATGGGCGCCGCTAAGCGGCTGGAGCCAAAGCTCAGGCAGATGGCATTGAAGGATGCCTGCAGCCCCTTCCGCATTTTGGTGGAGCGCACAGTGGAAGTTCACTTGTGTGCGAACATCGTTGGGCGCTTCCGCCGCGAGATCAAAACGATGGGGGTACTCAAGAAACTGGCAGCCATCGAGCCAGCGGATTGCATCGTCATCGACGATCTAATGTCGAAGTATTCCGCCTTTGAGCACTCCCAGCCAGACGAAACTCCCACCCACCTGCCCGATATCGACGAGATCATCGCCGACGCAAGCAAGCTACGAGATTGGATCAATGATTTCGATAAGCGAACGAAAACCGCCGCATAGGGAAGAGCGGTAGCATGGACTCAACCGCAGCGCGTCACTCAGAAGGCGGGGCGCTACAAGTTCGTAGGACCAGTGACGAGGAAGAGTCGTGTTTTTTAGAAGATGGCTTGGGGATGGGAGACGCCCACCGCCTTGGAGTCTGTAGCACGCATCATCCAGTAGATGACGTCAGCTTGGGGCTAGGTGTTGCCATAGAGAGATTTCCGCTTTTGACCGAATACTGTCACTCACCGGCCACCCGCCGCGGATCGGGCTTTGACGAACTTCATCAAGCCACGACACCGCTTCTCAACGGGAAGCCAGCCGGCACGCTCGTAGAATGCATAGGCTCGACTGCCGATCTCGGTTTCCATCCAGATCTCGTCGAATTTGGCGAATAGATGGCGCTCGGCTTTCTCAAGAAGTAAGCGGCCCACACCTCTCCCTTCGTAATCGGCTCGGACGAAAAGACCAAATACGCTCCCGGTTTCATAGCGAACCATCGAAAAGCCCACGGGTACTCGATCAAACTCCGCAACCCAGAGACTAGGGCCCTGGTCGAGCATGGCGGCGATGGTCTCTAGTGTGATACCCATTTCGGCGAGCTGCTCAAGCGAGAGATGGTTCTCGGCTACGCTGGTGCGGATGGCGAAGATCTCGCCGATATCCGCCTTGCTAGCTTCTCTTACTTGAATTGGCATATATCGATACCCTTGGCAGCGATTGAAAAGCCCATGGGCGATCGTTTTGGGGCACACAGTGCCCATAGACGAACGTAGCTGAGTGGCCGTGCGATGAGCAGCCACACGGTTAGCTTACGAGGCTGAAAGGTATATCGGAGGTATACTTAGATTGTCGACATTATAAAAAATACTTGGAAAACAATCATTTACATGTGGTTAAAGAACCCTAAAACCGCCCTCACGCCACTGATTGAGCGGCGGTTTTCTTTGACGGTTGTTTCGGGGCTTTCTCAATGCAAGATGTGCCTGCTTTTCTTCGTCAGGGGCTTTGCGCAGGTCGCGCCGACAGCAATATTCGTAATTCCTGCTCGTTACCGGCCAGATCCGCCAGGACATAGCCGTCGAGAATTTCCAGAAATGCCTGCTGTGCCTTCCACAATACGTTCTTGAGGCGGCAGCCGGGTTCGATGGGGCAGCTGGAGTTGGGCCCGAAGCATTCGAGCAGTTCCAGATTCTCCGTTTGACGGACGAGCGCCCCGATGTTGATTTCCTCGGCGGGTCGTTGCAGGCGTAATCCACCACCACGACCGCGCAGGCTGGTGACGTAGCCCAGTTGCACCAGTGTCTGGGCGACCTTGGCCAGGTGATTGCTGGAAATACCGTAATGCGTTGCCGCCGCCTGGACCGTGGCGGGCATCTCGTCGCTTCTCACTGCCAGATAGATCAGCAGGCGCAGCGCATAGTCGGTGTGCGTAGTGAGCTTCATGATACCTTGACAAGTTAAATTTGGTAAATGATACTCCTATTTAAAAAGGTATGTTACATACCCTTTTGGTGCCCGAGCCATCTCGATCGCATTTTCCGCCAGGAGTACGCCATGCTCACCCCCGCACAGACCGCTATTATCAAACAGACCGTTCCCGTGCTACAGGCCCACGGAGAGAGTTTGACCCGGCATTTCTATGCCCGGATGTTCAAACACAATCCCGAGGTCAAAACCTACTTCAATCCGGCGCACCAGCGTTCCGGTACTCAGCAGCGGGCGCTGGCCGGTGCGATTCTCGCCTATGCCCAGCATATCGATAATCCCGTCGTACTGGGGCAGGCGATCGAGGTCATCGCCCAGAAGCACACCTCGCTGACGATTCAGCCGGAGCACTATCCCATCGTGGGCGAAAATCTGCTGGCCTCGATCCGTGAAGTGCTGGGAGATGCCGCGACGGATGACGTCATCGATGCTTGGGCAGCGGCTTACGGGCAACTGGCGGATGTTTTCATTCAGCGGGAAAAAGACATCTACGCCGGGCAGGACGAACGCTATGGCTGGTCGGGGTTCAAGCCGTTCGTGGTGGCCCGGCGCCAGGTCGAGAGCGACAACATCGTATCGATCTATTTCGAACCCGTCGATGGTCAGCCGCTGGCCGAACACCAGCCGGGGCAGTATGTCTCGATCCGGCTTCATACCGCGGATGGTCGGCTCTCAATGCGCAATTACAGCCTTTCCAACGCGCCCGGTGAGGCAGCCTTTCGCATCAGCGTCAAACGCGAGGCGGGCGAGGGCGAAGATGTACCGGCCGGCAATGCGTCGAATTGGATTCACGATTTCCTTGCCGTCGGGGATCGGGTCGAACTGTCTCCGCCCTGTGGCGAGTTCACGCTGCAGTTGCCGGAGGCGGAGGCGCAACCGCTGGTACTCATTGCCGGTGGTGTCGGCGTTACGCCGCTGATCTCCATGGCGCACGCCGCGCTCAAAAAGTCTACGGCTCGCCCCATCATTTTCGTCCAGGCGTCGCGGCACGGCGGCGTACGGCCCTTCGGGCCGGAGCTGGAAGCGTTGGCGGCAGAGCACGCCAATTTCCGGCTTCACCTCTGTTTCGATGAACCTCGTGCCGAGGATACCGACTTCGACAAGCGGGGCCTAATCGAAGCCGAGGATCTGAAGGCCTGGGTCGGCGATCGGCAGGCGACTTACTATTTTTGCGGCCCGATGGTGATGATGCAGCAGGTCGATCAGCTATTGGCTGCGCAGGGCGTACCGGCCGAGAACCGGCGCTACGAGTGTTTCGGACCGCAGCAACCGCTGGCGACCTGAGGTCGCCATCTCGCGAGAAAGACGATACGTGAGTTCCTTATAATACAGCCCCGATCGGCGATACCGATCGGGGCTGTGTCGTTAATCCTGGTGTCGTTCGGCTCGAGTGCCGTTCGGCCCCGGCCGAATTCTCTTGTGCTTTCGGTCTCGAACGAAGCCGCCCACCAGCAGAGAGTTCGAGGGCGAACAAGAGCCATGTGCTGAATGGATAATGTCACGATCCGCCGATAGCCGTGTATCTGCCACAAAAAAGGGCCCGCAGGCCCTCATTTTCCGTCAATCAGCAGCTTAGCTGTTGCTGGCAAAGTCCATCTCGACATTGCCGCGGTCGTTGCCGCCATTCTGTGTGGCATTCTGCAGCGCCTGGGCGGCGGCTTCACTCTGGCCTTGGCCGATCAGGGCGTTGTGGCTCGCCGGGATATTGGTAGCCAACTGAGTGGCATCGGCCACGTTCTCCAACGCTTGAATTGCAGACGCGCTATGACCACCGTTGACGGTATCGACGCTGTAGCGAGTCGGTAGCGCGTGATACTGCGCGGTCTGCTCGATATTGAGCGCTTCGCTTTGCTGGTCGAAGTGACGTTCGGTCACGAGGCTGTTGGCCTGGGCGATGGTGGGTAGAGCGACGGCAATGGCGATAGCGGCGAGAATGCGAGTTTTCATGGTGTTGCCTCCAATGATCATCTGTTTTGGTGTTGGGCTCTTGGCCTCAACCGGTGATGTCATTATTGATCTGTTAGCCGTCTAACAAAAATCGAATGGCGCGAAATAAACTATCGACAGGAATGATGGTGGTTGTAGCGTCTGAACCCATTCGTTTTTGCAGGATATAAAACCAAAAGGGAGCCGATGGCTCCCTTTTTCGACTAGCGGTGAGACTGCGCCCGAAGGCGAAGACTTACAGGCTGGCGAAATTCACTTCGACGTTGCCGTTGTCATTGCTGACGGTCTGCGTGGCGTTTTGCAGCGCCTGAGCAGCAGCGTCGCTCTGACCTTCACCGATCAAGTCGCTGTGGGACGCTTCGATGTCGGTTGCCAGTTGGGTGGTGTTGGCGACCTGCTGCAGAGCCTGGTCTGCCGCGGCGCTATGGCCACCGTTGACGGTGTCGACGCTGTAGCGAGTCGGCAGCGCATGATACTGCGCGGTCTGCTCGATGCTGAGCGCTTCGCTCTGCTGGTCGAAGTG